>NZ_JAUQOO010000013.1:0-178509 GCF_030580745.1 Pseudomonas serbiensis
TGATTACATCGAGATGTTCTACAACGCAAAACGCCGCCATGGTTTCAACAATCAGCTCTCACCGGTAGAGTTTGAAAAACGTTACACAATGAGCTTGCAAGGTGTCTAGAGAATCCGGGGCGATTCAGACGAACTGAAATTCCTTGCAACACCTTTCCCCCTGCTGGCTTATGATGAGGTCACCTTACGACAGGACCGGGTCTGCGGCATGCTGGCTATTTTTCTTGAAACCCTGAACATTACCGCGCCTGTGTTTGCCATGTTGTTCCTGGGTGTGGTCCTCAAGCGTATCCATGCGATCAATGATGGTTTCATCGTTGTGGCGTCGAGCCTGGTGTTTAACGTCACCATGCCGGCTCTGCTGTTTCTGGGGATCATTCACGCCAATCTGAACGAGGCACTGCAACCCAAGCTGCTGGTTTTCTTCAGCCTCGCGACTCTGTTGAGCTTCGCAGCTACGTGGGGCTGGGCGATCTGGCGTTGCCCTCGGGAGGATCGGGGCGTTTACGTTCAAGGTGCGTTTCGCGGTAACAATGGTGTGGTGGGGCTGGCGCTGGCCGCCAGTATGTATGGCGCATACGGTATTTCGCTGGGTGCGATTCTCGCGGCCTTGGTCATTGTGTTCTACAACGCACTCTCGACCATCGTGCTGGCGGTCTACAGCCCGGTCATCAAGTCCGATCCGTGGAGTGTGTTCAAGAGTGTTCTGGCCAATCCACTGATCATCAGTGTCATCGTCGCTTCGCCTTTCGCCTATTTCAGCATCGGCCTGCCCAAGTGGCTGGAAACCTCCGGCAGCTATCTGGCGCAGATGACTCTGCCGCTGGCGCTGATCTGTATCGGTGGCACGCTGTCGCTGGCGTCCTTGCGCAAAAGCGGCGCGCTGGCGATCAGTGCAAGCATGGTGAAAATGGTCTGGCTGCCATTGATCTGCACTTTTGCAGCGTGGCTGGTGGGCTTTCGCGGTGCTGAGCTGGGGATTCTGTTCCTGTACTTCGGCAGCCCGACGGCGGCAGCCAGCTACATCATGGCTCGCACCGCCAATGGCAATTACGAGCTGGCCGCCGCGATTATCGTCATCACCACCCTGGCGGCGGCGGTGACGACCAATATCGGGATTTTCCTGTTGCAGTGGGGCGGCTGGATCTAGTCGGCTTTCTGATAGGCGTCTATCACTTCCTGTGCCGAGCGGAACGCTTCGATAGCGGCGGGCACCCCGGCATACACAGCGCAATGCAGCAGGGCTTCGCGAATTTCTTCCACGGTGCAGCCGTTGTTCAGGGCACCACGCACATGACCTTTGAGTTCCTGTGAGCACTTGAGCGCAGTCAGCGTCGCCAAGGTAATCAGGCTGCGGGTTTTCAGGTCCAGACCTTCGCGTTGCCAGACGCTACCCCAGGCGTGTTCGTTGACGAAATCCTGCAGTGGCTGACTGAACTCGGTGGCGTTGCCCAGCGCACGGTCGACGAATACATCGCCCATGACCTGACGCCGCATCTGTTCGCCCTTGCCGATTGTCTTGTCTGTCATGGCGTTTCCCCCTGGGTCAATGTTGGCGCCGCCAGGCCTTCACGATGCCGAAGGCAACCGCGGTGCCGAGCAGCGGCAGGATGAACTGGATCATCAGGTGTTCAAGCCTTTCAGCCAGCAGCATGCCGGTACTGAACGACACGATATGCAGCCCGTAGGTCAGATACAACGCCAACAGCAGCAGCCCCTCAAGGCGGGTGATGCGATAACCGGCGTAAAACAGCGGCAGGCAGAGCACGGCGACGCCGAGCATGATCGGCAGGTCGAAAACCAGCGCGTTGGGAGATATCGTCAATGGCACAGGCGAGATCAGGGCAGTCAGGCCCAGTACGCCCAGCAGGTTGAACAGGTTGCTGCCGATCACATTGCCCACTGCGATATCCCGCTCGCCGCGCAGTGCGGCGATCAGGGAAGTCATCAGGGCTGGCAGCGAGGTAACGATGGCGATCAGTGTCAGGCCGATGATGCGCTCGGACAGCCCCAGATTGATCGCGACCACCACCGCCGCATCCACCAGCAGATGGCCGCCAGACGCCAGCAACAGCAGGCCGCAGACCAGCAGGGCAATGCAAGTCAGTGAACGGGGTTTTTCGGTGCTGTGCGTATGGCCATGACGTGCGCCATGACTGGCCTGGCGCAGGACGATAACAAGGCAGGCCAGCAGGGCACCCAACAGCAACACGCCATCGAACTTGCTGAACTCGCCATTCCAGGACAGACCGATGACCAGCAGGCTGGCCCCGATCATCAGCGGGATATCGATGCGCAAGACCTGGCGGGCGACCCGCAGCGGAATGATCAGGGCGCACAGCCCCAGCGTCACCAGCACATTGAAGATATTGCTGCCTATGACACTGCCTACGCCAATGTCGGTGCTGTCGGAAAACGCGGCTTGCAGGCTGACTGCCATCTGCGGCGCGCTACTGCCCAGGGCGACAACGGTCAGGCCGATGATCAGCGGGCGAATATTGAGGATGGAGGCCATGCGTACGGCGGCGCGTACTGACAGCTCGGCGCCGATCAGTAAAAGTAGAAGACCACTCACCAGCTGGATGAGTGCGGGGGCGGGAAGGCTCGATAGCTGGATAATTCCGGGTGTCCTCAGTCGAGGCTCTGGATGCGCACTGGCGCGGTTCCGCTGCGCAGCATGCCCAGTTGCTCGGCCGCTTCGCGGGATACATCGATCAGCCGCCCTCGAATGTGAGGACCACGATCGTTGATACGCAAGACAACGCTCTTGTCGTTGTCCAGATTGGTGACTTTGACGCGCGTGCCGAAAGGCAGCTCGCGATGAGCGGCGGTCAAGGCATTCTGATTGAAAGGTTCGCCACTGGCGGTACGTTTGCCGTGATGCCTGGCGCCGTAGTACGAGGCCCGGCCGGTTTCGTCGTAGCCGTGAGGATCGATGTCATGACTGGCGCAACCGGCCAGCAGTGTGAGCAGGGAGCAGGCAGTGAGAAGTCGGCGCATCGGTCAGATCCTGTGATGCCTGTTTAACCATGTAGGAGCGGATTCATCCGCGAAAGCCCGGAATAAGACTTTCGCGAATAAATTCACTCCTACGGCTTGAGTTAGCCTTCGAGCTTGGCCTTCAGCAGTTCGTTCACTTGCTGCGGGTTGGCCTTGCCTTTGGAGGCTTTCATCGCCTGACCAACGAAGAAACCGAACATCTTGCCGCGCTTGGCTTCGTCTGCGGCGCGGTACTGTTCGACCTGCTCGGCATTGGCGGCGAGCATTTCGTCGAGCATCGATTCGATGGCACCGCTGTCGGTAACCTGCTTCAGGCCACGCTTCTCGATGACTTCGTCGGCGCTGCCTTCACCATTGGCCATGGCCTCGAACACCATCTTGGCGATCTTGCCGGAGATTGTGTTGTCCAGGATGCGCTTGAGCATGCCACCCAGTTGCTCGGCGCTGACCGGCGACTCTTCGATTTCCAGGCCTTGCTTGTTCAGCAGGCTGCCCAGTTCGACCATGACCCAGTTGGCCGCCAGCTTGGCGTCGCCGCCGATGCTGACCACTTGCTCGAAGTAATCGGCTTGCTCGCGGCTGGAAGCCAGCACGCTGGCGTCGTAGGCCGACAGACCGAACTGGCTCTGGAAGCGCTCGCGTTTCTGCGGCGGCAGCTCCGGCAGGGTGGCGCGGGTTTCGTCGAGGAACGAGTCTTCGATGATGACCGGCAACAGGTCCGGATCGGGGAAGTAACGGTAGTCGTTGGCTTCCTCCTTGCTGCGCATGGCACGGGTTTCGTTGGTGTTCGGGTCGTACAGGCGAGTCTGCTGGATGACCTTGCCACCGTCTTCGATCAGGTCGATCTGGCGCTGGATCTCGCTGTTGATCGCCTTCTCGATGAAGCGGAACGAGTTGACGTTCTTGATCTCGCAGCGAGTACCGAATTCGGCCTGGCCCTTGGGGCGAACCGACACGTTGCAGTCGCAACGCAGCGAGCCTTCGGCCATGTTGCCGTCGCAGATGCCCAGGTAGCGAACCAGCGCATGGATTGCCTTGACGTAAGCCACGGCTTCCTTGGCGCTGCGCATGTCCGGTTCGGACACGATTTCCAGCAGCGGAGTGCCGGCGCGGTTCAGGTCGATACCGGTCATGCCGCTGTAGTCTTCGTGCAGGCTCTTGCCCGCATCTTCTTCCAGGTGAGCGCGGGTAATGCCGATGCGCTTGACCGTGCCGTCTTCAAGGGTGATGTCCATATGGCCCTTGCCGACGATCGGCAATTCCATCTGGCTGATCTGGTAACCCTTGGGCAGGTCCGGGTAGAAGTAGTTCTTGCGGGCGAACACGTTGTGCTGACCGATTTCGGCATTGACCGCCAGGCCGAACTTGACGGCCATGCGCACGGCTTCCTTGTTGAGCACCGGCAACACGCCCGGCATGCCCAGATCCACAAGGCTGGCCTGGGTGTTGGGCTCGGAGCCGAACGTGGTGGCGCTACCGGAGAAAATCTTCGATTGGGTCGAAAGCTGGGTGTGAATCTCCAGCCCGATGACGACTTCCCATTGCATATTAATTGCTCCTCAGAAGCCTTCAGGTGTGCGTGTGTGCCAGTCAGTGACTTGCTGATACTGATGGGCCACGTTCAGCAGACGGCCTTCCTGGAAATACGGCGCAAGCAATTGCACACCGACCGGCAGGCCGTCGACGAAACCTGCTGGCATGGACAAGCCCGGCAGACCCGCAAGGTTGGCGGTGATGGTGTAGAAGTCTTCCAGATATGCAGAGACCGGGTCGTTGTTCTTGGCACCGATCTTCCAGGCCGGGTTTGGCGTGGTAGGGCCGAGAATCACGTCGACTTCGGCGAAGGCGTTCATGAAGTCGCTCTTGATCAGGCGACGGATCTTCTGCGCTTGCAGGTAGTAGGCGTCGTAGTAGCCAGCCGAGAGCGCGTAGGCACCGACCATGATGCGACGCTGTACTTCAGGGCCGAAGCCTTCGGCGCGGGAGCGCTTGTACAGATCGGTCAGGTCCTTGGGCTCTTCGCAACGATAGCCGAAACGTACGCCGTCGAAGCGCGACAGGTTGGATGAAGCTTCTGCCGGAGCGATGACGTAATAGGCTGGAATCGCATGCTGGTTGTTCGGCAGGCTGATTTCCTTGACGATCGCGCCGAGCTTTTCCAGCTCCTTGACGCTTTCGTGTACCAGTTGCGCGATGCGTGGGTCGAGGCCGGCGCTGAAGTATTCCTTCGGCAAACCGACGCGCAGGCCTTTGAGCGAGGTGTTGAGGCTGGCGGAGTAATCCGGCACAGGCTCATCGATGCTGGTGGAATCCTGCGGATCGAAGCCGGCCATGCCTTGCAGCAGCAGGGCGCAGTCTTCGGCGGTGCGCGCCATTGGGCCTGCCTGATCGAGGCTGGAAGCGTAGGCGATCATGCCCCAGCGGGAAACACGGCCATAGGTCGGTTTCAGGCCGGTGAGGTTGGTCAGTGCAGCGGGCTGGCGAATCGAACCGCCGGTGTCGGTGCCGGTGGCAGCAGGCAGCAGGCGTGCAGCAACTGCCGCAGCCGAGCCGCCGGACGAACCGCCTGGTACGTGTTCCAGGGCCCAGGGGTTTTTCACCGCGCCGTAGTAGCTGGACTCGTTGGCCGAACCCATGGCGAATTCGTCCATGTTGGTCTTGCCAAGTGTCACGGTGCCCGCGGCTGCCAGTCGGGCAACCACGGTGGCGTCATACGGTGCCTTGAAGTTGTCGAGCATGCGCGAGGCGCAACTGGTGCGGATGCCCTGGGTGCAGAACAGGTCCTTGTGCGCCAGAGGCGCGCCCAGCAAGGCGCCATTCTCACCGGCAGCGCGGCGTGCGTCTGCGGCCTGGGCCTGAGTGATGGCCAGGTCTTCGGTCAGGGTGATGAAGCTGTTGAGCTGAGGGTCGAGCTGCGCGATGCGCGCCAGCAGGACACGGGTCAGTTCTTCGGAAGAAAACTTTTTATCGGCGAGTCCGCGGGCGATCTCGGCCAGAGTCATTTGATGCATGCAGGCTCTTTCCCTTACTCGATGACTTTCGGAACCAGATAAAGCCCGTCCTGGACCGCTGGTGCGATGACTTGGTAAGTATCGCGACGATTGTGCTCTGTAACGGCGTCTTCGCGCAGGCGCTGGGAGGCTTCCAGCGGGTGAGCCAGCGGCTCTATGCCTGTGGTATCGACCGCTTGCATCTGATCGACCAGCCCAAGAATGCTGTTAAGTGCTTCGGTAGTACGCGGGATATCGGCGTCATCCAGGCCCAGTCGGGCCAGATGGGCGATCTTTTCCACGTCGGAGCGTTCAAGCGCCATGGGGTATCTCCAGTGGAATGCTGACGAATCGGGTCTGTCAGCAAATTGCGGAACACCACCGCGTTTGTGCGGTCTTAAAGCCGCAAACGTCGGGGGGCGTGTTCAGAAAACCGCCAATTTAACATATTGGCTCCTTGCCCAAAATCCCTGTCGTTGTTAGAGTTTGCCGCACTTTTTTACCCACGCGTTCCCTAGGGTCCCATATCCCATGTTCAAGAAACTGCGTGGCATGTTTTCCAGTGATCTTTCCATCGACCTGGGCACTGCCAACACCCTTATTTACGTGCGTGAGCGCGGTATCGTTCTGAATGAACCCTCTGTTGTTGCCATTCGTACCCACGGCAACCAGAAAAGTGTCGTGGCTGTCGGTACCGAAGCCAAACGTATGCTGGGCCGTACTCCAGGCAACATCGCAGCCATTCGTCCGATGAAAGACGGCGTTATTGCCGACTTCAGCGTCTGCGAGAAGATGCTTCAGTATTTCATCAACAAGGTTCATGAAAACAGCTTTCTGCAGCCCAGCCCTCGTGTGCTGATCTGCGTGCCGTGCAAGTCCACTCAGGTCGAGCGTCGCGCAATCCGCGAATCGGCTCTGGGCGCTGGTGCCCGTGAAGTATTCCTGATCGAAGAGCCAATGGCCGCTGCCATCGGTGCCGGTCTGCCGGTCGAAGAAGCCCGTGGCTCGATGGTCGTCGATATCGGTGGTGGTACCACTGAAATCGCCCTGATCTCGCTCAACGGTGTTGTCTATGCCGAATCCGTTCGTGTCGGCGGCGACCGTTTCGACGAAGCGATCATCACTTACGTGCGTCGCAACTACGGCAGCCTGATCGGTGAATCCACCGCAGAGCGCATCAAGCAGGAAATCGGTACAGCCTATCCAGGCGGCGAAGTCCGTGAAGTCGACGTGCGCGGCCGTAATCTGGCCGAAGGCGTTCCACGTGCCTTCACCCTGAACTCCAACGAAGTGCTCGAAGCCCTTCAGGAGTCTCTGGCAACTATCGTTCAGGCTGTCAAAAGTGCTCTGGAGCAATCTCCGCCGGAGCTGGCTTCCGATATCGCCGAGCGTGGTCTGGTGCTGACCGGTGGCGGCGCGTTGCTGCGTGACCTGGACAAACTGCTGGCTCAGGAAACCGGTTTGCCGGTCATCGTTGCCGAAGACCCGCTGACCTGTGTGGCGCGTGGTGGTGGTCGTGCGCTGGAAATGATGGATAAGCACACCATGGACCTGCTCTCCAGCGAGTAATTCGCCGGGGCGCTGTTCATAGGGGTCTTTTGTATGCAGGTAGCGCTTGTGCTACCTGTATGCGTTAGGCTGACGCCGAAACAAGGTGCCTATTTCTTTCATCTGTCCAGGCCGGTTCCATACCGCATGAATAACAGCCAATTGAAGCTCGATCCTTTGATCGCATGCCCGGGAGGAGCGGCCTATTAAACCGCTTTTCGCAAAAGGCCCATCGCTGGGCGTACGTCTGCTGGTGCTGGTCGTGCTGTCGGTCGCGCTGATGGTGGTGGACGCACGCTTCTCGCTGCTCAAGCCCGTGCGCAGTCAGATGTCGCTGGTCTTGATGCAGGCCTACTGGATCGTCGATCTGCCGCAACGCATGTTTCAGGGGGTTGCCAGCCAGTTCGGCAGCCGTACCGAGCTGATCGCCGAAAATGAAAAACTCAAGACCGAAACCCTGCTCCTGCAAGGTCGCCTGCAAAAACTGGCGGCACTGACCGAGCAGAACGTTCGCCTGCGTGAGTTGCTCAACTCCTCGGCGCTGGTCAACGAGAAGGTCGAGGTCGCCGAACTGATCGGCATGGACCCCAACCCCTTCACTCACCGCATCATCATCAACAAGGGCGAGCGCGATGGCGTTGTCCTTGGCCAGCCGGTGCTCGATGCCCGTGGTCTGATGGGGCAGGTGGTCGAGTTGATGCCTTACACCTCGCGTGTCCTGCTGCTGACGGACACCACCCACAGCATTCCCGTGCAGGTCAACCGCAACGGCCTGCGAGCCATCGCCAGCGGCACCGGCAACCCGGAGCGTCTGGAGCTGCGGCATGTGGCGGATACCGCAGACATCAAGGAAGGTGATCTGTTGGTCAGTTCCGGCCTGGGGCAGCGTTTCCCGGCGGGCTATCCGGTGGCGACGGTCAAGGAGGTCATTCATGACTCCGGGCAGCCATTTGCCATTGTTCGCGCCGTTCCCACTGCGGCCTTGAATCGCAGCCGTTACCTGCTGCTGGTGTTCTCCGATGGCCGTTCGCCGGAAGAGCGTGCCGCCGATGCGGCTCAGGCGCAGGAATCTCTTGAGAAAGGCATCGAGCCGACAGTGGCGCCAACGATTCCGCCGCTGTCACCTGCTTTCCCGATGGTGCCGGTACCAGCGATTCCGTCGTTCCCGACCAGCACCACCCACGCCAGGCCTGCCGCCCACGGTACTTCGGCTCCGGCCGCAGCCCCGGCGACTCAGCAGGCACCGGCACGACCTGCCGCAAGACCCGCTACGTCTCAGCCCCCGGCGTCTACACCTTCCAACACTCGGGAGCGAATCGATGGTTAGTCATGTCTCCGGGCGCAATGGCTGGGTTGTCTGGCTCACGTTCGCCATTGGTCTGCTGCTGAGCATTTCGCCTCTGCCGCAGTTCATGGAAATCTTTCGCCCGCTGTGGCTGGCGTTGCTCCTGAGCTTCTGGGTCCTGGCTCTGCCGCAAAAGGTCGGCATGACCACTGCCTGGCTGCTGGGCCTGATGGAAGATGTGCTATACGGCAATTATCTGGGGCAGAACGCCTTGATCCTGACGCTGATCGCGTTTCTGGTCATGTCTTTGCAGCAACGTCTGCGCATGTTCCCCATGTGGCAGCAATGCCTTGTGCTGCTGGTGGTCTTTGGTCTGGCACAGCTTGCCCAGTTGTGGATCAGCGCCTTGAACGGCAATCGCCAGCCAACGCTGGCTCTTGTCCTGCCCGCATTGGTCAGCGCCTTGTTGTGGCCATGGGTGAGTTATGGGTTACGTGGGTTGCGCAAGCGTTTGAAAATCAACTAAGCGCAGCCTGAGCGCAGACCTGCGTCGTGCTGCGCTCATCGTCACAGACACGGAGATGTCCTTATGCCCTTGCTTTATCTGGCTTCTGGCTCACCGCGCCGCCGTGAACTGCTCACTCAGATCGGTGTGCCTTTCACTGCGCTGAGTGCGCAAATCGACGAAACCCCTCTGATCGATGAAGCCCCGACGGCCTATGTCGAGCGTCTGGCGCTTGGCAAGGCTAAAGCCGGTCTGGCGTTGCTGGACGATGAGGCAGCTTGCGTGTTGGGGGCCGACACCGCCGTAGTGCTCGACGGCCGCATTCTCGGCAAGCCAGTCGATGAAGCCGATGCCTTGGCAATGCTGACCGCGCTGTCCGGGCGTGAGCATCAAGTGCTGACGGCCATTGCGCTGGTCGGTCATCAGCGCAGCGAGGCCCGTGTCGTGGCCAGTCGCGTGCGCTTTCGTCCTGTTCAACCCCTTGAAATCCAGGCCTATTGGGCCAGTGGCGAGCCGCAGGACAAGGCGGGCAGTTATGCTATTCAAGGCCTGGCAGCGATCTTCGTCGAAGAGCTGCATGGCAGCTATTCTGGAGTTGTTGGGCTACCTCTGTGCGAAACCGCAGAACTGCTGGGCAGTTTCGGCATACCCTGTTGGCAATGCCTGGAAGGTGAAAAGCCATGAGTGAAGAGATTCTGATCAATATCACCCCGATGGAGTCGCGGGTGGCAGTGGTGGAAAACGGTGTTCTGCAGGAGGTCCATGTCGAGCGGACCCAGCGTCGGGGCATCGTCGGCAATATCTACAAAGGCAAGGTCGTGCGGGTGTTGCCCGGCATGCAGGCCGCGTTCATCGATATCGGGCTGGATCGCGCCGCTTTCATTCATGCGTCGGAAATTTCCATGCGTGAAGGCCCGGCTGTGGAAACCATCAGCTCTCTGGTCCATGAAGGCCAGAGTCTGGTCGTGCAGGTCACCAAGGATCCGATTGGCAGCAAGGGCGCACGCCTGACGACTCAACTGTCGATTCCGTCGCGCTATCTGGTGTACATGCCGCGCACGGCCCATGTGGGCATTTCCCTGAAGATCGAAGACGAGGGCGAGCGCGAACGGCTGAAGAAAGTCGTCAGTGATTGCGTGGCGCTGGAAGGCATCAAGGAAGCGGGCGGTTTTATCCTGCGCACCGCTGCCGAAGGTGCAGGTGCCGACGAGATCCTCATGGACATTCGTTACCTGCGTCGTTTGTGGGACCAGATCGGCGAGCAGATCAAGACCATCAGCCCGCCCAACGTGATTTATGAAGACCTCGGCCTGGCGCTGCGTACACTGCGCGATCTGGTCAGCCCGCGTATCGAGAAGATTCGCATCGACTCCCGGGAAACCTTCCAGAAAACCACGCAGTTCGTGGCTGAACTGATGCCGGAAATTGCCGATCGCCTGGAGCATTACCCCGGCGAGCGCCCGATCTTTGACCTGTACGGTGTGGAAGACGAAATCCAGAAGGCCCTGGAGCGCAAGGTGCCGCTCAAGTCGGGTGGCTATCTGGTGGTCGATCCGGCCGAGGCGATGAGCACCATCGACGTCAATACCGGTGCGTTCGTCGGCCATCGCAACCTGGAAGAAACCATCTTCAAGACCAACCTGGAAGCTGCGACGGCCATTGCGAGGCAACTGCGCCTGCGCAATCTGGGCGGCATCATCATCATCGACTTCATCGATATGGAGGATGGCGAGCATCAGCGCCAGGTCCTGCGCACTCTGGAAAAACAGCTGGAGCGCGACCATGCCAAGACCAACATCATCGGGATCACCGAGTTGGGGCTGGTGCAGATGACCCGCAAGCGTACCCGTGAAAGCCTTGAGCAAGTGCTGTGCGAGCCTTGCCACTGCTGCCAGGGGCGCGGCAAGCTCAAGACGCCGGAAACCATCTGTTACGAGATTTTCCGCGAAATCCTGCGTGAGGCCCGGGCCTATCAGGCGCTGGGCTATCGTGTATTGGCCAACCAGCGGGTTGTGGACCGGCTGCTCGATGAAGAGTCGGGTAATGTGGCTGAGCTGGAGAGCTTTATCGGACGCACCATTCGTTTTCAGGTAGAAACCATGTATTCGCAGGAACAATATGACGTGGTGCTGCTCTGAAGTTGCTCGCTTTGTAAAAGCCTGATGCACAGGCCGGCGAGCCGTAAGCCCTTATAACGAGAATGATGCGTGGTAAATGAGCAAAACCTGTACCGGGCCGCACCTGCACTATTGAGCCAGGTTCATTTCAGCAAGGCTGACTGGCGAACTTTATTGCGGAGGGCCTTCTGATATGGAGCGTCTGTCCCGTTTCTTTTCTGCCCTGACTCGCTGGGGGCTTGGTCTTTGCGCGCTGGCGCTGATTCTGGCTGCCTTGTATGTCAGCCTCGGGCGTCAACTGATGCCGATGGTTGCCGAGTATCGGGTCGATGTCGAAACCCGCGCCAGTGCTGCGCTTGGCATGCCGTTGAGCGTCGGGAGTCTGGAAGGAAGCTGGAGCGGTTTTTCTCCGGTGCTGGTTGCTCGTGATGTGATGGTTGGCGAGGGCGCCAGTGCCTTGCGTCTGGATCAGGTCAAGGTCTTGCCCGATATCTGGGGCAGTCTGAGGTCCCGGGATGTGCGTATCGCCCATCTTGAGGTCGGCGGCCTGCAGGTCATTCTCAAGCAGGACAAGGACGGTGCCTGGGCAGTCCAGGGCTTGCCGGTGCAGGACAACGCGCCACTCGATCCCGAAAAAATGCTCAACCAGATGCAGATCGTGTCGCGCCTGTCGCTGCTCGACAGCCAGGTAACACTGCAACCTTTCAATGAGTCCCCGCTGACCCTCACTTACGTCAGCTTCAGCCTGATGACCGGCAGTTATCATCAGCGTCTTGATGCGCGCATGACCCTGCCGGATGGCCAGCCGCTGACCTTGAACCTGCGCTCGCGCATCCAGGCCAGTCACTGGAAGGACGGCGAAGCCGACCTGTATCTGAGCCTGCCACAGAGTAACTGGGCCAAATGGCTGCCCAAGGCGCTGACCCGTGAGTGGAAGGTTTCCACGCTCAAGGCGGGTGGCGAGTTCTGGTTGACTTGGGGCAAGGGCACGGTCCAGAGCGCTGTCGCACGGCTCAATGCGCCGCAGGTCAAGACGGGTTACGCCGAGCGCAAGCCTGCGACCATCGACAATCTGGCCCTCAATGCCTGGTTTCAGCGCAGTGATACAGGCTTCGACCTGACTCTGGATTCGCTGGCCATGAGCCTGGGCAAGGACCGCTGGGAAAGTCGTCTGAAACTGACCCGGACGGCTGCCACATCTGATCGCGAAGAGCTTTGGCATGTTCAGGCCGACAAGCTGGACCTGACGCCTGTCACTCCGCTGCTCGACTCCGTTGCGCCACTGCCAGAAGGTTTCAGGACAGTACTCAACAACCTCAAGGCGACTGGCAGCCTGCGCAATGTTCTGCTCGATTACCGGCCTCAGGAAACGGGCGACAAGCGTCTGAGCTTTGCCGCCAATCTGGACAAGGTGGGTTTCAACGCTTACCACGGCGCTCCGGCAGCCGGAAACGTCAGTGGCGCCATCAGTGGTGATCTGGGGCAGGGTGAACTGCGTCTGGCCACCGATGACTTCATGTTGCATCTGGACCCGATCTTCAAGAATCCCTGGCACTACCTCAAGGCCAATGCCCGTCTGACCTGGAAGCTGGATGATCAGGGCTTCACCCTGATTGCGCCTTACATCAAGGTCCTGGGCGAAGAAGGCAAGATCGCGGCTGACTTCCTGATCCGCCTGCATTTCAGTCACGACCAGGAAGACTACATGGACCTGCGGGTCGGCATGGTCGATGGCGACGGTCGCTATACCGGCAAGTACCTGCCAGCAGTGCTGAGTCCGGAGCTGGACAAGTGGTTGCGCACGGCGGTTGTCGGGGGCGCGGTCAATCAGGGTTTCTTCCAGTATCAGGGTTCGCTGAACAAGAACTCACCGGATACCGCCCGGGTCATCAGCCTGTTTTTCGATGTACATGACGCCACACTGGCATTCCAGCCGGGCTGGCCATCGCTCAAGGGCGTGGATGGCAAGGTCTATGTCGAAAACAGCGGCGTGCGTGTCAAGGCCAGCAAAGGACAGTTGCTCGATACTCAAGTCAGCAATGTGCTGGTGAATATCCCTCATGTCCCGGCCGGGCAGACAAGCCATCTGTTGGTGGATGGCGAATTTGCCGGCACTGTGGCTGATGGGATGAAGATTCTTCAGGAGGCGCCCATCGGCACCGGCAGTACATTTGCTGGCTGGCAGGGCGAAGGGCCGCTCAAGGGCAAGTTGAAACTGGATATTCCGCTGGCCAAGGAAGGTGAGCCGAAGGTCGCCGTGGATTTCAGTACCGAGGGCGCGCGCTTGAAGATCGCCGATCCGGTGCTGGAGCTTACCCAGCTCAAAGGTGATTTCCGCTTCGACAGTGCCAAGGGCGTCAGCGGCAAGGGGATTCGTGCCCAGGCCTTCGATCGTCCGGTGACGGCGGAGGTCGTTGCAGAAGGCAAGCCGGGCGCCAACGTGACCCGTGTCGTTGCCAGCGGGCAGATCACGCTGAAAAAACTGACCGAATGGCTGGGGATCAGCCAGCCGTTGCCTGTATCGGGCGATTTACCTTATCAACTGCAACTGACCCTCAATGAGGGCGATAGCTCTTTGCTCATCAACTCCGGGCTCAAAGGTGTGACGGTTGATCTGCCGGCTCCCTTCGGCAAGGCCAGTGAAGAAGAGCGTGCCAGTGAGTTCCGCATGACACTTCAGGGCGCCGAGCGGCGTTTCGGGGCGTCCTATGGCGGGCTGGCGAATCTGGCTTTTGCCGCTCCAGGCGGCAAGTTGGCAGACGGACGAGGTGAGCTGTTTCTGGGGCAGGGGAGCGCCATTGTTCCCGATGCCAAGGGCTTGCGCCTGCGTGGCAACCTGTCTGAGCTGGATGTCGCGCCCTGGCAGGCCATTGCTCAGCGCTATTCGGGCAACGATCCGGGCGGTAGTGCCAGGCAGTTGCTCAGTGGTGTGGACTTGCAGGTCGGCAAGCTGACTGCAATGGGCATGACGCTGGATCAGGTTCGTGTGCAGTTGCAGCGTAATGCGAGCGCATGGGCGCTTTCGCTGGACAGCGGGCTGGTCAAGGGCTCGGCCACGCTGCCGGATAGCAAGGCCGTTCCGATTGGTATTGACCTGCTGTATGTACGCTTGCCTGCTCCCGATCCGAACGCTGCCGTGGTCGAAAATCCGCCCGACCCACTGGCCGATGTCGACCCGAGCAAGATCCCGGCGACGGATATCAAGATTGCCCAGCTGTATCAGGGCGAGCAATTGCTGGGAAGCTGGGCCTTGAAGATCAGGCCTTCGGCAACCGGGATTCGCTTGTCCGACATGAACCTGGAACTCAAGGGGCTGTTGCTGAAGGGCGATGGCAGTTGGGAAGGCGCGCCGGGAGCGAGCAGCAGTTGGTTCAAAGGTCAGCTCAGTGGCAAGAATCTGGCTGACGTCCTGAAAGCCTGGGGTTTTGCACCCACGGTCACCAGTGAAAGTTTCGAGATGGACGCCGATGGGCGCTGGCCGGGCTCGCCTGCCTGGGTCGGGCTCAAGCGTTTCTCTGGCAGCCTCGATGCCACGCTGCGCCAGGGGCAGTTCGTGGAAGTGGAGGGTGGTGCGCAGGCCTTGCGGGTCTTCGGTCTGCTGAACTTCAACTCGATCGGCCGTCGCCTGCGGCTGGACTTCTCCGACCTGCTGGGCAAAGGCCTGAGTTACGACCGGGTCAAAGGGCTGCTGGTGGCCAGTGATGGTGTTTATGTCACACGCAACCCCATTACCTTGACCGGCCCGTCGAGCAACCTTGAGCTCAACGGTACGCTGGATATGGTGCGTGACCGCGTCGATGCCAAACTGCTGGTCACCCTGCCGGTCACCAATAATCTGCCGATTGCCGCGCTGATTGTCGGTGCCCCGGCCATTGGTGGCGCGCTGTTTCTGGTAGACAAGTTATTGGGTGATCGCGTTGCGCGTTTTGCCAGCGTGCAGTACAAGGTCGAAGGGCCATGGAAAGAGCCGAAGATCACGTTCGACAAGCCTTTTGAAAAACCTCAATAGCGCGTCATGGAGTACAGTGACGACAGGCCATGTAAGGGAAGTGCCATGTCTTTTGCCGTGATTCAGATGGTCAGCCAGAGCGACGTTCTCGGCAATCTTGCCCAGGCTCGCAGGCTGCTGGAGCAAGCTGCCGAGAGCGGGGCGCGCCTTGCGGTGTTGCCCGAGAACTTTGCCGCCATGGGGCGTCGTGACGTTGCCGATATCGGTCGCGCCGAGGCCCGTGGGCAAGGTCCGATCCTGCCGTGGTTGAAACTGGCTGCCCGTGACCTCAAGTTATGGATTGTTGCCGGAACATTGCCATTGCCGCCCAATGATCGGCCCGATGGCAAGGTCACGGCCTGTTCGTTGCTGGTGGACGAGCAGGGCGAGCAGGTCGCTCGCTATGACAAGCTGCATTTGTTCGATGTCGACGTCGCTGATAATCGCGGTCGCTATCGTGAATCGGATGACTATGCTCATGGGAACAATGTGGTTGTTGCCGACACACCCGTAGGCCGATTGGGCTTGAGTGTCTGTTACGACCTGCGTTTCCCGGAGCTTTACACCGCCCTGCGCGAAGCCGGGGCTGAATTGATTACCGCGCCGTCGGCCTTCACGGCAGTGACCGGCGCGGCGCATTGGGAGGTTCTGGTCAGGGCGCGTGCCATCGAAACCCAGTGTTATCTGCTGGCGGCCGCGCAAGGCGGAATTCATCCGGGGCCTCGCGAAACCTACGGGCACGCGGCTATCGTCGATCCATGGGGTCGTGTGCTGGGCCGGCAGGAACAGGGTGAAGCTGTGCTGCTGGCCGAACGAGACAGTGAAGAACAGGCGTCCATACGGGCGCGGATGCCGGTGTCCAGTCACCGGCGCTTTATTTCGCAGGACGCCGTGCGGCCTGCTTCGGAGTGAATATGAGTGGCTTGTCCTCTGTCAGTGAACATCTTCTGGCGCCCGGTGGCTTGACTCTGGACAGCCTGCAATCGGTTCTGGGCGAGCTGGCCGGGCCTGGAATCGATGCGGCTGACCTTTATTTTCAGGGGATGATCTCGGAGTCCTGGTCTCTGGAGGACGGCATCGTCAAGGAAGGCAGCTTCAACCTCGATCAGGGGGTTGGCGTGCGTGCGCAATCGGGTGAGAAAACCGGTTTTGCCTACAGCAATGCAATCACGCTGGAAGCCTTGAACACTGCGGCCCGTGCCGCTCGCTCCATTTCCCGTGCGGGCCAGAATGGCCGGGTTCAGGCATTCACCTCCCAGGATGTGACCCAGTTGTATGCACCGGATAACCCGCTCGAAGTGCTGACCCGTGCCGAGAAGGTCGAACTGCTCAAGAGCGTTGACGTTGCCACCCGCGCTCTGGACCCGCGTATCCAGAAGGTTTCGGTGAGCATGTCCGGGGTCTGGGAGCGCATTCTGGTAGCTGCCGCCGACGGCACGCTGGCCTCCGATGTCCGGCCGCTGGTGCGTTTCAATGTCAGCGTCATCGTCGAACAGAACGGTCGCCGCGAACGCGGCGGTCATGGTGGCGGCGGGCGTACCGACTACCGTTATTTCCTCTCTGAAGACCGTGCCATGGGCTATGCCCGTGAAGCGTTGCGTCAGGCGCTGGTGAACCTTGAAGCGATTCCGGCGCCAGCGGGCACCTTGCCTGTGGTGCTGGGTTCCGGCTGGTCCGGTGTATTGCTGCACGAAGCGGTCGGGCATGGCCTGGAAGGCGACTTCAACCGCAAGGGCAGTTCGGCCTACAGCGGTCGGATCGGTGAAAGGGTTGCTTCCAGCCTTTGCACTATCGTCGATGACGGTACGCTGGCCGGGCGTCGCGGCTCGCTGAGCGTGGACGACGAAGGTACTCCGACCGAATGCACGACCCTGATCGAGAACGGGGTTCTCAAGGGCTACATGCAGGACAAGCTCAATGCGCGCCTGATGGGTGTGGGCCGCACGGGCAACGGTCGTCGTGAGTCCTATGCACATCTGCCGATGCCACGGATGACCAACACCTACATGCTGGGTGGCGAGAGTGATCCGCAGGAAATCATCGCGTCGGTGAAGAAGGGTATTTATTGCGCCAACCTGGGCGGTGGTCAGGTCGACATCACCAGCGGCAAGTTCGTGTTCTCCACCAGCGAAGCCTATCTGATCGAAGACGGCAAGATCACTGCGCCGGTCAAGGGCGCGACCCTGATCGGCAACGGCCCGGAAGCCATGAGCCGGGTGTCGATGGTCGGTAACGATCTGTCGCTCGACAGCGGTGTGGGCGTGTGTGGCAAGGATGGACAGTCGGTGCCGGTAGGCGTCGGTCAGCCAACCCTGAAGATTGATGCAATCACTGTGGGTGGCACAGGCGGTTGAGGGGGAGCGGGGCTGGCCGCTTGCGATCAGCCCCGGTCGTTCGTGACTCTGTCGTGATCAACGCAGACCGCGTTGAATCTCGTCCAGATCACGGATGTATTTGAAGATTTTGCGGCTGGTGGCCGGCGGTTTGTTGCGTGCAACTTCGTGTTGAGCCTGACGGATCAACGAGCGCAGTTGCTGGCGGTCAGCATCCGGGTAATCGATGACGAACTTTTCCAGATCGCCGTCATTGCCCGATATCAAGCGATCACGCCAGCGCTCCAGAGCGTGGAAGCGTTCGTTGTACTGGCGAGTGGAGGCATCGAGTTGGTCCAGCAATTCCAGAATGGCTTCCTGGTCCTGATCGCGCATCAGCTTGCCAATGAACTGAATGTGGCGCTTGCGGGCAATGTGCGCCGTGTGTTTGGGCGCATCTGCCAGAGCCTTGCGCAAGGCGTCGGTCAGAGGCAGCTTTGCCAGCACATCGGGCTTGAATGTCGTCAGTCGCTCGCCAAGATCAACCAGAGCATGCAGCTCGCGTTTTACCTGGCTTTTGCTTTTCTCCCCGTCGAGGGAGTCGTCGTAAGAATCAACCATGGGGGCCGTCCGCAAATAAACGCCGCCATGATAACCAGTCGAGGGCCGCTTGTCCGGCCCGGTCGGTATTCGGCGTGTGCCGAAAGCAGAATTTGATGGAGAAAATCATGAGTGCAACCCAAAGCGTCGGCCCTCAGGCCTTGCCCGAGCTGCAGGAACAGGTCGAGCAGATCATTGCCGAAGCTAGGCGTCAGGGCGCCAGCGCCTGCGAAGTTGCCGTGTCGCTGGAGCAGGGGCTGTCGACATCCGTTCGTCAGCGTGAAGTGGAAACCGTGGAGTTCAACCGCGATCAAGGCTTTGGCATCACCTTGTACGTGGGGCAGCGCAAAGGCTCGGCCAGCACCTCGGCCAGTGGCGCAGATGCCATCCGCGAAACCGTTGCCGCAGCACTGGCGATTGCCAAGCATACCTCCGAGGACGAAAGCTCCGGTCTTGCCGATGCTGCACTGATGGCCAAGGAAGACAAGGATTTCGATCTGTTCCATGCCTGGGACATCACCCCAGAGCAAGCCATTGAACAGGCCCTGATCTGCGAAGCGGCAGCCTTCGACGCCGACAGCCGGATCAAGAACGCCGATGGCACCACGCTCAATACTCACCAGGGCTGCCGTGTCTATGGCAACAGCAACGGCTTTATCGGTGGTTACGCTTCGACTCGTCACAGTCTCAGTTGCGTCATGATCGCCGAAGGCGAAGGCCAGATGCAGCGTGATTACTGGTATGACGTCAATCGTATCGGCTCCTTGCTTGCCGATGCCCAGAGCATCGGTCGCAAGGCTGCGCAACGTGCCGCCAGTCGCCTGGGCGCACGCCCTGTCCCGACCTGCGAAGTTCCAGTGCTGTTCTCCGCTGAAATGGCGGGTGGGTTGTTCGGCAGTCTTCTGTCGGCGATTGCGGGTGGCAATCTGTATCGCAAGTCCTCCTTCCTTGAAGGCACGCTGGGTGAGCGCCTGTTCCCTGAGTGGCTGACCATCGATGAGCGTCCACACCTGCTGCGTGCCATGGGCAGCTCTGCTTTTGATGGTGATGGTCTGGCGACTTATGCCAAGCCGTTCGTGGAAAACGGCACGCTGGTTTCCTATGTCCTGAGCACCTATTCGGGCCGAAAACTGGGTCTGCCCAGCACGGCGAACGCTGGTGGCGTGCATAACCTGTTCGTCACCCACGGCACTGAAGACCAGGCCGCGCTGATCCGGCGCATGGGGCGTGGCCTGTTGGTGACCGAATTGATGGGCAGCGGCCTGAACATCGTGACTGGCGATTATTCGCGTGGTGCGGCGGGTTTCTGGGTCGAGAACGGCGAGATCCAGTTCCCGGTTCAGGAAGTGACCATTGCCGGCAATATGCGCGACATGTTCAAGCAGATTGTCGCGATTGGCAGCGATCTTGAGTTGCGCAGCAATATTCGCACAGGCTCGGTACTGATCGAGCGCATGACTGTAGCGGGTAGCTAAAACGCCTCTTCGCGAATGAATCCGCTCCTACGGGTGTAGGAGCGAATTCATTCGCGAAAACCCATCCCCCAATTCCTCCTTTCATATCTCCTTTTTCGGTTCGTTCAAACTCCACTCTTGTTTTGATTCTTAATCTCATTCAATAATGAATATCATTTCTAAAATGAGATGCGGTCATGGGTTCTGTGTTGCACGAGCTGCCTTATCTGGAAAACTGGCGCGGGCTGAGTCTGCGGATTCGCTGTGCCCTTGAGCCTGACGAACCGCGCCTCATTGATCATTACCTGGCTGAAGGGCGCTATCTGGCGCGTTTCACGGCTACGCCCCAGACGCTTATCGCCGAAACCACATTCCGCCTGTTGATGGACACCGCACGCGACACCGTCTTGCCGTGGCATTGGCGCTGTCTGTGTCTGGATCAGGCATGGCGGCCATTGCGCGATGTGAAAGCGCTGGCCTCCACTCCCGCACGCAAGCAGCGCTGGGAAGTCTACGTGCATCAACTGGCTTCCTGCGTTTTGCAGCCTTCGATTTCTCTCTCTGAACTGGTGCAAGGACATTCCGATGAGTAATACCCGTATCGAACGCGACAGCATGGGCGAACTGCAAGTCCCGGCCGAGGCCTTGTATGGCGCACAGACTCAGCGTGCGGTGGATAACTTTCCGATCAGCCAGCAGCGTATGCCCAAGCAATTCATTCGGGCCTTGCTGTTGGCCAAGGCGGCTGCAGCCCAGGCGAATCTTGAACTGGAGCAGATCAGCGAAGGGCAGAGCAAAGCCATCGTCAGCGCCGTGAAGGAACTGCTGGCCGGTGATTTCATGACTCACTTCCCGGTGGATATCTATCAGACCGGTTCCGGCACCAGCACCAACATGAATGCCAACGAGGTGATTTCGACTCTCGCCACACGTGTGCTGGGTGAAACGGTCAACGCGAACGATCACGTCAATTGTGGTCAGAGCAGCAACGACATCATCCCGACCACCATTCACGTCAGCGCCGCCCTGGCATTGCATGAGCAATTGCTGCCAGCCTTGAATCATCTGGTGCAGGTCACCGAGCACAAGGCTGTGCAGGTGCATGCCTTCGTCAAGACTGGCCGTACCCATTTGATGGATGCGATGCCGGTTCGCTTGAGCCAGGTCCTGAACGGCTGGGCGCAGCAGATTCGCGCCAATGTCGAACACCTGCAAGGTTTGCAGCCAAGCTTGCAGGCGCTGGCTCAAGGCGGTACTGCAGTCGGCACTGGCATCAACGCGCATCCTGAATTCGCAAAGCGTTTCAGCGCGCACCTGAGCGCTTTGAGTGGCGTGCAGTTCGAGCCCGGCAAGGACCTTTTCGCACTGATCGGTTCTCAGGACACCGCAGTGGCGGTTTCCGGTCAGCTCAAGGCGACAGCCGTTTCTCTGATGAAAATCGCCAATGACCTGCGCTGGATGAACTCCGGCCCGCTGGCCGGCCTGGGTGAGATCGAGCTGCAAGCCTTGCAGCCTGGCTCGTCGATCATGCCGGGCAAGGTCAATCCGGTGATCCCGGAAGCGACCGCAATGGTGGCGGCGCAGGTTATCGGCAACGATGCGGCGATTACCGTGGCAGGGCAGTCCGGCAACTTCGAGCTGAATGTGATGCTGCCGATCATTGCCCAGAACCTGCTCAGCAGCATCGAGTTGCTGGCCAATTCCAGCCGCCTGCTGGCTGACAAGGCGATAGCCAGCTTCAAGGTCAACGAAGCCAAGCTCAAGGAAGCGTTGTCACGCAACCCGATCCTGGTGACTGCGCTCAATCCGATCATCGGTTACCAGAAGGCCGCCGAGATCGCCAAGAAGGCGTATCAGCAAGGGCGTCCGATCATCGATGTCGCCCTTGAACACACCGATTTGCAGCGCAGTCAGCTTGAAGTGCTGCTCAATCCCGAAAAACTCACTGCTGGCGGCATCTGATTCAAGCCCGCCTGGAGGTATGTCATGCAGCATTGGAAACGCACCATCGAACTGGCCAATCGCTGTTTCAATCAGGGTGAGTGGGTCGAGGCCCGCGAGCTTTACCTTCAGGCGCTGGCTTTGGCTCAAGTGCTGTTTGAGCGCTGGCCGGATGCCGATGAAGCGGTAGCGGCCTGTGTCATTTCCCATCACAACCTGGCCGATCTGCATTTGAGCCTGGGGCAGCCGGAAGAGAGCGCCGAGTACCTGTGCTCGATTCACCAGCATCTGCTGCAAACCATGCAGGAGCCGCGTCTGCCCAAGGCCTTGCGCGAGGCCGCGCTGCGCCACAGCAACAAGACCTATGCCGAACTGTTGGGCTTCATCGGAGAACACGGCGAATACCCAAGGACGCATAGATTGCTGAACAGCAACGGCGAGCATACGCGCTCATCGTTGCAGCGAGATTCAGCCGCCACTCCTGGCCTTTTCTACGGAGCACATTGATATGCCTTATACCTTGCCTGCACTGCCTTATGCCTACGACGCCCTGGAACCGCACATCGATGCGCAAACCATGGAAATTCACTACACCAAGCACCACCAGACCTACATCAACAACCTCAACGCCGCTGTCGAGGGCACCGAGTTCGCTGAGTGGCCAATCGAGAAACTGGTCGCCAGCGTCCAGCAATTGCCTGAAAAACTGCGCCCGGCGGTTATCAATCAGGGTGGCGGTCATGCCAACCACTCACTGTTCTGGACCGTGATGGTTCCAGGTGGCGGCGGTCTTCCTCAAGGCGAGGTTGCCAAGGCTATCGATGAGCAACTGGGCGGTTTCGACAGCTTCAAGGACGCTTTCACCAAGGCTGCGCTGACCCGTTTCGGCAGTGGCTGGGCCTGGCTGAGCGTGACGCCCGAGAAAAAACTCGTGGTCGAAAGCAGCGGTAACCAGGACAGCCCGCTGATGAATGGCAATACGCCGATTCTGGGTCTGGACGTGTGGGAGCACGCTTACTACCTGCTGTACCAGAACCGTCGTCCTGAATACATCAATGCGTTTTACAACGTGATCAATTGGGATGAGGTGTCCCGGCGCTACCAGGCCGCTCTGGCCTGATTTTTCAATAAAAAGACCTAAGGCAGTTTATGCGTTCGGAAATACTCACGATCAGCAGTGTGCGGTTGTTTCGTCTGGCAATCGGGACAGTGCTGCTGTTGGCCGGTATGGCATTACTGGTCGCGCAGGGACTGGCCTGGCTCAACCTGGAACCACGCTTGATGCGGGCGCTGGAGGGTGGCGCCATTTGTGCATTGGGCACGGCTCTGGGGGCTGTTCCGGTGCTGGTGATTCGCAACATGCCCATCATGGTGTCCGATGGATTACTCGGTTTTGGTGCTGGCGTCATGCTGGCGGCGACTGCGTTTTCCTTGATCGTGCCAGGGCTTGAGGCTGCCGAAGGTCTTGGCTTTTCTGCCTGGGGAGCGGGCGCCCTGATCAGTGCGGGTATCGCCGTTGGTGCGTTGTGCCTGTTCATGGTCGACTACAGCGTCTCCAGAGGTTCACCGCTGGGCGGTACTGCCGAGCATCCGGCAATCGCCCCGCGAATCTGGCTATTCGTGATTGCGATAGTGGCTCACAACATCCCGGAAGGCATGGCGATTGGCGTTTCGGCGGGCGGTGGTCTCTCGGAGGCCGACAGCCTGGCCATCGGCATTGCCTTGCAGGACGTACCCGAAGGGCTGGTTATCGCGATGGTGCTGGCCGGAGCGGGAATGTCGCGGGGCAAGGCGTTCCTGATTGGTGCGGCCTCTGGTCTTGTCGAACCGCTTTTTGCCTTGCTCGGTGCATGGCTGGTGGGCATTGCCGAGCAACTGCTCCCATTCGGCCTGGCCTTGGCGGCTGGCGCAATGCTGCTGGTGGTGACCCATGAAATCATCCCGGAATCACGCCTGAACGGGCATAACAAGATCGCCAGTCTGGGATTGATTGCGGGTTTTTGTTTAATGATGGTGATGGATACGGCGCTGGTTTGAAGGGGGGGCAGTCGTGAGAGCGCGGGTAAAATTATTGTGTATCGTGTGTATTCTGCTTTGACGAAGCCATTATGCGTGTGTATCGTACACAACATAAGGCGTGATGAGTGGGCGGATGCGAAGTCGAGATTTGATTGAAATGATTGAGGCGGATGGATGGTTTGAAGTGGCGGTGAAGGGAAGTCATCATCAGTTCAAACATCCAACCAAAAAAGGCCGGGTAACGGTTCCGCACCCCAAGTCTGAAATAGCTAAAGGAACGCTACACAACATATTGAAAAGCGCCGGCCTGAAGTGAGTACGGAGTGACTACCGAATGTCCGGTAGGGTGTCAGTAAAGTGGTGCTGGGCGACTGATTGGCCTTGCGGGGCTCTCAAATCTACAGTTACTGCTCTCAAGGGCTCTGTGTAACGGGCGCTTTAATTCTCAAGGGAGAATTACGTTAATGAAATTCCCAGTTGTAATACATAAAGATGCTGACTCTGATTTTAGTGTGACTGTGCCCGATGTGCCTGGATGCTTCTCGGCCGGTACCTCCTTCTCGCAAGCGCTTGAAAATGTACATGAAGCACTGGCGCTGCACCTGGAGGGGCTCGTTGCTGATGATGAGGCTTTACCTCGGGCGCAAGAAGTAGACGCGCATCTCGGTAATCCGGATTACGCAGATGGCATATGGGCTTTGGTTGATTTCGACTTGACCCCTTATCTGGGGAAGTCGGTGAGGTTTAACGCTTCTCTGCCGGAGCATCTTCTGAACAGGATTGATGAAAAGGTTCAGAAGGATCACCGCTACGCTTCGCGATCAGGCTTTCTGGCCACTGCTGCATTACGCGAGTTGTGTACCTGATTGAGCAACATGTCAATCGGCGTAATGCTGATCAGTCAAGGTGAAGTGCGCGGCCAAGGCCCCCACCACGGATTTTGCCCCAGCCTCTTCACTGCCTGGCATTAGCCAGTCGCCTTACTCGCCCTCATCGAACTTGTTATTGATGAGTTCGACCAGCCCGTCCAGGGCGTCCTGCTCGCCTTCGCCTTCGGTCAGCAGATGAATGTCCGTGCCTTTGCCGGCAGCCAGCATCATCACGGCCATGATGCTTTTGCCGTCGACCATGCTGTCCGGTGAGCGGCCAACTCTGATCTGGCAGGGAAACTTGCCTGCGACGCCCACGAACTTGGCGGCAGCTCGGGCATGCAGGCCCAGTTTGTTGATGATGGTGATTTGACGAGCGGGCATCGCAGTGAAAATCCTTTCAGCTTAGGTCGCGGTGGCGGACCTGAACGTTCTTGAGTGATTGTTGCAGCACCTGACCCAGACGTTCTGTCAGGTAGACGGAGCGGTGATGCCCGCCTGTGCAGCCAATGGCAATGGTGACGTATGAGCGGTTGCTGGCAGCGAAGCGAGGCAGCCATTTGTTGAGGTAGGAAAAAATGTCCTGGAACATCTCCTCGACATCAGGCTGTGCTGCCAGGTATTCGACAACGGGAGCGTCAAGGCCGGAGTAGTCGCGTAGTTCCGGCTTCCAGTATGGATTGGGCAGGCAGCGAACATCGAACACCAGGTCCGCATCTACAGGCATGCCACGCTTGAAGCCAAACGATTCGATCAGGAAGGCGGTACCGGCCTCTGGCCTGTTCAGCAGGCGAAGCTTGATGGTATCGCGCAGTTGATAGAGGTTCAGGTGTGTGGTGTTGATCTTGAGGTCGGCCAGATCGATGATCGGCCCCAGCAACGTCGTTTCGTCGTGTATGGCCTCGGCCAATGAGCGATTGGCTGTGCTCAGGGGGTGACGACGGCGTGTTTCGGAGAACCGCTTGAGCAAGGTCGCTTCGTCGGCATCCAGATAAAGAATGTCGCACTGGATATTGCGTGCACGAACCTCGGCAAGCATTTGCGGGAAGCGCGTCAAGTGGCTCGGGAGGTTGCGTGCATCAATGGACACCGCCAGCAGCGGTTCGGCCAGTTCGGTGTTTATCAGGGCGCGTTCGGCCAGTTCAGGCAGCAGGCCGGCAGGGAGGTTGTCAACGCAATAGAAACCGTTGTCCTCCAGTACATCCAGAGCTGTGCTCTTGCCGGAGCCTGAGCGACCACTGACGACGATCATGCGCATGATCAGTTACCGTTCTGTACGTCCAGCACCACTTTATAAAGCGTTTCACCGCTTTCGGCACTGCGTAGGCGGTCACGTACTTCTGTGCGGTCAAGCATACTGGCTATCTGGCGCAGCAGCTCCAGGTGTTCATCGGTAGCAGCTTCCGGGACGAGCAGGACGAATAGCAGGTCTACCGGGGCGCCATCGATGGCGTCGAAATCGATGGGGGATTCCAGGCGCATAACAGCGCTGACAGGCGTTTCACAGCCTGCAAGGCGGCAATGGGGGATGGCAATGCCGTTGCCGAAACCGGTAGATCCCAGTTTTTCGCGGGCAACAAGGCTTTCAAACACACTTTGCTGATCCATGCTCGGTACTTCACGACCGATCAGGTTGGCAATTTGTTCGAGTACACGTTTTTTACTGCCGCCCGACACGTTCACGCATGAACGGCCGGGGGTCAGGATATTTTCAAGTCGGATCATTGGGATGAGTGTCAGCGAGCTGTCGCACCTTTAAGGATGTTCTGCTGCTTCTCCTTATGCTTGAGCAATTGTCTGTCGAGCTTATCAGTGAGAAGGTCGATTGCCGCGTACATGTCGTCATGTTCGGCGTTGGCTACGACCTCTCCACCATGGATGTGCAGAGTGGCTTCGATTTTCTGTTTCAGCTTCTCGACAGCCAGCGTGACCTGCACATTAGTAATCTTGTCAAAATGCCCTTCGAGCTTCTTGAGCTTGAGCTCAACGTATTCACGAAGGGGCTTGGTCACTTCCAGTTGGTGTCCACTGATATTGACTTGCATACAGCTTTCTCCTTTGCCAGTGCATAAAGAGGCAGGTGTTGAGTCCTGCCGCTGGAACGCTGTGGCTCTGCCTGCATCACATCAGTCGCTTGCGTTCACTCGAAGGTGCAATCCCCAGTGATTCGCGGTACTTGGCAACTGTGCGACGGGCTACTTGAATGCCTTGTGCCTCCAGTAAACCAGCGATCTTGCTATCACTCAACGGCTTTTTCTGATTTTCGGCAGCAACCAGTTTTTTAATGATTGCGCGGATAGCTGTCGAAGAGCATTCGCCGCCTTCGGAGGTGCTTACGTGGCTGGAAAAGAAGTATTTCAGCTCGTAAATGCCCCTTGGGGTGTGCATGAACTTCTGAGTGGTCACGCGGGAAATCGTCGACTCGTGCATGCCTACCGCTTCGGCGATGTCATGCAGGACGAGCGGTTTCATGGCCTCATCGCCGTATTCGAGAAAACCGCGCTGGTGCTCGACGATCTGGGTGGCAACCTTCATCAGTGTTTCGTTGCGGCTTTGCAGGCTCTTGATGAACCAGCGTGCTTCCTGCAACTGGTTGCGCATGAAGGTGTTGTCGGCGCTGGTGTCGGCACGGCGCACGAATCCGGCGTACTGAGGGTTGACGCGCAGGCGCGGTACCGACTCCTGATTCAGCTCTACCAGCCAGCGTTCGTTGTCCTTGCGTACGATCACGTCGGGCACGACGTATTCGGCTTCTGTGGACTCGATCTGGGAGCCGGGGCGAGGATTAAGGCTCTGGACCAGTTCGATGACCTGGCGCAGTTCGTCTTCCTTGAGCTTCATGCGGCGCATGAGCTGCGTATAGTCGCGGCTGCCCAGCAGATCGATGTAGTCGGTTACCAGGCGCTGTGCTTCTGCGAGCCAGCGGGTTTTTACCGGCAACTGACGCAGTTGCAGCAACAGGCATTCGCTCAGGTTGCGAGCGCCGATACCAGCGGGTTCAAATTGCTGAATGCGGTGCAGAACGGCTTCGATTTCGTCGAGTTCGATATCCAGTTCGGGGTCGAAGGCTTCGACTATCTCTTCGAGGGTTTCGTCGAGATAACCCTGGTTATTGATGCAGTCGATCAGGGTGACGGCAATCAGCCGGTCCTTGTCGGACATCGGCGCGACATTCAATTGCCATAGCAGGTGGCTTTGCAGGCTTTCGCCAGCGGATGTACGGGTGGTGAAGTCCCATTCATCGTCATCGTTGCTGGGCAGGCTGCTGGCGCTGGTCTGATAGACATCTTCCCAGGCGGTGTCGACAGGTAATTCGTTTGGAATGCGTTCGTTCCACTCGCCGTCTTCCAGGTTATCCACAGTCGGTGCGGTTTCCTGGTAGCTGGGTTCCTGAACGTCTGTATTGGGCTTTTGCTCGATGTTGTCAGCCAGAGGGTCGGAGTTGTCGAAGTCGTCGCCTTCTTCCTGACGTTCCAGCATAGGGTTGGATTCCAGTGCTTCCTGAATCTCTTGCTGGAGGTCCAGGGTCGATAACTGGAGCAAGCGGATAGCCTGTTGCAGCTGCGGCGTCATCGTCAGCTGCTGGCCCATTCTCAAGACTAGCGATGGTTTCATGGCAGGGGCTAAACACCTTATTCGCCGGCGCACATGCGCCATCCACTACAGGGCGCCGAAGCGCCAGCTTAAGCAAGTTATATGCCTGAATCTGAAGTGTTTGCCTAGAGCATCATGACAAAAAATGCATTGTCAACAGGATGTCCAGGCAAAGCTCGCATCAAAAGAGCTCACACAGGGTCGACTACAGGCGGAACTCGTGGCCGAGGTAGACTTCTTTCACCAACTGGTTGGCCAGAATGGTTTGCGAGTCGCCTTCGGCAATCAGTTGTCCATCGTTGACGATGTAAGCGGTTTCGCAGATATCCAGGGTTTCGCGGACGTTGTGATCGGTGATCAGCACGCCGATGCCCTTGGCTTTCAGGTGATGAATGATCTGTTTGATATCGCCCACCGAGATGGGGTCAACGCCTGCGAAAGGCTCATCGAGCAGGATGAACTTGGGGGCGGTGGCCAGTGCGCGGGCAATTTCCACGCGGCGACGTTCGCCACCCGAAAGGCTCATGCCCAGGTTGTCGCGGATATGGGTGATGTGGAATTCCTGAAGCAGGCTTTCCAGCTCCTTGCGACGTGCAGCGCCGTCGAGTTCCTTGCGGGTTTCAAGGATGGCCATGATGTTGTCGGCCACGGACAGCTTGCGGAAGATCGAGGCTTCCTGTGGCAGGTAGCCAATACCGGCACGGGCGCGACCGTGCATCGGCTGGTGGCTGACATCGAGGTCATCGATCAGGACGCGGCCCTGATCGGCCTGTACCAGGCCGACAATCATGTAGAAGCAGGTCGTCTTGCCTGCACCGTTAGGGCCGAGCAAGCCTACGATCTGACCGCTGTCGATGGACAGGCTGACATCGCGTACGACCTGACGACTCTTGTAGCTTTTAGCCAGGTGCTGGGCTTTAAGCGTCGCCATTTACTGGGCCTTCTGCTGTTCGGTTTTCTTTTTGGGCTGGATGACCATGTCGATCCGCGGGCGTGGCGCAGTCACTTTGGAGCCGCCATTGGCGCGGCCGGCAGTGACGATCTGCTTCACGGTGTCGTAGACGATCTTCTCGCCTTCGGAGGTGTTGCCGTCATTGATGACCTTGGCCTTGTCGATCAGCACGATGCGGTCTTGTGCCGCGTAATACTGGATGGTCACGCCATAAGCCTGCACGATCGGCTTGTCTACCGAGGGTTTCTGCTCGTAATAGGCAAGGTTGCCGACGGAGGTGAATACGTCGACTTCGCCTTGGGCATTACGAGTGATGGTCACGGTGTTGCCGGTGATCTTCATCGAACCCTGAGTGATGATGACGTTACCTTTGTAGGTGGCAACGCCTTTCTTGTCATCGAGCTGCGCGTCGTCAGACTGGATGTGGATAGGCTGATCGCGGTCGGTTGGCAGGGACCAGGCGCTCGGGCTTCCCAGTGCTGCGCCCAGGCCGAGCAAAAAAGGAAGAGTTTTAACGAGACTCATACTGTCCTCTTACGTTGGACAGCAGGTCCATCCTGCCGTCGTTCAAATACGCTTTCATTCCCTTGGCTGTCGTTACACCGCCAGCGGCGTCGATTCTAACGATTTGCTCGGTCTGCGCATATTGCTTCTGTGGGAATACGGTCATACGGCTACTGGTAATGATAGTCGTACGTTGTTTTTCGTCGGTGCGTGCAACACGTACCGAATCGATCAGTTCGACCTCTGTGCCGCCAGGCGAAACTTCGCCGCGTTCACTCTGGACGTGCCACGGGAACAGGGTGCCGCGGTACATATGCAGATCGGGCTTGGTCAGCAGGGTCACATCCGTGGCCTTGACGTGTTCGACCTTGTCTGCGGTCATGTCGTATTGCATCTTGCCGTCGGGCAGGTACTGCACGCTATGGGCATTGATGGCGTAATAGTCGATAGCGGTGTCGTCTTTTGTGGCGACAGGCTGATCCATGAAGCTTTCCGGGCTTATGTTCCAGTAGCCCGCTGCGGCAAGCAGCAGCGCCAGCACCCCGAAAAGCAGAAACGTACGAACTTTCTTGTTGAACATAAAAAATGGCTTCTATAAGGAGGCGGATTGGGCTGCTTCGAGGCTGCCCTGTTCGCGACTGACATGCCGGATCAATGGCAAGTCTGGCAGATCGTCGGCCGGATAGGTGACTTGTTCATGCTCATGGCCCGGATTCGGGGCTTTCGCAAACAGGGTGGCGGCCATTACATGACACCCGCACGCAGGAGATCCTGCAGGTTGAACGCACCTACCGGGTGGTCTTTGGCGTCGACGACGATCAGGGCGCTGATCTTGTGATCCTCCATGATCTTCAGGGCTTCGGCTGCAAGCATGTCTGCGCGGGCCGTCTTGCCGTGAATCGTCATGACTTCATCAATGGTGGTTTCGCGAATATCGATCGGACGATCCAGCGTGCGGCGCAGGTCGCCGTCGGTGAAGATCCCGGCCAGCTTGCCGTCGGCGTCGACGATTGCGGTCATGCCCAGGCCCTTGCGGGTCATTTCAAGCAGTGCATCGCGTAGCGGGGTGCCGCGCTGTACCTTGGGCAGGGTGTCGCCGGTATGCATGACGTTCTCGACTTTCAGCAGCAGGCGTCGACCCAATGCGCCTCCAGGGTGCGAGAACGCAAAGTCTTCGGCGGTAAAGCCGCGCGCTTCAAGCAGGGCGACAGCCAGAGCGTCGCCCATTACCAGAGCGGCAGTTGTCGATGACGTTGGCGCCAGGTTCAGTGGGCAGGCTTCGTGTTCCACCTGAACGTTGAGGTTGACGTCGGCGGCCTTGGCCATGACTGAGTTCGGGTTGCCGGTCACGCTGATCATCTGGATGCCCAGGCGCTTGATCAGTGGCAACAGCGTGACGATTTCGTTGGTCGTGCCGGAGTTGGACAGAGCCAGAATGATGTCGTCACGGGTAATCATGCCCATGTCGCCATGGCTGGCTTCGGCTGGATGCACGAAATACGAGGTCGTGCCGGTGCTTGCCAGGGTGGCGGCGATCTTTCTGCCGATGTGCCCGGACTTACCCATGCCGACCACTACGACACGTCCCTTGCTGGCCAGAATCATTTCGCACGCGCGCACGAAATCGCCATCGAGATGGCCAAGCAAGCCTTGTATGGCTTCCATTTCGAGGCGGATGGTTCGTTGCGCGGATTGAGTCAGGTCGCTGGATCGGCTCATATCTTGAATTAGTCGGCTTGCTGAAAGGCGGCGATTATAGCGGTAATGTACGATTCCCTCACGTCTGATCGTCATGGAGTTGTATTCGGGGCGGCTTGTTCAGCTTTTCAGGTTTATTGCAAGGGCTGTCCTGAGGTTTATTTCAACATGCAAAGGGTGTCTGCAAGGTGCGTCAGGGTATCTAACAAACAGGTTCTCTTCTTGGGTGGCGTGCTGCTGCGGTGATATAGTTCGCGGCTTGTTCGGCTGGCCCGCACTGTCTGTCTCTCGTCAGAGCACGACAGGAGAAGGGAGAGGCTGTATCGCAAGGAGTTTAGATGAGCGCCGATGACGCCTACGCGGTCGATTTGAAAGGTGTGTCCTTCAAACGCGGCACGCGCAGCATATTCAGTAATGTCGATATCCGTATTCCCAGAGGGAAGGTCACCGGGATCATGGGGCCTTCCGGCTGTGGCAAGACTACCTTGCTGCGTCTGATGGGTGCGCAGTTGCGCCCAAGTGCAGGCGAGGTCTGGGTCAATGGCCAGAACCTGCCCGAGCTGTCACGCAGCGATCTGTTCGATGCGCGCAAGAACATGGGCGTCCTGTTTCAGAGCGGCGCGTTGTTCACCGATCTGGATGTGTTCGAGAACGTTGCATTTCCCTTGCGCGTTCACACCGAGTTACCGGAAGAGATGATCCGCGACATTGTCCTGCTCAAATTGCAGGCAGTAGGTTTGCGTGGGGCTCTGGAGCTGATGCCTGACGAATTGTCCGGCGGCATGAAGCGCCGTGTGGCGCTTGCCCGTGCAATCGCTCTCGACCCGCAGATTCTCATGTACGACGAACCCTTTGTCGGGCAGGACCCGATAGCCATGGGGGTCCTGGTTCGTCTGATCCGTTTGCTCAACGATGCGCTGGGGATAACCAGCATCGTGGTGTCTCATGATCTTTCAGAGACGGCAAGTATCGCGGATTACCTGTACGTCGTCGGAGACGGGCAGGTGTTGGGGCAGGGTACGCCGCAGGAATTGATGTCCTCGGATAATCCGCGCATTCGTCAGTTCATGACCGGCGAGCCGGACGGCCCCGTTCCGTTTCACTATCCGGCACCGGATTTTCGTGAAGATCTTTTGGGGAAGCGCTGATGCGCAATAAGTCATTGCTGGACCGTATCCGCCTGTTTGGGCGTTCGGCCATTGATACCGTGGCAGTGCTGGGGCGATCCGGCATCTTCCTGGGCCATGCCCTGGTAGGGCGTGGTGGCATCGGCGGCGGTTTTTCGCTGTTGATCAAGCAGTTGTATTCTGTGGGCGTGATGTCTCTGGTCATCATCGTCGTGTCCGGTATTTTCATCGGCATGGTGCTGGCGCTTCAGGGGTTCAGCATTCTCGCCAGATACGGTTCGGAGCAGGCGGTGGGCCAGATGGTCGCATTGACCCTGCTGCGCGAGCTTGGCCCGGTGGTCACTGCGCTGCTGTTCGCCGGGCGTGCAGGCTCCGCACTGACTGCGGAGATCGGCAACATGAAATCCACCGAGCAGCTGTCGAGCCTTGAGATGATCGGGGTCGATCCGCTCAAGTACATCATTGCGCCACGCCTGTGGGCCGGGTTCATTTCCCTGCCGCTGCTGGCGATCATTTTCAGTGTGGTCGGAATCTGGGGTGGCTCTTGGGTCGCTATCGACTGGCTGGGCGTCTATGAAGGCTCCTTCTGGGCGAACATGCAGAGCAGCGTTTCCTTCACCAGTGATGTGCTCAATGGTGTTATCAAAAGTGTCGTCTTTGCCTTCGTGGTGACCTGGATTGCTGTGTTCCAGGGCTATGACTGTGAGCCCACTTCCGAGGGTATCAGTCGGGCTACGACCAAAACGGTTGTATATGCCTCGCTGGCAGTGCTGGGCCTCGACTTTATTCTGACCGCCTTGATGTTTGGAGATTTCTGATGCAAAACCGCGCAATCGAAACCGGTGTCGGCCTGTTCCTGCTGGCCGGGATCCTGGCTTTGCTATTGCTCGCCCTGCGTGTCAGCGGCTTGAGCGCCAGTGCGACCAATGACAGCTATAAACTTTACGCTTACTTCGACAATATCGCCGGTTTGACTGTCAGAGCCAAGGTGAGCATGGCGGGTGTCCCGATTGGCCGTGTAACGGCAATCGATCTGGATCGTGACACCTTTACCGGTCGTGTAACGCTGGAGATCCAGAAGAAGGTAGACAACCTGCCTTCCGACTCCACTGCCTCGATCCTGACCGCCGGCTTGCTGGGTGAAAAATACATTGGTATCAGCGTGGGTGGTGACCAGGCTCTGCTCAAGGATGGAAGTACGATCCATGACACGCAGTCATCGCTTGTGCTGGAAGACCTGATCGGGAAATTCCTGCTCAATACCGTGAGTAAAGAAGCCAAATGAGGAGCTTTAAATGATCTCTATCCTGCGCCGTGGTCTGCTGGTATTGCTGGCCGTGCTGCCCATGATGGCAAATGCGGCGACAACTCCGTCTGCTCATGACCTGGTAGATCGCACCACCAAGGAGTTGCTGAGCGACCTGGCCAGCAATAAAGAGCAGTACAAATCCAATCCGAGCGCGTTCTACGATGCCTTGAACCGTATCGTTGGCCCGGTGGTTGACGCTGACGGCATTTCCAGAAGCATCATGACCGTCAAGTATTCGCGCAAGGCTTCGCCTGAGCAGATGCAGCGCTTCCAGGAAAACTTCAAGCGCAGCCTGATGCAGTTCTATGGCAATGCGTTGCTTGAGTACAACAACCAGGGCATTACCGTTTCGCCAGCCAAGGATGAGGGTGCGGACCGCACCAGCGTCGACATGCAGGTAAAAGGCAATAACGGCGCGGTCTATCCTGTTTCCTACACCCTTGAGAAAATCAACGGTGAGTGGAAGGTTCGTAACGTCATCATCAATGGCATCAACATCGGCAAGCTGTTCCGTGATCAGTTCGCCGACGCCATGCAGCGTAATGGCAACGACCTGGACAAGACCATCGATGGCTGGGCAGGTGAAGTCGCCAAGGCCAAGGAAGTGACGACCGAAGCTGCGCAGAAGTCGGCGCAATGAGTGAGTCTGCCGTACGCCTTGGTTCGCCGGGTCAATTGCAGCTGACGGGCGTGCTGGATTACCGTAGCGGGCCGCAACTGCGCAAGCAGGGCGCGGCCCTCATCAAGTCCAGCGATGCGTCGAACCTGATTCTGGACTGCTCCGGTGTGGTGAAGTCCAGCAGTGTAGGCCTCGCCTTGTTGCTGGCGTTCATGCGTGACGCCAAGGATGCAGGCAAGTCGGTCAGCGTGCAGTCATTGCCTGAGGATATGCGGGAAATTGCCCGGGTATCGGGCTTGAGCGAGCTTTTGGACATTCATTAATAGCGGTTATCGGAAAAGCCCTTTGTCTGGCACCCCGTCGTTGGGGTTCGCATAGCATGGGCTTTTTTGTATGATGGCCGACCCGCGCGCGTAGGGCGCCGATCGAGGTTAAGCATGCAGGCTGTAGAAGTTAAGAGCTTCCTTGAAGGAAAGCTGCCCGAAATCCAGGTGGAAGTTGAAGGCCAAGGCTGCAATTTCCAGCTGAACATCATTAGTGACGAGATGGCCAGCCTGAGCCCCGTCAAGCGTCAGCAAAACATCTATGCCCATCTGAACCCTTGGATTGCCGATGGCAGTATCCACGCGGTCACTATGAAATTTTTCAGCCGCGCTGCCTGGGCCGAGCGCACCTGAGCCAATTGGTGTCGAGATTCTAATGGATAAATTGATTATTACCGGCGGCGTTCGTCTTGATGGCGAAATTCGCATTTCCGGGGCAAAGAACTCCGCCCTGCCGATCCTCTCGGCAACATTGCTGGCCGATGGGCCTGTAGTTGTTCAGAACCTGCCGCACCTGCACGACATCACCACCATGATCGAGCTGTTCGGTCGGATGGGCATCGAGCCTGTGATCGACGAAAAACTCAGCGTCGAGATCGACCCGCGCACCATCAAGACACTGGTTGCGCCGTACGAACTGGTGAAAACCATGCGTGCGTCGATTCTTGTGCTGGGGCCGATGGTTGCCCGTTTCGGTGAAGCTGAAGTCGCACTCCCTGGCGGCTGCGCCATCGGTTCGCGTCCGGTTGACCTGCACATCCGTGGCCTTGAAGCCATGGGCGCAATCATTGATGTCGAAGGTGGCTACATCAAGGCCAAGGCCCCTGAAGGTGGCCTGCGTGGTGCCAACTTCTTCTTCGATACCGTGAGCGTGACCGGTACCGAGAACATCATGATGGCTGCCAGCCTGGCAAACGGCCGCAGCGTCCTGCAAAACGCCGCTCGCGAGCCTGAAGTCGTCGATCTGGCGAACTTCCTGATCGCCATGGGGGCGAAAATCCAGGGTGCCGGTACCGATACCATCACCATTGATGGCGTGAAGCGCCTGGGGTCGGCGACTTATAAAGTCATGCCGGACCGTATCGAAACCGGTACTTACCTGGTTGCCGCTGCTGCCACCGGTGGCCGGGTCAAGGTCAAGGACACCGATCCAACGATTCTTGAGGCGGTATTGCTCAAGCTTCAGGAAGCCGGCGCTGAAATCACCAGCGGCGAAGACTGGATCGAGCTGAACATGCACGGCAAGCGCCCCAAGGCGGTCAACGTGCGTACTGCGCCTTACCCGGCGTTCCCGACCGATATGCAGGCGCAGTTCATCTCGCTCAACGCTATCGCGGAAGGCACTGGTGCGGTTATCGAAACCATCTTTGAAAACCGCTTCATGCACGTCTATGAAATGCATCGCATGGGCGCGCATATTCAGGTTGAAGGCAACACTGCAATCGTGACCGGTACCGAAGTGCTCAAGGGCGCGCCTGTGATGGCGACCGACCTGCGTGCATCGGCCAGTCTGGTGATCTCGGCGCTGGTTGCTCAGGGCGATACTCTGATCGATCGCATCTACCACATCGACCGTGGTTACGAGTGCATCGAAGAGAAGCTGCAAATGCTGGGTGCCAAGATCCGTCGCGTTCCGGGCTAGTAGCATGTGGCTCTGCTGCCCCTGGGGGAGTGGAGCCACCTGATTCATGCTGGTGCGATTTCTGATTCGTTTTACCTTGAGCCAGTAATATCGGGCTCAAGTGTTGCTCTGGGCCACCTGCGCAGGGCAAAAGTTTCCTGATAAGGACTTACGTTTTCCATGTTGACCATCGCACTGTCCAAGGGCCGTATCCTCGACGATACACTGCCGCTTCTTGCCGAAGCGGGCATTGTGCCGACCGAGAATCCGGACAAGAGCCGCAAGCTGATCATCCCCACGACTCAAGACGACGTACGCCTGCTGATCGTGCGCGCTACCGATGTGCCGACCTATGTCGAGCATGGCGCTGCCGATCTGGGGGTTGCGGGCAAGGATGTGTTGATGGAGTACAGCGGCCAGGGGTTGTATGAGCCGCTGGATCTGCAGATTGCCAAGTGCAAGCTCATGACCGCAGGAGCCATTGGCGCAGCCGAGCCAAAAGGCCGCCTGCGTGTGGCGACCAAGTTCGTGAATGTTGCCAAGCGTTATTACGCCGAGCAGGGTCGTCAGGTCGATATCATCAAGCTCTATGGCTCGATGGAACTGGCTCCGCTGATCGGTCTGGCCGACAAGATCATCGACGTGGTCGATACTGGCAACACCTTGCGCGCCAACGGTCTTGAGCCCCAGGAACTGATCGCAACCATCAGTTCGCGTCTGGTGGTGAACAAGGCTTCGATGAAAATGCAGCATGCGCGCATCCAGGCGCTCATCGACACACTGCGCAAGGCAGTGGAGTCGCGACACCGCAGCTGATCTGATTGCGCGGCCTTGAGTCGCGTCCAGCTATCCGTGTCATAGCCAAATTTCTCAGGTGCCTGCGCGGATAGCTTGGTAGCTTATGGCACCTGAGCATCCGCCACTTATTGAGATATCGCTATGACCACTCCCACTGCAATACGCCGACTCGATGCTGCCGATCCGGATTTCGCACGACATCTGGATCATCTGCTGAGCTGGGAAAGTGTGTCTGACGATTCGGTCAACCAGCGTGTGCTCGACATCATCAAGGCCGTGCGTGAGCGTGGTGACGCCGCCCTGGTCGAGTTCACCCAGCGTTTCGATGGCCTGCAAGTGGCGTCGATGGCTGACCTTATCCTGCCTCGCGAGCGCCTGGAACTGGCGCTGACACGCATTTCCCCGGCCCAGCGCCAGGCGCTGGAAACGGCTGCTGCCCGGGTGCGCAGCTACCACGAAAAGCAGAAGCAGGACTCCTGGAGCTACACCGAAGCCGATGGCACGGTGCTTGGCCAGAAAGTCACGCCTCTGGATCGTGCTGGCCTGTACGTGCCAGGTGGCAAGGCCTCTTATCCTTCATCGGTATTGATGAATGCCATTCCGGCGAAAGTGGCCGGCGTGACTGAAGTGGTCATGGTCGTGCCGACTCCGCGTGGCGAGATCAACGAGCTGGTACTGGCCGCTGCCTGCATCGCTGGTGTGGACCGCGTCTTCACCATTGGTGGCGCGCAGGCCGTTGCCGCACTGGCGTACGGGACTGAAAGCGTGCCTCAGGTCGATAAAGTCGTCGGCCCCGGCAACATTTATGTCGCCACTGCCAAGCGCCATGTGTTCGGTCAGGTCGGCATCGACATGATTGCCGGGCCTTCGGAAATCCTCGTGGTGTGCGATGGCCAGACCGATCCGGACTGGATTGCCATGGACCTGTTCTCCCAGGCCGAGCACGACGAAGATGCGCAGGCGATTCTGGTCAGCCCCGATGCCGAGTTCCTCGACAAGGTTGCCGCCAGCATCACCCGTTTGCTGCCGACCATGGAGCGTGCCACCATCGTCGAAACCTCGATCAATGGCCGTGGTGCCCTGATCAAGGTGGCCGACATGCAGCAAGCCATCGATGTCGCCAACCGTATCGCGCCGGAACACCTTGAGCTGTCGGTTGCCGATCCTGAGGCCTGGCTGCCGCAGATTCGTCATGCCGGTGCGATTTTCATGGGGCGCCACACGTCCGAGGCATTGGGTGACTACTGCGCCGGTCCGAACCATGTGCTGCCGACTTCCGGCACTGCGCGTTTCTCTTCGCCGCTGGGTGTCTATGACTTCCAGAAGCGTTCATCGATCATCTACTGCTCGCCGCAAGGCGCATCCGAGCTGGGCAAGACCGCTTCGGTCCTGGCCCGTGGCGAATCGTTGACCGGCCATGCTCGCAGCGCCGAGTACCGTATCACCGATACCAACTGGAGTGCGGGCAGCACAGAGGAAGGCAAGTAATGAGTAAATTCTGGAGTCCTTTCGTCAGCAGTCTGGTGCCTTATGTGCCGGGTGAGCAGCCGAAGCTGACCAAGCTGGTCAAGCTCAATACCAATGAAAACCCTTACGGCCCTTCGCCCAAGGCGCTTGAGGCGATGCGGGCTGCATTGACCGATGATCTGCGTCTGTACCCGGACCCCAACAGCGACCTGCTCAAGCAGGCGGTTGCTGGCTATTACGGCGTACAAGCCAGCCAGGTGTTCCTGGGCAATGGTTCCGATGAAGTGCTTGCGCACATTTTTCACGCGCTGTTCCAGCACGATAAGCCGTTGCTGTTCCCGGATATCAGCTACAGCTTCTATCCGGTCTACTGCGGTCTGTACGGCATTGACTATGACGCTGTCGCACTGGACGAAAAGTTCCAGATTCGCGTGGCCGATTATGCCAGGCCGAATGCGGGGATCATCTTCCCGAACCCGAACGCGCCCACCGGCTGCCTGCTGCCGCTGGAAGCGGTCGAGCAGATCGTCAAGGCCAGCCCGGATTCGGTGGTAGTGGTCGATGAGGCGTATGTCGATTTTGGCGGCGAGACAGCGATAGCGCTGGTTGATCGTTATCCGAACCTGCTGGTGACTCAAACGTTGTCCAAGTCCCGTTCACTGGCCGGGTTGCGGGTCGGGTTTGCCGTAGGTCATCCTGATCTGATCGAGGCATTGGAGCGAGTCAAGAACAGCTTCAACTCCTATCCTCTGGATCGTCTGGCGATTGTCGGTGCGACCGCAGCCTTTGAAGATCGGGAGCACTTCGATTTTACCCGTAATGCGGTGATCGCCAGCCGTGAGGCATTGGTCGAGAAGCTGGAAGGTATTGGCTTTGAAGTGCTGCCTTCGGCGGCCAACTTCATCTTTGCCCGCCACCCGCAACACGATGCGGCAGGCCTGGCGGCGAAGCTGCGCGAGCAGGGCGTTATCGTGCGTCACTTCAAACAGGAGCGCATTGCCCAGTTCCTGCGTATCAGCATCGGTACGGCTGAGCAGAATCAGGCCTTGCTGGATGGGTTGAGCGGGATCTAGGTCTTTCGCGAATGAATTCGCTCCTTGTGCGGGAGTGAATTCATTCGCGAAGACGGGTTTACTGTTCCTTCACTGCCGGCGTCGGTGCCGGTGGTGGCCGCAGGCCGACCTCGGCGCTCAGGCGCAATTCCTTGCCGTTGCGCATGACATCAATCGCTATCTTGTCCTTTGGCTTGGTGCGCGCTACCTGGTTCATCGAGCGTCGGCCGTCACCTGCCGGTTCGCCATTGATGCTCAGGATCACATCTCCCAGTTGCAGGCCGGCTTTCTGTGCCGGACCATCGCGGAAGATTCCTGCGACCACAATCCCTGGGCGATCTTTCAGGCCGAAGGAGTCGGCCAGTTCCTGCGTCAGGGGTTGAACTTCGATACCCAGCCAGCCACGAATGACCTGACCGTGCTCGATGATCGACTTCATGACATCCATCGCCAGTTTGGTCGGGATAGCAAAGCCGATGCCTTGCGAGCCGCCTGACTTGGAGAAGATTGCGGTATTGATGCCGGTCAGGTTGCCAGCAGCATCCACCAGCGCGCCACCCGAGTTGCCGGGGTTGATGGCGGCGTCGGTCTGGATGAAGTCTTCATAGGTATTGAGGCCCAACTGGTTGCGGCCGGTCGCGCTGATGATGCCCATGGTGACGGTCTGGCCCACCCCGAACGGGTTGCCGATGGCCAGTGCCACGTCGCCGATACGAATGCTGTCGGAGCGCGCAATGGTGATGGAAGGCAGGTTTTTCAGGTCGATCTTCAGAACGGCCAGATCGGTTTCAGGATCGTTGCCAATCACTCGTGCGATGGTTTCGCGACCGTCCTTGAGAGCGACCACGATCTGGTCCGCACCCGTCGTAACGTGGTTGTTGGTCAGCAGGTAGCCTTCGGGGCTCATGATCACACCGGAGCCGAGGCTGGATTCCATGCGTTTCTGCTTGGGAACGTTGTCGCCGAAGAACCTTCTGAACTGAGGGTCCTCGAACATGGGGTTGTTGCTCTTGTTGACCATCTTGGTGGTGTAGAGATTGACCACGGCTGGTGCAGCGGCACTCACTGCATCGGCATAAGACGTCGGGCCCTGCATCACTACAGTGGCCTTGGGAGCCTGTTGCAGGTTTACATCCCGGCTGGGCAGTCCTACCCATTCCGGGTAACGCTGAATAATCAACATGGCGATGAGCACGCCAGCCAGCAATGGCCAGCCGAAAAAGCGCAGTGCCTTTAACATTGAGCAAGTCCTGATGGTTACAGGCGCAAAGATTTTTCCGCGGGTGCGCCATAATGGCGGGCATTATACGAGCACAAAGCAGCTCTGAACTGCATATTTAGGAGTCTTTTATGGCTGTTGCCCTGAGTACCCTGGTCGAAGAGGCCGACCGTTATCTCAACAGTGCCCGCATTCAGGATTACTGCCCCAATGGTTTGCAGGTCGAAGGTCGCCCGCAGATCATGCGTATCGTCAGTGGTGTGACGGCCAGCCAGGCCTTGCTGGACGCAGCGGTCGAGGCTCAGGCCGACCTGATTCTGGTCCACCATGGTTACTTCTGGAAGGGCGAGAATCCCTGTGTCGTGGGCATGAAGCAGCGTCGTTTGAAGACATTGCTCAAGCATGACATCAGCCTGCTGGCCTATCACCTGCCCCTGGATGTGCATCCGGATGTGGGCAATAACGTGCAGTTGGCTCGCCAGCTGGACATTACGGTCGAAGGTCCGCTGGACCCCGAGAATCCCAAGGTGGTCGGTCTGGTCGGTTCCCTTTCCGAGCCGGTGACGCCTCGCGACTTTGCCCGTCGCGTGCAGGACGCGCTGGGGCGTGAGCCGTTATTGATCGAAGGCAGCCAGATGATCCGTCGTGTCGGCTGGTGCAGCGGTGGAGGGCAGGGCTATATCGATCAGGCAGTGCTTGAGGGCGTGGACTTGTTCCTCAGTGGCGAAGCCTCGGAACAGACCTTTCACAGTGCCCGTGAGAACGACATCAGCTTTATCGCCGCGGGGCACCACGCCACCGAACGCTATGGTGTTCAGGCCTTGGGTGACTATCTGGCACGGCGTTTTGCCCTTGAGCATATTTTCATCGATTGCCCGAATCCGATCTGAAACAGGCGCGTGAAAATTCAGCGTGACCGAGCGCAGCAGTTTTCACGCTGTCTGGGAAGGTCCAAACGACGAGCTATATGGATAGATCGTTTCGATCTATCCAGCGCGCTGATCCTGCGGTATCCCTCATGATAAAGTGCGCGGCTCGAATACGGCCCGCTGGCCGCCCGGGGGGATTTTTCCCGGCCCACAACGATTGCAATCCGTGAGTAACCATGGTTGACAAACTGACGCATCTGAAACAGCTGGAAGCGGAAAGCATCCACATCATCCGCGAGGTCGCCGCCGAGTTCGACAACCCGGTGATGTTGTACTCGATCGGCAAGGACTCTGCCGTGATGCTGCATCTGGCACGCAAGGCCTTCTTTCCGGGCAAACTGCCGTTCCCGGTCATGCACGTCGATACCCGGTGGAAATTCCGGGAAATGTATAGCTTCCGCGACAAGATGGTCGAGGAAATGGGCCTGGATCTGATCACCCACGTCAACCCTGATGGTGTTGCGCAGGGCATCAACCCTTTCACCCACGGCAGTGCCAAGCACACCGATATCATGAAGACCGAGGGCCTGAAGCAGGCACTGGACAAGCATGGTTTCGACGCAGCTTTCGGCGGCGCGCGGCGTGACGAGGAAAAATCCCGTGCCAAGGAACGTGTCTACTCGTTCCGCGACAGCAAGCATCGCTGGGACCCGAAGAACCAGCGTCCCGAGCTGTGGAACGTCTATAACGGCAACGTCAACAAGGGCGAGTCGATCCGCGTCTTCCCGCTGTCGAACTGGACCGAACTGGACATCTGGCAGTACATCTACCTCGAAGGCATCCCGATCGTGCCGCTGTACTTTGCGGCCGAGCGCGACGTCATCGAGAAGAACGGCACCCTGATCATGATCGACGACGATCGCATCCTCGAGCACCTTACCGACGAGGAAAAGGCCCGCATCGTCAAAAAGAAAGTGCGCTTCCGTACCCTCGGCTGCTACCCGCTGACCGGTGCCGTCGAATCCGAAGCCACCAGCCTGACCGACATCATCCAGGAAATGCTCCTGACACGAACTTCCGAACGCCAGGGCCGGGTCATCGACCACGACGGCGCAGGCTCGATGGAAGAAAAGAAACGGCAGGGGTATTTCTAAGCTTCAAGTTACAAGCGGCAAGCTGCAAGTTGGAAGCGCATTGCGTAGCTTCAGGGTTTTGCAGGTTGCCGCCCTTTGTGGGCGTATTTGAGCGCTCATAACAAAAAAATTCTGACTAGTTGTACGCCGACAAGCTTGCCGCTTGAAGCTTACAGCTTGGAGCTTAAACCCTATGAGCCATCAATCCGAATTGATCAGCGAGGACATCCTCGCCTATCTGGGCCAGCACGAACGCAAGGAAATGCTGCGCTTTCTTACCTGTGGCAACGTCGATGACGGCAAGAGCACGCTGATCGGGCGTCTGCTGCATGACTCCAAGATGATCTATGAAGATCACCTGGAAGCCATTACCCGCGACTCGAAGAAGTCCGGCACCACTGGCGATGACGTGGATCTGGCGTTGCTGGTGGATGGCCTGCAGGCCGAGCGTGAGCAGGGCATCACCATTGATGTCGCTTATCGCTATTTCTCTACCGCCAAGCGCAAGTTCATCATTGCCGATACGCCGGGCCACGAGCAGTACACCCGTAACATGGCGACCGGTGCATCGACCTGCGATCTGGCGATCATTCTGGTCGACGCCCGTTATGGCGTGCAGACCCAGACCCGTCGTCACAGCTACATCGCTTCGCTGCTGGGCATCAAGCACATTGTCGTGGCCATCAACAAGATGGACCTCAATGGCTTCGATGAGAGCATTTTCGAGTCGATCAAGGCCGATTACCTGAAGTTTGCCGAAGGCCTGGCCTTCAAGCCGACCACCATGGCATTCGTGCCGATGTCGGCCCTCAAGGGCGATAACGTGGTGAACAAGAGCGAGCGTTCGCCCTGGTACACCGGTCAGTCGTTGATGGAAATTCTGGAAACCGTGGAGATCTCCAGTGACCGCAACTATGCGGACCTGCGTTTCCCGGTGCAGTACGTCAACCGCCCGAACCTGAACTTCCGTGGCTTCGCTGGCACTCTGGCCAGCGGCATCGTGCATAAGGGCGATGAAATCGTCGTGCTGCCGTCGGGCAAGAGCAGTCGCATCAAGTCCATCGTCACCTTTGAAGGTGAACTGGAGCAGGCAGGTCCAGGCCAGGCCGTGACCCTGACTATGGAAGACGAGATCGATATCTCCCGTGGTGACCTGTTGGTGCATGCCGACAACGTTCCGCAAGTCAGCGATGCATTCGATGCCATGCTGGTATGGATGGCTGAAGAGCCGATGCTGCCGGGCAAGAAATACGACATCAAGCGCGCTACCAGCTACGTGCCGGGCTCGATTGCCAGCATCACACATCGCGTCGATGTGAACACGCTGGTCGAAGGTCCTGCCAGCGCCTTGCAACTGAACGAGATTGGCCGCGTCAAGATCAGCCTCGATGCACCTATCGCGCTGGACGGTTACGAAAGCAACCGCACCACCGGTGCGTTCATCGTCATTGATCGCCTGACCAACGGCACTGTCGCGGCGGGCATGATCATCGCCAAGCCAGTCAGTGCGGGCGGCGCGAATCACCATGGCGAACTGGCTCACGTGTCGACTCAGGAACGCGCCCAGCGCTTCGGTCAGCAACCGGCTACCGTGCTGTTCAGCGGTCTGTCGGGCGCAGGCAAAAGCACGCTGGCCTACGCGGTCGAGCGCAAGCTGTTCGACATGGGGCGTGCGGTTTATGTCCTCGATGGCCAGAACCTGCGTCACGACCTGAACAAAGGTCTGCCACAGAACCGTGCCGGTCGTACCGAGAACTGGAGCCGTGCTGCTCACGTAGCCCGTCAGTTCAACGAAGCCGGCCTGCTGACCCTGGCAGCCTTCGTCGCACCGGATGCAGAAGGCCGTGAGCGCGCCAAGGCGCTGCTTGGCAAGGAACGTTTGCTGACCGTCTACGTCCAGGCTTCGCCAAGCGTCTGCCGCGAGCGTGATCCGCAAGGTCTGTATGCCGCCGATGGCGACAACATCCCAGGCGAATCCTTCCCGTACGACGTACCGCTGGATGCCGACCTCGTGATCGATACACAGTCGTTGAGCGTGGAAGAGGGCGTCAAGCTGGTACTGGACTTGTTGCGCACCCGCGGCGCGATCTAAGTTCTTCGCGAATGAATTCGCTCCCACACATGGTCTGTGGGAGCGAATTCATTGGCTCTGTGTGCGTTAAGTGTTGCACCTGGAAAAGAATGCGATTTTATTCAATAAAATCAATTGATTAGGCTTTTCTTGTAACGTCCACTTTACGCACCCCTGAAACCCGCATTGCAGAGCCTTAGGCAGGGGTTGCACGGTGCGAGTTTAGTCATCTGCAACACTTAACGCAGACAGAGCCAATTCATTAGCGAAATGCGGTATATATTTATCGCATATCACTCCCCTCTGATGATTAGTTGAATACTCAATCTATAGCTTTCAAGGTGAAAGAGATGAGTATTCAATACGGTTCGTTTAATGGAAGTGGCTCTCCTGTATTGCCGCCCAATCAAATGATGACCCCTGGGCAGTTTCTGCTGTCGCCTAACGGGCGCTTTCGTCTGGACTTACAGGGCGATGGTAATCTTGTAATCAAGGATAATGGCGTTGTTATATGGGCCGCTGATGGTAGTCAGCCCTATAGTCTTACACTTTCTCGCAAGCAAAGAGGCGCACCCTGGTTTGTCGTAAGCAATAGCGGTTTTCTCTACGATCCGGCCAGAGCTCGCCTCTGGGTGGCAGAAAGCACTCACAGCAAGGATAAGTCATATTGGTATCACAGCCATATGTCCATGCAGGATGACGGTAATCTGATCATCTATGACGAGCGCACAGGCAGCCTTTTATGGGCTCGGTTTGGTTTCATACCTGGGCGAAACAATAGAACCATTCGGGTTTTGATAGAACCCTTCAAGATCTATACATGGAAGTTTTGATTTCTGTTAGTGGATTGCTTCCATATTTATCGTTGCACGGGGCAGTCAGATCGGTTTGGGTCCATTTCGCATTTGTACAGAAGTTCGGGATTATGTCTTCCCATCATGTAACAGTTGTGAGTGCAGTCGCCGGAGACGCAACCTGATAGTAATAGGCATGCAGTCAGTATTTTTATCGCTTTCATTTGTTTCTCCAGTTTTTGGAGAGGGTAAATGTGTGCAGAATTTATACATAGACGTTGCAGTCTTGAAAATGCGTAGGATGTTTCTGTAGCGCCCACAAAAAAGCCCGCCATTCGATCTGAATGGCGGGCTTTTTGTTTATCGGTCGCTTACGGCTTTTTCAGACCGTAATGCTCATCCAGCATGCCCGGCGTGTTGGGTGCCTTGGGCGCGTAGTCCTTTGGTGCTTCGCTGTCACGTGGCGGTGTAAGGCGGTCGCGTGGTGCCTGGTTGGCCTCTGGATGCAAGGCCGCCAGCAGGCGTTGGCGGGTCAGTTCGTCAAGGGCCAGACGATTGGCGCCCTCGGCGAGATGTTCCTGTACTTCCTGATAGCTTTGCGAGAGTTTCTGTACCAGGGTAGCCGTGCTGTTGAAGTGTGTGACCACCTCGTTCTGATAGGTATCGAAGCGCTCCTGAATGCTATCCAGCTGGCGCTGGGTGTTATTCGGAACGGTATTGGGCAGCAGACGTGCGACCAGGAAACCAATGACGACACCGGCAACCAGGGCAAGAGTCGGCAACAACCAAACTAAGAGCGAGTGTTCCACGAGTCCTTCCTCTATAAACGGCTTTGCTTTACGTTAACGGCTCTAACCTGCGCTGTATACCCGCGACACGTCGCTTATATGTCAGCCACAGACAATCAGCTAGACGAGTCGATCCATTTCGAGGTCACGGAGTTTATTTTGTCCATGCGTGAAACCCCCGTATTCATTGATGGCCCCGAAGGCCAGCTTGAAGCGCTTTATCAGGATCTGCCCGATGCTGTGGGCCTGGCGCTGATTTGCCATCCTAACCCGATCCAGGGTGGGACGATGCTCAATAAAGTGGTTTCGACGTTGCAGCGTACCGCCCGCGATGCCGGTCTGGTTACGTTACGTTTCAATTATCGTGGCGTCGGTGCCAGCGCTGGCACATCGGTTGCCGGGCCGGAGGAGGTCGAAGATGCGGTTGCGGTCGCGCAATGGCTTCGCAAGCAGCAGCCGGATCTGCCCATCACGTTGCTGGGTTTTTCCTTTGGGGGTTATGTGGCTGCCACGCTTGGCGGACGCCTCGAAGCGCAAGGCGAGCAACTGAAACACCTGTTTCTGGTGGCCGCTGCCGCATCGCGTTTGAAGGATCAAAGCGTCCTGCCGCAGAACTGTCCGCTGACGGTCATTCAGCCCGAAACCGATGAAGTCGTGGACCCGGAAATGGTCTATGCATGGTCCGCGCTTCTGCAACGTCCCCATGAGCTGCTGAAAGTGGCAGAATGCGGACACTTTTTTCACGGCAAGCTGACCGATCTGAAAGATCTGGTCCTTCCGCGTCTCTCGAACTGATTGCAGCCATAGAATAAGCGACCTGCCATGACTACTCGTATCCTGACCGGTATCACCACCACCGGCACTCCCCATCTGGGCAACTATGCGGGCGCGATCCGCCCGGCCATCGTCGCCAGCCGCCAGAAGGATGTCGACTCGTTCTACTTCCTGGCGGACTACCATGCCTTGATCAAGTGCGATGACCCGCAGCGCATCCAGCGCTCGCGCCTGGAAATCGCCGCGACCTGGCTGGCTGCCGGTCTGGATGTCGATCGAGTGACCTTCTATCGTCAGTCCGATATCCCCGAGATCCCGGAACTGACCTGGCTGCTGACCTGCGTGGCCGGCAAGGGCCTGCTCAACCGCGCCCACGCTTACAAGGCATCTGTAGACAAGAATGTCGAGGCCGGCGAAGACCCGGATGCCGGTATCACCATGGGGCTGTTCAGCTATCCGGTGCTGATGGCGGCCGACATTCTGATGTTCAACGCCCATAAAGTGCCGGTCGGCCGTGACCAGATCCAGCACGTTGAAATGGCTCGCGATATCGGTCAGCGCTTCAACCACCTGTTCGGCAAGGGCAAGGAGTTCTTCGTCATGCCTGAAGCCCTGATCGAGGAAAGCGTTGCGACGCTGCCCGGTCTGGATGGTCGCAAAATGTCGAAGAGCTACGACAACACGATTCCGTTGTTCAGCAGCGCCAAGGACATGAAGGATGCGATCTCGCGCATCGTCACCGACTCGCGTGCTCCCGGCGAAGCCAAGGACCCGGATAACTCTCACCTGTTCACGCTCTATCAGGCATTCTCCAGTGCAGAGCAGTCGGCCGAGTTCCGCTCCGAGCTGTTGCAAGGTCTGGGTTGGGGCGAGGCCAAGAATCGTCTGTTCAAGCTGCTGGATGGCGAACTGAGCGAAGCCCGCGAGAAATACCTGGGCCTGATCGAGCGTCCTGCGGACCTGGAAGACATCCTGCTCGCCGGTGCCCAGAAAGCCCGTCGCGCCGCCACGCCGTTCCTTGAAGAGCTGCGCGAGGCGGTTGGCCTGCGCTCGTTCCGCACGGTTGCGCAGAATGTCGAAACCGGCAAGAAAAAAGCCGCCAAGGGCGCACGGGTTGTGAGCTTCCGTGAAGCGGACGGCAGTTTCCGTTTCCGTCTGCTGGCTGCCGATGGTGAAGAGTTGTTGCTGTCGAGCCATTTCGCGGATGGCAAGACGGCAGGCGCTGCCAGCAAAAGTCTGCTTGGCCCCAACGAGCCAATCATCATTCCTGGTGACTTCCACTTTGAAGTGGCTTTTGGCAATGGCAACGCCCAAAGTCCGCAGTTTGAAAGTGCTGAAGCCGTGCAGGCCGGTATAGAGCGCTTGCTGGCTGAGCTCAAAGCCTTGCAGGATTGATTGCCATTCCCCCGGGCCGTCGCTACAGTGACGGCCCGCTTTTGTTGCCTTGTTACCGAATATGACGCCCCTAGAACGATATCAAGCAGATCTGAAACGCCCTGACTTCTTCCACGATGCTGCGCAGGAAAACGCTGTGCGTCACTTGCAGCGTCTTTACGAAGATCTGATCGCTGCGAACAACAGCAAGCCGGGCGTGTTCGGCAAGCTGTTCGGCAAGAAAGAGCCAGCCCTGGTCAAGGGGTTGTACTTCTGGGGTGGTGTAGGCCGGGGCAAGACGTATCTGGTCGATACCTTTTTCGATGCCCTGCCGTTCGAGCAGAAGGTGCGGACTCACTTCCACCGCTTCATGAAGCGCGTGCACGAAGAAATGAGAACCCTCAAGGGCGAGAAAAACCCGCTCACTCTTATCGCCAAGCGCTTTTCCGATGAGGCGCGGGTGATCTGTTTCGACGAGTTCTTCGTTTCCGACATTACCGATGCCATGATCCTTGGCACCCTGATGGAAGAGCTGTTCAAGAATGGCGTGACCCTGGTCGCCACTTCCAACATCGTGCCCGACGGTCTGTACAAGGACGGTTTGCAACGCGCCCGCTTCCTGCCTGCGATTGCCCTGATCAAGCAGAACACCGATATCGTCAACGTCGACAGCGGCGTCGACTATCGCCTGCGCCATCTGGAGCAGGCCGAGCTGTTCCACTTCCCGCTCAATGACGTCGCCGAGGAAAGCCTGCGCAAAAGCTTCAAGGCTTTGACGCCGGAGTGTGCGCAGACCATCGAAAACGATGTGCTGATCATCGAGAATCGCGAGATTCGCGCTTTGCGTACCTGCGACGACGTGGCGTGGTTCGATTTCCGCGAATTGTGCGACGGGCCTCGCAGCCAGAACGACTACATCGAGCTGGGTAAGATCTTTCATGCCGTGCTGCTAAGCGGCGTCGAGCAGATGAGCGTGACCACTGACGACATTGCCCGTCGGTTCATCAACATGGTCGATGAATTCTACGACCGTAACGTCAAGCTGATCATCTCGGCAGAAGTTGAGCTGAAGGACCTGTATACGGGCGGACGTTTGACGTTTGAATTCGCACGTACCTTGAGCCGCTTGCTGGAAATGCAATCCCACGAGTTTTTGGCTCGGGCGCATAAGCCTTAGGAGCAGTTGCAAGCTTCAAGCTGGAAGCTGGAAGCTGCAAGTAAAGGCAGGTTGCGCACTGCTTTTGCTTGCAGCTTGTAACTTACAGCTTGCAGCTTTTCAGCATGCTGCCCTCAGGCGGCCTGCTGAAACTGCTGCCTATATTGATTGGGCGACAGTTCGGTGTGCTGGCGGAACAGGCGGGCGAAGAAGCTTGCATCGTCGTAGCCAATTTCATAGCTGATGGTCTTGATGCTCTTTCGCGTGCCGGAGAGCAGGCCCTTGGCTGTTTCGATGCGCAGGCGTTGCAGGTAATGCAGCGGCTTGTCGCCGGTTGCGGCCTGGAAGCGGCGCATGAAGTTGCGGATGCTCATGCCGTGGTTGCGGGCCACGTCTTCAAAGCGGAACTTGTCCGCGAAATGTTCTTCGAGCCAGTGCTGGATTTGCAGGATGATCACATCCTGATGAAGCTTCTGGCCGCCAAAACCTATCCTTCCCGGTGAATAACTGCGCCGCACCTCATAGAGGATGTCGCGGGCCACGGCCTGGGCGACGTTCGAGCCGCAGAAGCGTTCGATCAGATAAATGTAGAGATCACAGGCCGATGTGGTGCCGCCTGCGCAATACAGGTTGTCGGCGTCTGTCAGGTGTTTTTCCTGATTGAGCAGGACCTTGGGAAACCTTTCGTTGAACGCATTGAAGAAACGCCAGTAGGTGGTGGCTTCCTTGCCGTCCAGCAGGCCGGCTTCGGCCAGCCAGAAAACCCCGGTGGCTTCACCGCACAGGACGGCGCCGCTGGCGTGCTGTTCGCGCAGCCATGGCAGTATCTGCGGGTATTGCTGCAACTGGCTGTCGAAGTCGTCCCAGAATGCCGGGATGACAATGATGTCGCTTTCGCACAGCGGGCCGTCTACCGGCAGGGTGACGTCACTGAAGCTGCCGACGGGCTGTCCGTCCGGGCTTACCAGGCGAATTTCAAAGGCGGGTTTGAGGCCGTGACCCAATTGCTTGCTGTACCGCAGGCTGGCCAGATGGAAGAAGTCCTTGGCTTGCATGAGGGTCGAGGCGAATACTTTGTCAGTGGCAAGAATGCTTACGCGCCGCAGCGGGGCGGTGTGTTGAATCGGCATAATCTTTTGTTCTTATATGGAATAGTGGTCAAGCAACGGCTGAATCGTCTTATTTTTTTGCGGGTGTGTCCAGCCTCCGCGGTCGTCTCTTGCTGGCTGGCGGCCTGACGATTTGCTCGCGCAAGCAATAAACAGAACCTGAGCTGAAAATCAGGTTGAGGTTATTTTTTCAGCCTGTATAATCCGGCAGCTCTTTGCAGTGGAAGTGATGCGCCGTCTGCCGAAGAATCTTGCCGTATAACGGACGCGCTGACCCGAGCCCCCGATAGCGTCTGTTTCCGGCTGCCTTTGACTTGTCAAAGTACGCACTATTCAGTAAGATCCGCCGTCTCATTTTCAGGCGGCCCCTGAGGCTATAAAGAATGAAAACTTTTACTGCTAAACCGGAAACAGTTAAGCGCGACTGGTTCGTCGTCGACGCTGCTGGTCAGACCCTGGGTCGTCTGGCCACCGAAATCGCGAGCCGTCTGCGTGGCAAGCACAAACCGGAATACACTCCGCACGTCGATACCGGTGATTACATCGTCGTTATCAACGCTGAGCAAATCCGCGTTACCGGTGCTAAAGCTTCCGACAAGATTTACTACTCTCACTCCGGTTTTCCGGGCGGGATCAAATCGATCAACTTCGAAAAGCTGATCGATAAAGCTCCTGAGCGCGTGATCGAGACCGCGGTCAAAGGCATGCTGCCTAAGAACCCGCTGGGTCGCGACATGTATCGTAAGCTGAAAGTCTATGCGGGCGCTGTACACCCTCATACTGCTCAGCAGCCCCAAGAACTGAAGTTTTAACGGAATAGTTCATTATGTCGGCGACTCAAAATTACGGCACTGGCCGTCGCAAGACCGCAACCGCACGCGTTTTCCTGCGTCCGGGCACTGGTAACATCTCGATCAACAACCGTTCTCTGGACGTGTTCTTCGGCCGCGAAACTGCCCGCATGGTAGTTCGTCAGCCACTGGAACTGACCGAAACAGTTGAAAAGTTCGACATCTACGTCACCGTTATCGGTGGCGGTGTAAGTGGTCAAGCTGGCGCAATCCGCCACGGTATCACTCGCGCTCTGATGCAATACGACGAAACTCTGCGTAGCGCCCTGCGTAAAGCCGGTTACGTTACTCGTGACGCTCGTGAAGTTGAACGTAAGAAAGTCGGTCTGCGTAAAGCGCGTAAGCGTCCGCAGTACTCGAAGCGTTAATTCGCACTTCGTTCAAAAAGAACGCCCAGCCTCTTCGGAGCTGGGCGTTTTTTTATGTCTGTTATTTATGTGTGACAACGTGACACACGGCTGTAAGCCTTGATTTACAACGTTTCCTACTTTTCGTACGGTCTTATTACCTTGTTAATTGAAGGGTTTTTATTTACCATCCGGCCAAATCTATAAACAGCTAGATTGATATTAAGTAGACGCCTGATCAAACAGGCCACATAGCTGATGGGAGAGGACGGAATGAGCAATGACGGCGTGAATGCAGGCCGGCGTCGCTTCCTCGTGGCAGCCACATCCGTGGTTGGTGCAGCAGGAGCGGTGGGGGCTGCGGTCCCGTTCGTGGGGTCATGGTTCCCCAGTGCCAAGGCGAAAGCCGCAGGGGCACCGGTCAAGGTGAATATCAGCAAGATTGAAGCAGGACAGCAGATGATTGCTGAATGGCGTGGTCAGCCGGTGTTCATTGTTCGTCGCACCAAAGAGATCCTGGATAACCTTGGCAAGATTACCGGCCAGCTATCCGATCCTGAGTCCAAGGCTTCTGTTCAGCCTGCTTATGTTGACCCTGTCGTTCGTTCGATCAAGCCGGAAATCCTGCTGCTGGTCGGTCTGTGTACGCACCTGGGGTGTTCACCAACCTTCCGTCCTGAAGTCGCACCTGTCGATCTTGGCAAGGATTGGGTGGGGGGCTATTTCTGTCCTTGTCACGGGTCTCATTACGATCTGGCCGGTCGGGTCTACAAGTCGCAACCCGCACCATTGAATCTGCCAGTACCCCCGCATTCCTATGAGTCGGACAGTGTCATTGTCATTGGCGTCGATAAGGAGGGTGCGTGATGAGCAAGTTCATGGATTGGGTCGATGCTCGTTTCCCGGCGACAAAGATGTGGGAAGACCATCTCAGCAAGTATTACGCTCCAAAGAACTTCAACTTCTTCTACTTTTTCGGTTCTCTGGCGCTGCTGGTTCTGGTCAACCAGATCCTGACCGGCGTCTGGCTGACCATGAGCTACACGCCGTCGGCTGAAGAGGCGTTTGCTTCTGTCGAATACATCATGCGCGATGTCGAGTACGGCGCAATCCTGCGTTTGCTGCACTCCACTGGCGCCTCGGCTTTCTTTATCGTGGTCTACCTGCACATGTTCCGTGGCTTGCTTTACGGCTCGTATCAAAAGCCGCGTGAGCTGGTCTGGGTTTTCGGGATGCTGATTTACCTGGCATTGATGGCTGAAGCCTTCATGGGATATCTGCTGCCTTGGGGGCAAATGTCTTACTGGGGTGCCCAGGTGATCATTTCGCTGTTCGGGGCCATTCCGGTCATTGGCGATGACCTGACCCAATGGATTCGCGGTGACTACCTGATTTCCGGCATCACCTTGAACCGTTTCTTCGCCTTGCACGTGGTCGCACTGCCAATCGTGGTGCTGGGGCTGGTGGTTCTGCATATCCTGGCGCTGCATGAAGTGGGCTCCAACAACCCGGATGGCGTGGACATCAAGAAACTCAAGGATGAAAACGGCATCCCTCTGGATGGCATTCCTTTCCATCCTTATTACACCGTGAAAGACATTGTCGGCGTGGTGGTGTTTCTCTTCGTCTTCTGCTCGATTGTGTTCTTCTTCCCTGAAATGGGTGGCTACTTCCTCGAAAAACCTAACTTTGAACCTGCCAACGCCTTCAAGACGCCTGAGCATATTGCGCCTGTCTGGTACTTCACGCCGTTCTACGCAATCTTGCGGGCGATTCCGGACAAGCTCACGGGTGTCATTGCCATGGGGGCCGCAATTGCAGTGTTGTTCGTGCTGCCATGGCTCGACCGCAGCCCGGTCAAGTCGATGCGCTACAAGGGATGGATGAGCAAGATCTGGCTGCTGCTGTTCTGCGTGGCTTTCGTGATCCTGGGCGTGCTGGGCGTTCTGGCGCCAACCCCGGGGCGGACTCTGTTGTCGCAGATCTGCACCTTTCTGTACTTCGCCTACTTCATTTTGATGCCGTTCTATACCCGGCTAGAGAAGACCAAACCGGTTCCAGAAAGGGTGACTGGCTGATGAAAAAGCTATTTGCTGTACTGATTCTCGCGATTCTGCCTGTCTTGTCGTTTGCCGCCGAACATGGCGGCCCAGAGCTGGAAAAGGTTGATATCGACGTTTCCGACAAGGCGGCGATGCAGGACGGCGCACGCACGTTCGCCAACTACTGCATGGGCTGCCATAGCGCCAAGTACCAGCGTTATGAGCGCGTAGCCGATGATCTGGGTATTCCCCATGAGTTGATGCTGGAAAAGCTGGTGTTTACCGGTGCCAAGATCGGCGATCACATGAATATCGGGATGCAGCCAAACGATGCCAAGGCCTGGTTTGGTGCTGCGCCGCCTGATCTGACGCTGGTGGCGCGAGTACGTGGCACGGATTGGTTGTATGGCTATCTGCGTTCGTTCTACGAAGATCCGGCTCGTCCGTGGGGCGTGAACAACAAGGTGTTCCCTAATGTCGGCATGCCCAACGTGTTGGTCGGGCTTCAAGGGCGTCAGGTTGTCGGCTGCAAGCAGGTCCAGGTGATTGAGGATGGCAAGAAGCAATATGATCCGCTGACCGGTGCGCCGCTCACCCATGAGGCTTGCGATCAACTGACCATCGTGCCGAAAACCGGTAGCCTGAACGAAGAGCAGTTCGACGAGAAGATCAAGAATCTGGTGACCTTTCTGGCCTATTCAGCCAATCCGGTTAAACTGCAGCATCAGCGCATAGGCGCTTATGTGTTGCTTTATCTGGCCTTCTTCTTTGTATTCGCCTATCTGCTCAAGCGTGAATACTGGAAGGATGTTCATTGATCGAGCTGTAGCTTCGCCCTGACACAAGCGCTCCAGTGGCGTCTCCATTCGGATAGTGATTGCGAGGCGGGTATAGTAGCGGCGCAAGATTGCAGAATTTACTTCGCGTAAATGAGCTATCTTGTCGCCCGCGACGACGACCTGTCTTTGCGCGGTCATAATCGGAGGCACCACTGGGGCGCGTTCGTTTGTCTGCCTTATAAATTTTAACAAGCGAGGAGGATCGCCATGGGCGTGACCAATCGGTTGGCCTGTTACTCCGACCCCGCCGACCACTATTCCCATCGCGTGCGCATCGTGCTCGCGGAGAAAGGTGTCAGCGCCGAGATCATCGATGTTGTTGCGGGCCGTCATCCGCCTCAGCTCATCGAAGTGAATCCGTATGGCAGCGTTCCAACCCTGGTTGATCGTGACCTGGCGTTGTACGAGTCTACGGTGGTGATGGAATATCTGGATGAGCGTTACCCGCACCCGCCCTTGCTGCCGGTTTACCCTGTGGCGCGTGCCAATAGCCGCCTGTTGATCCATCGGATTCAGCGCGACTGGTGTGGACTTGTGGATCTTATTCTGGATTCGCGTACCAAAGAGTCTGCCCGCGTACAGGCGCGCAAGGAATTGCGTGAAAGTCTGACCGGTGTTTCGCCGTTGTTTGCGGAAAAGCCTTTTTTCCTCAGTGACGAGCAAAGCCTTGTCGATTGCTGTCTACTGCCCATACTCTGGCGTTTGCCTGTATTGGGTATCGAATTGCCACGGCCTGCCAAGCCGTTGCTTGATTACATGGAGCGCCAATTTGCGCGCGAGGCATTTCAGGCGAGCCTGTCTGTAGCCGAACGTGAGATGCGCTAAGGCTTAAGGAGCCGTTGATGAACTCCAGTCGCCCTTATCTGATTCGTGCTCTCTATGAGTGGATCGTCGATAACGATTGCACACCGCATATATTGGTCAATGCGGAGTACCCATCGGTGCAGATCCCTCAGGGTTTTGCCAATGATGGGCAGATTGTCCTGAACGTTTCGCCCAGTGCTGTGCGCCATTTGCACATGGACAACGAAGCGGTCAGTTTTGAAGGCCGCTTCGGCGGTGTGCCGCATACCTTGTATGTTCCTATCGGTGCCATTCTGGGGATCTATGCCCGGGAAAATGGCCAGGGCATGGTCTTCGATCTGGAGCCTCCGGTGGAGGAAGAGGACGAGATCGAGCTGGAAGAGGATGCGCCACCACCGGACAGCGAGCCGCCGCGCCCCAGCGGCAGACCGAGTCTGAAGGTAGTGAAATAAAAAAAGGCGATCCGGATGGATCGCCTTTTTTAGTGCCGGCAGCTTATCAATCGATGTACTCGAATAACCTGACGATCTTCTGTACGCCGGATACGCTCTGCACCAGGTTGGTGGCGCGGTTGGCTTCATCCTGAGTGACCAGGCCCAGCATGAAGACGATCCCGTTTTCGGTGACCACCTTGATGCGCGAGCCGGGGATAGAGTTGTCCGCCAGCATCTGGGTTTTGATCTTGGTCGTCAGCCAGGCATCGTTGTTACGCGCCAGCAGGGACGAGGGGGTGATGACCTGAAGTTCGTTATTGACCTTCTTGACCCGCTGCACGGAGCTGGCGGCCTGTTCTGCAATGGCCTTGAGGTCTGCGCGAGGTGTCTGGCCAGCCAGCAGGACGATGCCGTTGAAGCTGGTGACGACAATATGCGAGCCTTCGGCCAGGTCAGGGTGGGCCTTGGAAATGTTGACGGCGGCTTTGGTTTCGATGAGGGAGTCATCGATCTTGCTGCCGAAAGTCCTTGTTCCCCGGTCGTCCTCGATCGGCGTGTCACGTGTTGCTGTCAGAACCGAGCTGCATCCGCTGACGCCGAGGCACAGTGTCAGGACCAGTAGGCTGAGGCGATTAGGGGTCATTCTTCACTCCCGAACAGTTGGCTGTCGATCAGATCGCAAAGGCAATGGATCGCCAGCAGATGGACTTCTTGTATGCGTGCCGTGACGTTGGCCGGTACGCGGATTTCCACGTCCTCCGGCAATAATAGCGATGCCATGTCGCCACCGTCGCGTCCCGTCAATGCTACGACAATCATTTCGCGATCATGTGCGGCCTGGATGGCTTGAATAATGTTCGCCGAATTGCCGCTGGTGGAAATGGCCAGCAGTACATCGCCCGGCTGACCCAGGGCTCTGATCTGTTTGGAAAAGATTTCGTTGTAGCTGTAATCGTTGGCGATCGAGGTGATGGTTGACGTGTCTGTGGTCAGCGCTATGGCTGGCAGGCTCGGTCTTTCGCGCTCGAAACGATTGAGCAGTTCGGAAGAGAAATGCTGCGCATCGCCAGCGGAGCCGCCGTTACCGCAGGCAAGCATTTTGCCTTCGTTGAGCAGGGCGTTGACCATTACCTGGCTGGCCTGCTCGATAAAGGGTGCAAGGACGTCCATCGCCTGTTGCTTGGTGTCGATGCTGGCCTGGAAAAGCCGGCGAATTCGGGATTGCATGTCCATCAATGTGACCTTAATGAGAGCGTACGGCGGCTGGTCGGGTGCGCTGCGGGTATTCCCGGCGGCTCACCACACACTGAATGTGCAGCCCGCAAATCAAATAGCAAAATGGGTGGTAAAGGGTGTTGCTGCTCGTCAGGGTTCTGATTGCCCTTGATCGAATCAACTGTCGAATGCGCTCTTGAGCCAGTTCAGGGGAGCGGCCTTGCCTGGATCTCCATCGACAGCTATCACGTCGAAACGGCATGGATAATCGGCCCACCGGGACTCTTGTTGCAGAAACAGTTGTGCAGCGGTAATAAGTTTTTCCTGTTTGCGAAAGTCGACGCTTTCCATCGCTCCACCCCAGCCTGAATGGCGTCGGTAGCGAACTTCGACGAATACTACTGTATCGCCGTCGAGCATGACTAGATCAAGCTCGCCGCGTTTACATGACCAGTTTTGAGTGATCGGGCGCAGGCCTTGTTGCTGCAGATAGAGCAGGGCGTAGGCTTCTGCCTCGCGCCCTGCCTGTTGCCGGGTGTTGCCTGACATCAATTGATGGTGTCCGGGAGACGCTGGACCTTGCCGTCGATGAACTCTGCCCATGGCAACTGACGCTCGACGCGACGGCTCGGGCTCATGCTCAGGCTGCCCGACAGACCATCGATACGGCTTTCAGGCAGCGTTTTGAGCTGGTCGAGGCGTGGGGCCAGGCGATAGGCGTCGATGCCCATGGCGTAGAGGCGACCCAGGCTGCCGGATGCCTGCGGCCATTGAGCAATCACCTGCTGGCGCAGAGGGTCGTTGGCATTGAGCAGCCAGGGTGTTTCGCAGAAGCGTACGCCGTTCAGGTCCAGATACTGAGCCTGATCGTTGCTGTTGGTGAACAGATGGGACGTTGCATAGACCGGAACGTCGCCCGCGTACTGGAACACCATGGTTGGCTTGATTTGCTGGGCCTGTTGAGGCGTCGCGGCCAGGAACATGAAGTCGATGTCCTGACGGCGTGTCGGCTGGGCTGCAACCTGGGTGCCTACCGTGCTTTGCAGACGCTGGGCGCGGCCTTCACTGTTACGCAACTGGAACAGGTCAGCGACTTGCTGGGCAAGCGCGACGGGTTGGTCAACATGTTCGGCAGCGATCAGTTTGCCGCCCTTGGCCAGCCAGCTTTTGCGGAAGGCATCCAGTACACGATCACCCCATTCGCCTTTCGGCACCATGGCGACTGCGCTGCGTTTGCCGTCTGCCCAGGCGCGACGGGCCACTTCGCGAGCTTCGTCTTCGGCGGCGAGGCCGAACTGGAACAGTTGCGCCGGGCCTTCGGTGTTGGAGTCGCTGTAGTTCAGGGCCAGCGTGGTGATAGGCAGTTGCTGACGGCTGTTCAGCTGTTTGACCAGATTCTTTTCCAGCGGGCCGACGACCAGTTGCGCACCGGCAGCCTTGGCCTGACGGTAGAACTCGTCCATCGAGGTGACGCGCGAGCTGTCGAAAACCTGGATGGCAGGTGGGTTCTGGCCAGCTTGCTGGGCCTGATAGTGAGCGGCCATGAAGCCTTCACGAAGCGCCTTGGCAACCGAGGCCAACTGGCCATCCTGTGGGAGCAGCAGAGCGATCTTGGTCAGCGGTTCGCTGGTCAGGGCGCGAAGTTGGGCCAGGGTGGTCGGCAGCTTCTGGGCGGCCGGGTGCTGCGGGTTCTGTGCTTTCCAGGCGTCGATGGCTGCCTGTTGTTGCTCCAGCGTGCCGGCGCCCTTGACCGAGCGGGCCAGGCTCAGCCAGCCCCCCATGTCGTCGGTGGTGGTGCTTTGCAACTGGTCGGCAGGCAATGAGGCAACAAGTGCCCAGATTGCATCGTTGTTGGCGCTGGCGTCGTTGCCTTGCAGCAGCGGACCGGCAAATACACGCTCGCGAGCGGCAGCCAGAGCCTGGCCATCGGCTTCAAGTGCGCGGGCCCGGACAGTGTGGGTGCGCACTTGCTGTTCAACCGACAGTTCGCCCAGGCGTTGCAGGCTCGGATGCTCCAGCGCGGTCAATGCCGCTTTTGGCTGGTTGCGACCCATGGCCAGTTCCGCAGACAGGGTGCTGGCGAATACCTGCAAACCGGGCTTCAGCTGATCCAGAGGCACCTGGGCCAGAATCTGGGCTGCGCGACCAGGATTATTCTGGCGATTCGCCAGGTCTGCGGCGCTCAGGCGCAATGTGGCGGCCTGATCCGGCGCCTTGGCGGACGCGGCCTGTTCGAGCAGTTGCTCGATGCTGGCGTCGGGGGTGCGAGGCAACTCACCAAGACTGGATGAGGGCGAGCTGGCACAGGCTGCAAGAAGGGCAGCGAGGCAGAGGGCAGAGAACAGCCGCAGGCAGGCGATCATTGATGTGTTCCTGATACTCAAGCAAGTTAGCGGGGAATTGTACCCAAGCACTGGCCGGGGTGCGACTTCGATGGTGTGCAAAGCAGTGATATTGGTCGTGTCATGGCCCTCTATCGGCCAATACACCCGATTCGATAGTGTTTCAGCATCTTGCGGCGGGACAGAATCATGGGTTTCCTTCCTTTTTATACTCATCCCTGAATGTGTTGCACCATTGGTCATGGCCGTAGCCTGTACAATGCGGTTTTTTCAAACATCAAAAATGAGGTCTGCGCTTTGACTGCTCCGGTTGTTTCAAATTCCACCCTGGGTTCGCTTTATGTAGTGGCGACCCCTATCGGCAATCTGGACGACATGAGCGTGCGGGCCTTGAAAGTGCTGCGTGAAGTGGCATTGATAGCAGCAGAGGATACTCGGCACTCGGCACGGCTGATGCAGCATTTTGGAATATCCACGCCTCTGGCTGCCTGCCATGAACATAACGAGCGTGACGAGGGTAGCCGTTTTATCACTCGTTTGCTGGCGGGCGACGATGTTGCGTTGATTTCCGATGCCGGTACGCCGCTGATCTCCGATCCCGGTTATCACCTTGTCCGTCAGGCGCGAGCGGCGGGTGTGCAGGTCATTCCGGTGCCTGGTGCCTGTGCATTGATCGCGGCTCTGTCGGCAGCCGGTCTGCCTTCGGACCGCTTTATCTTCGAAGGTTTTTTGCCAGCCAAGGCAGTCGGTCGCAAAAGTCGGCTTGAAGTGCTTCGCGAAGAACCGCGCACGTTGATCTTCTATGAGGCCCCGCACAGGATTCTGGAATGTCTTCAGGATATGGAGCAGGTGTTCGGCCCTGATCGCCCTGCGCTGCTGGCGCGGGAGCTGACCAAGACCTTTGAAACGCTCAAGGGTTTGCCGCTGGCACAGTTGCGCGCCTTTGTCGAAGGCGACAGCAATCAGCAGCGTGGCGAATGTGTGGTTCTGGTGGCGGGCTGGACGCAGCCCGAGGATGAAGATGTCGTGGGGGCCGAGGCGCGCAGGGTTCTTGATCTGTTGCTGGAGGAAATGCCGCTCAAGCGTGCTGCTGCACTGGCCGCTGAAATTACCGGTGTGCGCAAGAACCTGCTTTATCAGGTCGCGTTGGATAAGCAGAAGAACCAATAAGTTCCCGCCTGTGCGACGAATGCGCGTCATTCGGGCTTTTAATGCTTGTTCTTGACGCCTCGTATCGATACCCTTGGCAACGGAGAGTCGATTGGACAGTCGCTGCCTCTTGTTGTTTCGCAACAAGGGGGGGAGGAAAGTCCGGGCTCCATAGGGCGGAGTGCCAGGTAACGCCTGGGAGGCGTGAGCCTACGGAAAGTGCCACAGAAAATAACCGCCTAAGCACTTCGGTGCCGGTAAGGGTGAAAAGGTGCGGTAAGAGCGCACCGCACGTCTGGCAACAGTTCGTGGCAAGGTAAACCCCACTCGGAGCAAGACCAAATAGGGTTCCTAGGCGTGGCCCGCGCTGGAACCGGGTAGGTTGCTAAAGACGTCCAGTGATGGCCGTCGTAGAGGAATGACTGTCCTCGACAGAACCCGGCTTACAGATCGACTCTCCACCTTTTTTCCTCTCTGCTGTTAAAGCAGCTGTTTTTCTTCTCCGTAATGCCAAAAAATTCTTACACTTAATAAATTACTTTAACTTTTGCTCACAAACATTTGAGAGGCATCGTGTTTGCCTGTCAAAACCCTCGTGAATTTATCTCTCCCCCTCCAATACCACTCCTAAATCTCCGAAATGTAAGGGGTTTCCTTAAGACCGTGCCTTGACGGTGTGGTGGGCGCATTCCTATAGTGTGCGTAAGTGGCAGAAAGTGGCACGAAGTGGGTTTTTTTAGCGCAAAAAGTTAAAATTCGGAGAGTGCGCCTGTGTTTCGTGGTGCCAACGCAATCAATCTCGATGCCAAGGGCCGTCTCGCTATGCCGAGCCGGTACCGTGACGAGCTGGATTCGCGTAGCTCCGGCCAACTTATCGTGACCATTGATGCTGTTGATCCCTGCTTGTGTCTTTATCCGCTGTCCGAGTGGGAACTGATTGAGGCGAAACTTCGTGAGCTGGCTACCTTTCGCGAGGAAAACCGCCGGTTGCAAAGGCTTCTGATTGGTAATGCAGTGGATCTGGAGCTGGACGGCAGTGGGCGTTTTCTGGTGCCACCGCGTCTTCGTGAATACGCCAAGTTGGATAAGCGTGTGATGTTGGTTGGACAGCTTAATAAGTTTCAACTGTGGGACGAGGATGCCTGGAACGCTCTTGCCGATGCCGACCTTGCAGCCATTCAAAAACCTGGCGCGATGCCTGATGAATTACGTGACCTGATCCTGTGACTATGAACAGCAGTTTTACCCACATCACCGTACTGCTCGAAGAAGCCGTCGAGGCTCTCGCTGTGCGCGCCGATGGCTGCTATCTGGACGGCACATTCGGTCGTGGCGGACATAGCCGCCTGATACTGCAGCATCTGGGGCCGGATGGCCGGCTGCTGGGGTTCGACAAGGATCCTCAAGCGATTGCCACAGGGCAAGCGCTGGCGGCCGAAGACGGCCGCTTTGTCATTGTGCAGAGAAGCTTTGCTGAATTGGGCTCGGAGGCTCAAGAACGCGGGTTGGCAGGCAAGGTCAACGGCATTCTGCTGGACCTTGGCGTGTCGTCGCCGCAACTGGATGATCCTGAGCGTGGCTTCAGCTTCATGAACGACGGCCCGCTGGACATGCGCATGGACCCGACTCGCGGCGTGAGTGCGGCCGAGTTCATCGCCACAGCCCCCGCTGAAGAAATTGCCCGGGTTTTCAAGGAATACGGCGAAGAGCGTTTCGCCAAGCGCATGGCCAATGCCGTGGTCCAGCGTCGTGAAATCCAGCCTTTCGAGCGCACTGCCGATCTGGCAGAAGTCCTCAAGGTCGCCAACCCCGCCTGGGAAAAAGGCAAGAATCCGGCCACGCGCGCCTTCCAGGGCCTGCGTATTCACGTCAACAACGAGCTGGGTGATCTGGAAGCCGGTCTTGAGGCGGCGCTGGACGCCCTGGAAGTCGGCGGCCGTCTGGTGGTCATCAGCTTCCACTCTCTGGAAGACCGCATCGTCAAGTTGTTCATGCGCAAGCTCGTCAAGGGCGAAGCTGACAACATGCCTCGTAATCTGCCGATCCAGTTCAAGGCCTTCGAGCCGAAAATCAAACTCATCGGCAAGGCGCAGTTCGCCTCGGACGCAGAAACCAGAGCCAATCCACGCTCGCGCAGCGCTGTCATGCGTGTGGCGGAGAAGCTCAGGTGAGTCGTCTGTTCCTCAAGCCATTGCCCGGCGGCAGTTTCATTATGTTGCTGCTGTTCATTGCCGTCCTCATTTCGGCAATCGGCGTGTCCTATAGCGCCCACTGGAACCGGCAATTGCTCAACTCCCTGTACTCGGAGATGAGCGTGCGCGACAAGGCGCAGGCCGAGTGGGGGCGTCTGATTCTTGAGCAAAGTACCTGGACGGCCCACAGCCGCATCGAGAACCTGGCCACCGAACAGTTGAAAATGCGCATCCCCAACGCTGCCGAAGTACGGATGGTGGCGCCATGATGAAGCTTGAGGGTGCCCTGTATCCGTGGCGTTTCCGTGTTGTGGTGGGCTTGCTCGTCGTGCTGGTGCTCGCCATCTGCTGGCGCATTGTCGATCTGCAGGTCATCGATCACACCTTCCTCAAGGAGCAGGGTGATGCTCGTAGCGTCCGTCATATCCCGATTCCGGCTCACCGTGGTCTGATCACCGACCGTAACGGCGAGCCTCTGGCCGTCAGTACTCCTGTGACTACGCTGTGGGCCAACCCGCGTGAAATGCAGCAGGACAAATCCAAGTGGTCCTTGCTGGCGGCTGCGCTTGGCCAGGACCTCAAGGCCCTGACCGAGCGTCTCGATTCCCAGGCCACCAAGGAATTCATCTATCTGGTTCGCGGCCTGACGCCTGAACAAGGGCAGTCGGTGCTGGACCTGAAAGTCCCCGGTGTCTACGGCATCGAGGAGTTCCGGCGTTTCTATCCGGCCGGTGACGTGACCGCCCACATGGTTGGCTTCACCGACCTTGATGACCATGGTCGCGAGGGCGTCGAGCTTGCCTACGACGACTGGCTCGCTGGGGTTCCCGGCAAGCGGCAGGTCATCAAGGACCGCAGGGGACGACTGATCAAGGACGTCCAGGTAACCAAGAACGCCAAGGCCGGCAAGACCTTGGCTTTGTCTATTGATCTGCGCCTGCAATATCTGGCCACCCGCGAGCTGCGCAACGCCATTGTAGAGAACGAAGCCAAGGCCGGTAGCCTGGTAATCATGGACGTCAAGACCGGCGAAGTTCTGGCCATGGTCAACCAGCCGACCTACAACCCGAACAATCGCCGCACCATGGTGCCTGCTGCAATGCGTAACCGGGCAATCATCGACGTGTTCGAGCCGGGTTCGACCATGAAGCCGATTTCCATGACGACCGCGCTGGACAGCGGCCGCTGGAAACCGAGCGACAAGGTCGAGGTCTATCCGGGCACCTTGCAGATCGGCAAGTACACCATTCGTGACGTGACCAAGACCGAAGGGCCGATCCTCGATCTGACCGGGATTCTGATCAACTCCAGTAACGTGGGCATGAGCAAGATCGCCTTCGACGTGGGCGGTGAAGCCATCTTCCGTACCATGCAGCGCGTCGGTTTCGGCCAGTACACCGGCCTTGGATTCCCCGGCGAGCGCGTGGGCAATCTGCCGAACTACCGCGAGTGGCGCAAGGCTGAAACCGCGACCCTGTCCTACGGCTACGGGCTTTCGGTAACTGCTTTGCAACTGGTGCATGCCTACGGCGCGCTGGCCAACAACGGCCGGATCGTGCCGCTGACCATTCTGAAAAGCGACACGCCGCCGACGGCAGTGCAGGCCATTCCAGAAAACACCGCCAAGACCCTGCAAGGCATGTTGCAGCAAGTGATCGAAGACCCGCGTGGCGTCTATCGCGCCCGTGTGCCGTCCTATCACGTCGGCGGCAAGAGTGGTACTGCACGCAAGACTTCCATCGGCACCAAGGGATACGCGGAAAACTCCTACCGTTCCCTGTTCGCCGGTTTTGGCCCGATGAGTAACCCGCGCTATGCAATCGTCGTTGTGATCGATGAGCCGAGCAAGGGTGGTTATTTCGGTGGTCTGGTTTCTGCCCCGGTATTCAGCAAGGTCATGTCCGGTACGTTGCGTCTGATGAACGTGACGCCTGACAACCTCGCCGCACCGCAAGAGCAGGTCAATGTTGCCCCGGTAGTGAAAGGAGGGCGTGGCTGATGGCTTTCAATCTGAGCAAGATTTTCGCTCAAACCGACCGCGATCCTCTGATTCGCGAGTTGACGCTCGACAGTCGTAATGTCCGGCCGGGAGACCTGTTCCTGGCTGTGCCCGGCATCAAGCTTGATGGCCGCGCCCATATCGCCGACGCCTTGCAACGCGGCGCGGCGGCCGTGGCCTATGAAGCAGAAGGTTCTACGGTGTTGCCGATTACCGATGTGCCGTTGATCCCTGTGAAGGGCCTGGCGGCGCAGTTGTCGGCCATTGCTGGCCGCTTCTATGGCGAGCCGAGTCGCGGCCTGAATCTGGTGGGCGTCACCGGCACCAATGGCAAGACCAGTGTCACGCAACTGGTCGCCCAGGCTCTTGACCTTCTCGGTCAGCATTGCGGCATTGTTGGTACTCTGGGGACTGGTTTCTATGGCGCCCTTCAAAGCGGCCGCCACACCACGCCAGATCCGATTTCCGTGCAGGCAACCATCGCCGACCTGAAAAAGGCCGGCGCACGCGCCGTTGCGATGGAAGTGTCGTCTCATGGCCTCGACCAAGGTCGTGCGACCGCTTTGGATTTCGATGTCGCCGTGTTGACCAATCTGTCCCGCGATCATCTGGATTACCACGGCACGATGCAGGCCTATGGCGCGGCCAAGGCCAAGCTGTTCGCATGGTCGGATCTGCGTTGCCGGGTCATCAACCTGGACGACGAGTTCGGCCGTGAGCTGGCCGAGATCAAGCATGAGTCGCGTCTCATCACCTACAGCCTCCAGGACAAGAGCGCATCGCTTTATTGCCGCGATGCGAAGTTCGATGACGATGGCGTACGCGCCACGCTGGTGACTGCGCAAGGTGAACACCTGCTGCGCAGCCGTCTGCTGGGGCGTTTCAACCTGAGCAATGTGCTTGCCGCTATCGGCGCCTTGCTGGGGCTGGAGTATGCGCTGGACGAAATTCTCAAGGTTCTGCCGAAGCTGGAAGGCCCGGTCGGGCGCATGCAGCGTCTTGGCGGTGGCGACAAACCTTTGGTGGTGGTTGATTACGCCCATACCCCCGATGCGCTCGAGCAGGTCCTCAACGCATTGCGTCCGCATGCCAAGGGCCGCTTGTTGTGCCTGTTCGGTTGCGGTGGCGATCGTGACAGTGGCAAGCGTCCGCTGATGGCCGAAGTGGTCGAGCGCCTTGCCGATGGCGTCTGGGTTACTGACGACAACCCCCGCACAGAATCGCCGGGCCGGATCTTCGATGATATCCGCCCAGGCTTCGTGACCCCTGATGCCGTGCATTTCATTGAAGGCCGTGGCCAGGCGATTGCCGAACTGATTGCCAGTGCCGATGCGGCAGATGTCGTGGTCCTGGCTGGCAAGGGCCATGAGGACTATCAGGAAATCAACGGTCAGCGTCATGCGTTCTCCGATCTGGAAGAAGCCGCCAAGGCCTTGGCTGCACGGGAGTCTGCGAATGCTTAAAGCATTGACCTTCAGCGAACTGGTCGCGCCGCTTGATGCCCGTCGTGTGGGCGATTGCAGTTTTACCGGCGTGAGCACCGACAGCCGTGGCATCTTGCCGGGCCAGTTGTTCGTTGCCCTGACCGGCCCGCGATTCGATGGTCACGAGTATCTGGATCAGGTTGCCGCCAAAGGCGCCGTAGGTGCTCTGGTCGAGCGTGAAGTGGAAGGTGCAGCCTTGCCGCAACTGGTCGTGCTCGATACCCGCAAGGCCTTGGCGCAATTGGGCGCGATCAATCGCAATGCCTTTGTCGACAGGCCTGTTGCAGCCATTACCGGTTCCAGTGGCAAGACCACGGTCAAGGAAATGCTGGCCAGCATCATGCGTACCCGCGGCCCGGTTCTGGCCACACGTGGCAATCTGAACAACGAACTGGGCGTGCCGCTGACCCTGCTTGAGCTGTCCCCGGAATACTCCTCGGCAGTCATCGAGCTTGGGGCGTCGCGTGTCGGTGAAATCGCTTTCACTGTCAGCCTGACAAAACCTCATGTCGCACTGATTACCAATGCCGGGACCGCCCATGTCGGTGAGTTCGGTGGTCCGGACAGGATCGTGGAAGCCAAAGGCGAAATCCTTGAAGGGCTCGATGCCAGCGGCATTGCGGTCCTGAATCTGGATGACAAGGCATTCCCGACCTGGCGTATCCGTGTCGGTGAGCGAAAGATCGTCAGCTTTGCCCTGAGCAACACCCAGGCCGACCTGCACGCCAGTGACCTGGGGCGCGATGCCCGTGGCTGCCCGAACTTTTTGCTGCACAGCCCGTTGGGCACTGCGCAGGTGCAACTGAATCTGCTGGGTAAACATAACGTGGCCAATGCGCTGGCGGCGGCTGCTGCGGCCTTTGCGCTGGGCATTACGCTGGAAGGCATTGTCACTGGCTTGAACAATGTTCAGCCGGTCAAGGGCCGTACGGTCGTACACATTGCCAGCAATGGTGTGCGGGTGATCGATGACACTTACAACGCAAACCCGTCTTCCATAAATGCCGCTGTCGATCTGTTGGCCGATTTCCCCGGACGTACTGTCCTGGTGCTGGGCGATATCGGCGAGCTGGGTGACTGGGCCGAACAAGGTCACCACGACGTGGGCGCCTATGCCGCCGGCAAGGTTTCTGCGCTTTATGCCGTTGGTCCGCTGATGGTTCACGCCGTCAACGCCTTCGGCGAGCATGCGCGCCATTTTGCCAGCCAGGCCGACCTGATTGCGGCGCTGGGCGCCGAGCAAGACACAAATACCACTTTATTGATCAAGGGCTCGCGTAGTGCCGCGATGGAAAACGTCGTGGCCGCCTTATGCGGTTCTAGCCTGGAGAAACATTGATGCTGCTGCTGTTGGCCGAGTTTTTACAACAGTTCTACAAAGGCTTTGCGGTCTTCCAATACCTGACCTTGCGCGGGATTCTCGGCGTGCTCACGGCCTTGACCCTTTCGCTGTGGCTGGGTCCGTGGATGATTCGTACCCTGCAGCTTCGCCAGATTGGTCAGGCCGTGCGTAACGATGGTCCGCAATCGCACCTCTCCAAGTCCGGCACCCCGACCATGGGCGGTGCATTGATCCTGTCGTCCATCGGCATCAGCACCTTGCTGTGGGCTGACTTGAGCAACCGTTATGTGTGGGTGGTACTGCTCGTCACGCTGCTGTTCGGCGGTATCGGCTGGGTTGATGACTATCGCAAGGTGATCGAGAAGAACTCCCGTGGCCTGCCAAGTCGCTGGAAATACTTCTGGCAGTCGGTGTTCGGCCTGTGTGCAGCCATCTTCCTTTATACGACTGCGCCGTCGGCGACCGAAACCACGCTGATCGTGCCGATGCTCAAGGATGTGCGCATCCAGTTGGGCATGGTCGGTTTTATCGTATTGACCTATTTCGTCATCGTCGGCTCCAGCAACGCCGTGAACCTGACTGACGGGCTGGACGGGCTGGCAATCATGCCGACCGTGATGGTCGGTGGCGCGCTGGGTATCTTCTGCTACCTGTCGGGTAACGTGAAATTTGCAGAATACCTGCTGATTCCCTATGTGCCGGGAGCGGGTGAGCTGATCGTATTCTCCGGTGCGCTGATTGGTGCCGGGCTCGGATTCCTGTGGTTCAACACTTATCCGGCCCAGGTGTTCATGGGCGACGTCGGTGCCCTGGCACTGGGCGCGGCACTGGGCACCATGGCAGTGATCGTCCGCCAGGAAATCGTCTTGTTCATCATGGGCGGCGTGTTCGTGATGGAAACCCTTTCAGTGGTCATTCAGGTTGCGTCATTCAAACTGACCGGTCGCCGCGTGTTCCGCATGGCGCCTATCCACCACCACTTTGAACTCAAGGGCTGGCCTGAGCCGCGTGTGATTGTCCGTTTCTGGATCATCACCGTGATTCTGGTACTGATCGGCCTTGCAACGCTGAAACTGAGGTAGAACGAGTGTCTTTGATCGTTTCCGACCGCTTCCGTATCGTTGTCGGTCTTGGCAAAAGTGGCATGTCCCTGGTTCGCTTCCTGGCGAACCGGGGCGTTGCGTTTGCCGTGGCCGATACGCGGGAGAATCCCCCTGAGCTGGCGACCTTGCGTCGCGATTACCCGCAGGTGGAAGTGCGTTGTGGCGAGCTGGACGTAGAGTTTCTCTGCCGTGCCGACGAGCTGTATGTCAGCCCGGGGCTGGCCCTTGCGACACCTGCCTTGCAACAGGCCCATGCCCGTGGCGTGAAGATGTCCGGCGACATCGACCTGTTCGCGCGTTACGCGAAGGCGCCGATCATTGCAATCACCGGTTCCAATGCGAAAAGCACCGTGACCACGCTGGTGGGCGAGATGGCTCAGGCCGCAGGCAAGCGTGTTGCTGTCGGCGGCAACCTCGGCATGCCGGCTCTGGATCTGCTCAGCGATGACGTTGAGCTGTACGTGATGGAGCTGTCCAGCTTCCAGCTCGAAACCACTGACGAACTCAACGCCGAAGTCGCGACCGTGCTGAACGTCAGCGAAGATCACATGGACCGCTACAGCGGCCTGCCGGCCTATCACCTGGCCAAGCACCGGATTTTCCGTGGTGCCCGGCAAGTCGTCGTCAATCGTCAGGATGCACTGTCCCGACCACTGATCGGTGAAGGTCTGCCTTGCTGGACCTTCGGCCTGAACAAACCGGATTTCCACGGTTTCGGTCTGCGTGAAGAAAATGGCGAAAAATACCTGGCCTTCCAGTTCGACAACCTGATGCCGGTTCGCGAACTGAAAGTCCGTGGCGCACACAATCAGGCCAATGCCCTGGCAGCGCTGGCACTGGGGCATGCCGTCGGCCTGCCGTTCGATGCCATGTTGAGCAGCCTGCGGACCTTCAGCGGTCTTGAGCATCGCTGCCAGTGGGTGCGCGAGCGGGCGGGTGTTCATTATTACAACGACTCCAAGGCTACCAACGTCGGTGCGGCTCTGGCTGCTATCGAAGGCCTGGGTGCTGACATCACCGGCAAGCTGGTGCTGATCGCCGGTGGCGATGGCAAGGGCGCTGACTTCAGCGCCCTGCGTGCTGCCGTTGCAGCTCATTGCCGTGCAGTCGTCCTGCTGGGCCGCGATGCCGAGCTGATCGCTCAGGCGCTGGGCGATACTGTACCGCTGGTGCGTGTCACCACGCTGGAAGAGTCCGTGCAACGCAGTGCCGAACTGGCCCAAGAGGGAGATGCGGTATTGCTTTCGCCTGCCTGCGCGAGCCTCGACATGTTCAAGAATTACGAAGAGCGCGGACGCCTGTTCGCCCAGGCAGTGGAGGGCTTGTCATGATCTTTGGCGTGATCAAGCCTTATCCGTCGCCGCTGATCAGTGGCCGTGGCATAGACCTCGACTTCCCGATGCTGGCTGGCTGTCTTGCGCTGCTGGGGCTTGGGCTGGTGATGATCACTTCCGCGTCGTCGGAAGTGGCCGCCGTGCAGTCGGGCAATACGCTGTACATGATGACCCGCCATCTGATCTATCTGTTGATCGGCCTGGGGGCCTGCTGCGCAACCATGATGGTGCCTGTCGCCACGTGGCAGCGCATGGGCTGGCTGATGCTGATCGGTGCCTTCGGTTTGCTGTTGCTGGTGCTGGTGCCGGGTATCGGCCGCGAGGTAAACGGCTCGATGCGCTGGATCGGTTTCGGCGCGTTCAACGTGCAGCCCTCTGAAATCGCCAAGGTCTTTGTGGTGATCTTCCTGGCCGGTTACCTGATTCGTCGTCAGCAGGAGGTTCGTGAAAGCTGGATGGGCTTCTTCAAGCCGTTCATCGTGCTGCTGCCTATGGCGGGCCTGTTGCTGATGGAGCCTGACTTCGGAGCCACGGTCGTGATGATGGGCTCGGCTGCCGCCATGCTGTTTCTCGGTGGTGTCGGGCTGTTCCGTTTCTCCCTGATGGTGGTGCTGGCTGTGGTTTCCGTGGTGGTGCTGGTACAGGCCCAGCCTTACCGGATGGCGCGTCTGACCAACTTCACCGACCCGTGGGCGGACCAGTTCGGTTCCGGCTACCAGTTGACCCAGGCGCTGATCGCATTCGGTCGCGGCGAATGGTTCGGCGTCGGTCTGGGCAACAGTGTCCAGAAACAGTTCTATCTGCCGGAAGCTCATACCGACTTCGTGTTCTCGGTGCTTGCCGAAGAGCTGGGTGTCATAGGGTCTTTGCTCACAGTCGCCTTGTTCCTGTTCGTCAGTATTCGTGGCATGTACATAGGTATGTGGGCAGAAAGGGCCAAACAGTTCTTCGGTGCTTACGTTGCTTATGGTCTTTCTTTCCTGTGGATCGGCCAGTTCCTGATCAACATCGGCGTAAACGTAGGCCTGCTGCCAACCAAAGGCCTGACCTTGCCATTCCTCAGCTATGGCGGCAGTTCGCTTGTGATCTGCTGTGCGAGCCTCGGTCTGCTGCTGCGCATCGAGTGGGAATCGCGCAACAACATGGGCAGTGAAGAAACCGAATTCAAAGAGAGCGACTTCGCCGAGGAGCCGCCCCATGGACGCTAACGTGTTGATCATGGCCGGTGGCACCGGCGGGCATGTATTCCCGGCGCTGGCCTGTGCTCGCGAGTTCCAGTCGCGTGGCTACAAGGTGCATTGGCTGGGTACGCCACGGGGTATCGAAAACGAACTGGTCCCGCAGGCCGGGCTGACCTTGCACCTGATCGATGCCACCGGTTTGCGCGGCAAGGGCAAGCTGTCGCTGCTCAAGGCCCCTTTCATGCTGCTCAAGGCATTGCGTCAGGCCCGCAAGGTCGTGCGCGAGTTGAAACCGGTGTGCGTCGTGGGCTTCGGTGGTTATGTCACAGGCCCAGGTGGCCTGGCCGCGAAGCTGGCGGGCGTGCCGTTGATCATCCATGAGCAGAACGCTGTGGCCGGTACCGCCAACCGCAGCCTGTCGTCCTTCGCCAGCCGTATCTGCGAGGCGTTCCCGGACACCTTCAGCGCAACGGCCAAGCGCCGCACGACCGGCAACCCGGTGCGTGTCGAACTGTTTCTTGAAACACCACGTCAGGCACTGGCCGGTCGCAAGGCTCGCCTGCTGGTTCTGGGCGGCAGCCTTGGAGCGGAGCCCCTGAACAAATTATTGCCCGAAGCCCTGGCTCAGGTGCCTGAAGACATACGCCCCGAGATATTCCATCAGGCAGGCAAGAAACACGATGAAGTCACCGCCGAGCGCTATCGAAGCGCTGGCGTCGAGGCGCAGGTCGCGCCCTTTATCCAGAACATGGCACAGGCCTATGCCTGGGCCGATCTGGTCGTCTGTCGCGCAGGTGCGTTGACCATCAGTGAACTGGCAGCCGCAGGCTTGCCTTCGTTCCTGATACCGCTGCCTCACGCGATCGACGACCACCAGTCTCGTAACGCTGACTATCTGGCTCGCGAAGGCGCAGCCTTCGTCATGCCGCAAGCGACAACTGGCGCCGCCGAAATGGCCACGCGCCTGAAAGAGGTTTTGATGCAGCCCGAACAATTGAACAACATGGCCCGTACCGCCCGCAGGCTGGCCCGGCCCGATGCAACCAACACTGTTGTCGATGTCTGTGTGGAGGTGGCTCATGGTTGAGAGTCAACGCGCCATGCCTCAACCGGAAATGCGCCGTATCCGCCGCATCCACTTCGTCGGTATCGGCGGTGTCGGCATGTGCGGTATCGCCGAAGTATTGCTGAACCTTGGCTATGAAGTGTCCGGCTCGGACCTGAAGAACTCGCCGGTTACCGAACGCCTGAAATCCTTCGGCGCGCACATTTTCATCGGTCATCTGGCCGAGAACGCAGTCGGTGCCGACGTGCTGGTGGTTTCCAGCGCTGTGAACACCTCCAACCCGGAAGTCGCGACTGCCCTTGAGCGCCGCATTCCAGTGGTGCCGCGTGCCGAGATGTTGGCCGAGCTGATGCGCTATCGCCATGGCATCGCGGTTGCCGGTACTCATGGCAAGACCACCACCACCAGCCTGATCGCTTCGGTGTTTGCTGCCGGTGGCCTGGACCCGACGTTCGTGATCGGTGGTCGTCTCAACGCGGCTGGCACCAACGCGCAACTGGGCACCAGCCGTTACCTGATCGCCGAGGCCGACGAAAGCGACGCCAGCTTCCTGCACCTGCAGCCGCTGGTCGCTGTCGTGACCAATATCGACGCCGATCACATGGCCACTTACGAAGGCGACTTCAACAAGCTGAAGAAGACCTTTGTCGAGTTCCTGCACAACCTGCCGTTCTACGGTCTGGCGGTGATGTGCATCGATGATCCGGTAGTGCGTGAAATCCTGCCGCAGGTCAAGCGTCCGACCCTGACCTACGGTTTCAGCGAAACCGCCGATGTGCGTGCGATCAACGTACGCCAGGATGGCATGCTGACGTTCTTCACCGTGTTGCGTCGCGACCGCGAGCCGCTGGATGTATCGGTGAACATGCCGGGCAACCATAACGTGCTCAACTCGCTGGCAACCATCGCCATCGCCACTGACGAAGGCATCAGTGACGAAGCCATCGTTCAGGGCCTGTCGGGCTTCCAGGGCGTGGGTCGTCGCTTCCAGGTCTATGGCGAACTGCCGGTCGAAGGCGGCAACGTGATGCTGGTAGACGATTACGGCCACCACCCGCGTGAAGTGGCTGCGGTCATCAATGCCGTGCGTGGCGGCTGGCCGGACCGTCGTCTGGTCATGGTCTATCAGCCACACCGTTTCAGCCGTACCCGTGACCTGTACGACGATTTCGTACAGGTGCTGGCCGATGCCAACGTGCTGTTGCTGATGGAAGTCTACCCGGCGGGCGAAGAGCCGATTCCCGGTGCCGACAGCCGCAACCTTTGTCACAGCATCCGTCAGCGCGGGCAACTGGACCCTATCTATATCGAGCGTGGTGTCGAACTGGCGCCGCTGGTCAAGCCGTTGCTGCGTGCCGGGGACATCCTGCTGTGTCAGGGCGCTGGTGATATCGGTGGTCTGGCTCCGCAACTGCTCAAGAGCCCGCTGTTTGCCGGCGCCGTCATCGCTTCAACCGAAGGGAAGCTCAAATGACTGTGACTTCGCAATCTTCCCTGCGCTCGACACTTGAGCCGAAAAGCTTCGGCCGCGTTGCCGTGCTCTTCGGTGGCAAGAGCGCTGAGCGGGAGGTTTCGTTGAAGTCCGGGCGTGCGGTGCTCGATGCATTGCTCGGCGCTGGGGTCGAGGCGTTCGGCATCGACGTGGGCGATGACTTCCTGCAACGGCTGGTCAGCGAAAGGATCGACCGGGCCTTTATCGTCCTGCATGGTCGTGGCGGTGAGGACGGCACGATGCAGGGCCTGCTGGAGTGCCTGCAAATCCCTTATACCGGCAGTGGTGTACTGGCTTCTGCACTGGCCATGGACAAGTTGCGCACCAAGCAGGTCTGGCAAAGTCTCGGGCTTGCCACTCCGCTGCACGCGGTTCTGGGCAGCGAGGCCGATTGTATTTCTGCGGCGACGGAACTGGGCTTCCCTTTGATCGTCAAACCGGCCCATGAAGGTTCAAGTATCGGTATGGCGAAGGTGACCGGCGTCGACGAATTGATCGCCGCATGGAAAGCAGCCAGTACCTACGATTCGCAAGTTTTGGTCGAACAATGGATTCAAGGTCCGGAGTTCACGATCGCCTGCCTGCGTGGCGAAATATTGCCGCCTATCGGTCTGGGCACTCCTCACAGTTTCTACGATTACGACGCCAAGTACCTGGCTTCCGATACCCAGTACCGGATTCCGTGCGGGCTCAGTGACGCGAAGGAACAGGAACTCAAACAACTGACAGCACGTGCTTGCGAAGCCATCGGCATTGCAGGCTGGGCGCGCACGGATGTCATGCAGGATGCAGAAGGCAAGTTCTGGCTGCTGGAAGTCAACACCGTGCCAGGCATGACCGATCACAGTCTGGTCCCTATGGCAGCGCGTGCTGCCGGGCTGGACTTCCAGCAACTGGTGTTGGCGATTCTGGCCGACAGCGTTCAGGTGAGAGGTTAAGCATGTACGGCGCGTCGGCACGTCATCAGCCACCTGCTCCTGGTCGCAAGCCAGTGCCGCGTGGTGCCAGTCGGATGGTGGCCAAGGAGCCATTGTCGGCGCGACTGCCCAAGCCGGGTTTCGGTTTCCTGAGGGGGCTGTTCTGGCCGGTGCTGCTGGTGGTTCTGGGGTTCGGTACGTACGAAGGCGCGCAGCGTCTGCTGCCGTATGTCGATCGTCCGATCACCCGGATCAACGTGCAGGGCGACTTGAGTTACATCAGCCAGCAGGCCGTGCAGCAGCGAATCGCGCCTTATGTCGCGGCAAGCTTCTTCACCATCGATCTGGCCGGTATGCGTACCGAACTGGAACAGATGCCCTGGATCGCCCATGCCGAAGTACGGCGTGTATGGCCGGATCAGGTCGTGATTCGACTGGAAGAGCAACTGCCCGTCGCCCGTTGGGGAGATGAAGCGCTGTTGAACAACCAGGGACAGGCTTTCACGCCGCGTGAACTGTCCAACTATGAACACCTTCCCCAGTTGTTCGGCCCGCAGCGGGCTCAGCAACAGGTGATGCAGCAGTACCAGGTGTTGAGTCAGATGTTGCGCCCCATGGGGTTCTCCATCGCACGCCTGGAGTTACGTGAGCGTGGCAGTTGGTTCCTGACCACCGGTGCCGGCAATGCCGGTCCGGGTATCGAGTTGTTGCTGGGACGCGATCATCTTGTGGAAAAAATGCGCCGCTTCATCGCGATTTACGAAAAAACGCTTAAAGAACAAATCACGAATATTGCGCGCATCGACCTGCGTTACTCCAACGGCCTTGCGGTCGGATGGCGTGAACAGGTAGCGCCGACAGCGGACAAGCCCGCTGTCGCGAAGAATTGATAAGAGGCTGGACCATGGCAAATGTGCAAAGCGGCAAAATGATCGTCGGGCTGGATATCGGTACCTCCAAGGTGGTGGCACTGGTAGGCGAAGTCGCGGCCGATGGCTCGCTGGAAATCGTGGGTATCGGTACCCATCCATCCCGTGGCCTGAAAAAGGGCGTGGTGGTGAATATCGAGTCGACCGTGCAATCGATCCAGCGCGCAGTCGAAGAAGCGCAACTGATGGCGGGCTGCCGTATTCACTCGGCGTTCGTCGGGGTAGCGGGCAACCATATTCGCAGCCTGAACTCCCACGGCATCGTGGCGATTCGTGATCGTGAAGTCAGCTCTGCGGATCTGGAGCGCGTGCTCGATGCTGCGCAGGCTGTTGCTATTCCTGCCGACCAGCGTGTTTTGCACACCCTGCCTCAGGACTACGTGATCGATAACCAGGAAGGCGTGCGTGAACCTCTTGGCATGTCCGGCGTGCGTCTTGAAGCCAAGGTGCATGTGGTGACCTGTGCAGTGAACGCTGCCCAGAACATCGAGAAATGCGTGCGTCGCTGCGGTCTTGAAGTCGACGACATCATTCTTGAGCAACTGGCGTCCGCCTATTCGGTATTGACCGATGACGAAAAAGAGCTGGGCGTGTGCCTGGTGGACATCGGTGGTGGCACCACGGATATCGCAATCTTCACCGAAGGCGCCATCCGTCACACCGCAGTGATCCCGATTGCCGGTGATCAGGTCACCAACGACATCGCCATGGCACTGCGTACACCGACCCAGTACGCCGAAGAAATCAAGATTCGTTACGCCTGCGCTCTGGCCAAGCTGGCCGGTGCCGGTGAAACCATCAAAGTACCGAGCGTGGGCGACCGTCCGCCTCGCGAGCTGTCGCGTCAGGCCCTGGCCGAAGTGGTCGAACCTCGTTATGACGAGCTGTTCACCCTGATCCAGGCCGAACTGCGCCGCAGCGGTTATGAAGATCTGATCCCGGCCGGCATCGTGCTGACCGGTGGTACCTCGAAAATGGAAGGTGCGGTCGAACTGGCCGAGGAAATCTTCCACATGCCGGTGCGCCTTGGCGTGCCGCATAGCGTCAAAGGGCTCGCTGATGTTGTGCGCAACCCGATCTACTCCACAGGCGTAGGCCTGTTGTTGTACGGGCTGCAAAAACAGTCGGATGGCATCTCGCTGTCCGGCCTGGGCAACAGCAGCAGTTACGGCGACGAACCCAAGGCCCCAGTGCTTGAGCGCGTCAAGCGCTGGTTCCAGGGCAATTTCTGAGTTTCAAGGCTTCAAAAGTGGTAGCGGCAGGTAGTAGGCAGAAACAACTAGAGAACTGAAGGAGAGGGAAAATGTTCGAACTCGTAGACAACGTCCCGCAGAGCCCGGTAATCAAGGTTATCGGTGTGGGTGGTGGTGGTGGCAACGCTGTCAATCACATGGTCAAGAGCAACATCGAAGGCGTGGAATTCATCTGCGCCAACACTGATGCTCAGGCACTGAAAAACATCGGCGCACGCACCATCCTGCAATTGGGTACTGGCGTGACCAAAGGTCTTGGCGCTGGCGCCAACCCTGAAGTCGGCCGTCAGGCTGCACTGGAAGACCGTGAGCGCATTGCAGAAGTCCTGCAAGGCACCAACATGGTTTTCATCACCACTGGCATGGGCGGCGGTACCGGTACCGGTGCAGCTCCAATCATTGCCGAAGTGGCAAAGGAACTGGGCATTCTCACTGTTGCGGTCGTGACTCGTCCGTTCCCGTTCGAAGGCCGCAAGCGCATGCAGATCGCCGATGAAGGCATCCGTATGCTGTCTGAAAGCGTCGACTCGTTGATCACCATCCCCAACGAGAAGCTGCTGACCATCCTGGGTAAAGACGCCAGCCTGCTGTCGGCTTTCGCCAAGGCTGACGATGTTCTGGCCGGTGCCGTTCGCGGTATCTCCGACATCATCAAACGTCCGGGCATGATCAACGTCGACTTTGCCGACGTCCGTACCGTGATGAGCGAAATGGGTATGGCAATGATGGGCACTGGCTGCGCCAGCGGTCCGAATCGTGCGCGTGAAGCGACCGAAGCGGCCATTCGCAACCCGTTGCTCGAAGACGTGAACCTGCAAGGTGCGCGTGGCATCCTGGTCAACATCACCGCCGGTCCTGACCTGTCTCTGGGTGAGTACTCCGACGTGGGTAGCATCATCGAAGCGTTCGCTTCCGAGCACGCAATGGTCAAGGTCGGTACTGTCATCGATCCGGACATGCGTGACGAGTTGCACGTCACCGTGGTTGCCACTGGTCTGGGCGCGAAAATCGAGAAGCCGGTGAAGGTCATCGACAACACGCTGCAAACCGTCCAGCAGGCCGCTGCTCAACCGGCAGCAGCTCGTCAGGAAGCTCCATCGGTGAACTACCGTGATCTGGACCGTCCGACCGTAATGCGTAATCAGGCTCATGCAAGCGCCACGGCAGCGGCGAAGATGAACCCTAACGATGACCTTGACTATCTGGACATCCCGGCTTTCCTGCGTCGTCAGGCCGATTGATGAAATGTATCAGGGGTATTAGGGTGATTGGTGTTCAGCAAAGGCATGGTCTGCTATTATCGCCAGCCTTTGTTGATACCAGTTCGCAACTTGCGCTGAAGCGGCCATGCCATGATTAAACAACGCACCCTGAAAAATATTATCCGTGCCACAGGTGTTGGCTTGCATTCCGGGGAAAAGGTTTACCTGACCCTGAAACCTGCGCCTGTGAATACCGGCATCGTGTTTTGCCGAGCCGACCTGGACCCTGTCGTGCATATTGCTGCACGGGCGGAAAATGTCGGAGACACCACACTGTCGACCACTCTGGTCAGCGGTGACGTCAAGGTCGACACGGTAGAACATTTGCTTTCGGCCATGGCTGGCCTTGGCATCGATAACGCCTACGTCGAGCTCTCTGCCTCCGAAGTTCCAATCATGGATGGCAGCGCAGGCCCTTTCGTATTCCTGATTCAATCGGCCGGCCTGGAGGAACAGGACGAGCCGAAGCAGTTCATCCGTATCCTGCGTGAGGTGACAGTGGAAGAGGGCGGTAAACGCGCTACTTTCGTGCCTTTCGAGGGGTTCAAGGTCAGCTTCGAGATCGATTTCGATCACCCTGTCTTCCGTGACCGCACCCAGAGTGCAAGCGTGGACTTTTCCAGTACTTCCTTCGTGAAGGAAGTCAGCCGTGCACGGACCTTCGGGTTCATGAGTGACATCGAGTACCTGCGCAAGCACAACCTCGCACTCGGCGGCAGCGTGGAAAACGCCATCGTGGTCGACAAGGAAGGCGTACTGAACGAAGACGGCCTGCGTTATGAGGACGAATTCGTCAAACATAAAATCCTGGATGCCATCGGCGACCTCTACCTGCTGGGCAATAGCCTGATCGGTGAGTTCCGCGGCTTCAAGTCGGGGCATGCACTGAACAATCGTCTGCTGCGCACGTTGATCGAGCAGCCGGACGCCTGGGAAGTCGTGACCTTCGAGGATGCCAGTACGGCACCTATTTCTTACATGCGTCCTGTCGCGGCCGTGTAAGCAAGCTTTACTCTCTTTCCTTTTGTTCTTTAAAGGCTGCCCTCGGGCGGCCTTTTTTTATGGCTTTTTCGCGGGTAAAAAAAGCGGCTCAGTGTGAGCCGCTTTTTTCAGTCAGAACCCATCAATGATGACTGCTGCTGCCAACGTTGCCGCCATTGCCATCCGGAATGCTGATGTTGACGTTCTGCATCATGCCCTGATCTTCATGATCGAGGATGTGGCAGTGCAACACGAACTCACCGATGTAGCGTTGGTAGCGAGTGCGGACGTAGATCTTGTAGAGGCCTTCGGTGTTAGTCACCGGATCAAAATTTTGGTCCTTGCTGCTAGGGCCTTTTACAAACAGAGTGTCCTTCCAGACGCCTTTGAGGCCTGCATACTGAGCATCGTTGTTATCAGTCTTATCCACAGCCCCCGGCTCACTGAGGTCAGTGCCATCCGGGCCGATGATCTTCTCGATCTGGAACGGGTTCACGTGGATATGGAACGGATGGCTGACGTAAGCCGATTGCAGAGTCCAGGTTTCCGCTGTCCCCAGTGTCAGCTGACGATTGATGACATCGGGCTTGTAGGGCTCTGCGTTCGCTGCGGTGGTGCCGACAGCAAACTTGACGTTGTTCGGATCGGTAGCGTTGAGCATGAACACCAGATTCTGCTCAAGATTGCCGCTCTTCTTCAGCTCCTCATCGGAGATGCTTGCATGTGGAATGAATTTGGTCAGTTTCAGGTCCTTCTGAAGGTCGCTGACCACCAGCCTCTGAACCTCTGCTGGCATGTTGCGCTTGGCAGCAGCGACCAGTTCGGTTGTGACTGCGGCCTTGATGTCTTTGATCTTAGGGCCTGCGCCGACTTCAACAAAACCGAGCAGTTGCGTACTGCCAGTGGTCTGGTTGACGCTCCCCGATGCGGTTTCAGGCTTGTCTACTACGCAATAGCGACCAGGTTCCGGAAACATCACCAGCAGGTCATTGCGATAACCTGGCTGCAAGGTGACCTGGCTGAGTTGCTGAGCCTTGTCCATGGTCAGGCCGTCTGAAGCGATGACCTGGAACGGCACCGGCTCCCCTACGCACTGGTTGGCGATGAAGCTTTCAGAGTCGGCGGTACTGATCCCTTCCTGGCTACGCTGGCGTCCTGTTTCGGCCATTTTGCGAAATTGCGGCACGATGGTGTCGCGAATGCCCGCATGTACCAGCCTCCAGCGCTCGATAGTGCCGCTGTTTGCGAAAAAGATCGGTTGGACCTGGCCGTTGATCGTGGTGTAACGCCCCGAGTTCTGCCAGTCGTTTGGGCCAAACTGCGCCTCATAGTTTTCCACGACCCCGATCTGGCCTTTAGCGCAATTCCAGTTATAGGTCTTGCCGCCATCGTCCGTGCAGGCATAGGGAATCTGTTGCAGGACCAGCAAGCGTTCGGTGAACGGCTTGCCATCAGCGCCTTTGAGCAAGGTATCGATATCGCCATTGCTTTCATGCGTCGGTTTGCGATCGCCATGGATCACCAGAGCGCCCGCCATGCCGCTACCCACTTGCAGGGCGGTAGAGCCGTGGCGATGCGGGTGATACCAGAACGTACCGGCCGGGTGGTCTTCGGGGATGTTGTATTCGTACTGGAAGCTGACACCGGGGTTGATCGACAACAATACGTTATCGCTATTACCCGTCGGGCTGACCCACAGGCCGTGGGAGTGCAGGTTGGTGCCATTGAAGCAGTGTGGTTTGTCTGTTGCCGCATGAGGGTCGGTGCAGCTCGGATCCTTCGGCAGGTTGTTGTTCAGCGTGACCCGAATGGTATCGCCCGGCGTGGCATTGATCGTAGGGGCAACAAAAGGCCTGCGCGGGTCGACGTCTGTGCCTTTGTAGCTGCGCAGTCTGACCACATCGTCGTTCTTGGTTGTCGGGTTATAGATGCTACTGACGGTATAGCCGATATTCAGCACCAATTGCCGTTCCTTGCCTGCGCGAGGTGTCGGCGCGGGAAGCGGCTTGGTCGCAGCTTTTTCGACGCCCGAACGCATCAGCAAAGTAGTCTGGCCACTAACCGCCTGGCTCGGAGCCTGCTGTTGCAGATCGGGCGGATTGATGAACTGCCGTGATGACTCTTCGGCCATTGCGGGCAATGCCGTGCATCCCACTATCAATGCGGCAATCGCGGCGTGCAGATGGCAACGTTTCATTGCCGGTGCCATGCCTTTGCTACAAGACTCTTCCAGTCTGGCCATATAAATCTCCCTGATTACAAATGATCCCAAAGGGACAACAAGAGTCGGTGTGCCGTGAAGGCGGACTAATGGTAGCCAATTAATGGCATTTGAGTAGCTGAAAGGGAATTTTTTGAGCCTGGAAGCGCTCTAACGATTCTTGATTTTTGTGATGGCAATTTCCGCATTGAGATAATGCATTCATTCAAGCAACATCCCGCCTCTCGATCATTTCTATGGATGGAATGCACAGCATGCTGGACGCAAATGCTACCCATATTTCCCTGACGCTCGAAGGCGTTTCCACGGATCTGCAAGTCCTCAGCTTCATCGGTCGCGAAGCGCTTAACCAGCCTTATTCCTTCGATATCGAACTGGTCAGTTCCCGTCCTGACCTGAAACTCGAAGAGCTGCTGCACAAGCGCGGTTACCTGACTTTCGGTGCAACGGGCAAAGGCATCATCCATGGCCTGGTCTACCGCATCGAGCAGGGCGATTCCGGCAAGAAACTGACCCGCTACAGCATCACGCTGGTGCCGCAACTCGCCTACCTGCGGCACAAGCATGACCAGCAGATCTTCCAGCAACTGACGGTGCCAGAGATCATCGCTCAGGTTCTGGAAGCGCGGGGTATTCTGGCCGACGCCTACAGCTTTCAACTCGGTGCGACGTACCCCAAACGTGATTACAGCGTGCAGTACGACGAATCCGACCTGCATTTCATCCAGCGTCTGTGCGAAGAGGAAGGTATTCATTTCCACTTTCAGCACTCCGTCAGCGGCCACAAACTGGTGTTTGGCGACGACCAGACGGTATTCCTCAAACTCGCCCCCGTGAGTTACCAGCAAGACTCCGGCATGGCCGCCGAAAAGCCGGTCATCAAACGCTTCAACCTGCGCCTGGAAACCCGCACCACCCGCGTCAGCCGACGCGATTACGACTTTGAAAAACCGAGCCTCCTGCCTGAAAGCACCGCCAAGAGCCCTTTCTCGCCTGACCTTGAAGACTACGACTACCCCGGTCGCTTCACCGACCGCGCACGGGGCAAGCAACTGGCGACCCGCGCCCTGGAACGCCATCGCAGCGACTACCAGCTCGCCGAAGGTAAAGGCGACGAGCCGACGCTGGTCACGGGTCATTTTCTGGCTTTAAGCGAACATCCGCGAGCCGAGTGGAACGACCTCTGGCTGCTGCAGGAAGTCATCCACGAAGGCAAACAGCCGCAAGTGCTGGGCGAAAACATCACCAGCGACGTCACCGACAACAAGGACGACTTCCACCAGGGCTACCGTAATCGCTTCCTCGCCAGCCCGTGGGACGCCCATTACCGTCCGCCATTGGCTCATCCCAAACCCATGACCATCGGCAGCCAGACCGCCATCGTCACCGGGCCAAAAGGTGAAGAGATCCACTGCGATGAATACGGTCGGGTCAAAGTGCAATTTTTCTGGGACCGCGAGGGCCAGGGTGACGACAAGACCACCTGCTGGCTGCGGGTCGCCACCGGTTGGGCCGGCAGTGCCTATGGCGGCATTGCCATCCCGCGAGTCGGCATGGAAGTGCTGGTCACCTTCCTTGCAAACGACCCCGATCAACCGCTGATCACCGGCTGCCTGTTCCACAAAACCAACGTCGTCCCCTACGACCTGCCAGCCCACAAGACCCGCAGCACCTTCAAGACCCTCAGCTCACCGGGCGGCAAGGGCTATAACGAGTTTCGCATCGAAGACAAGAAAGGTGCAGAGCAGATCTACCTGCACGCCCAGCGCGACTGGGATGAAAACACCGAACACGACCAGAAGATCCGCGTGGGCAATGAGCGCCACGACACGGTCGAAGCCAACACCTTCAGCGAGTTCAAGGCCGAAGAACACCGCATCACCCACCTGGACCGCAAGACCGAAGCCCGTGCCGACGACCACCTGACCGTCGGTGCGACCCAGCATGTAAAGGTCGGAACGGCACAGTTTGTCGAAGCCGGGACAGAGATTCACTACTACGCGGGCGACAAGGTGGTGCTGGAAGGCGGCATGGAATTCACGGCCAAGGCCGGCGGGAGTTTTATCAAGATCGATGCCGGTGGCGTGACCATCAGCGGGGCGCAGGTGAAGACCAATTCCGGTGGATCGCCGGGGGCCGGGACGGGGATCGGGATTCTGGCTCCGCTGATTCCGGGCCTCGCGGCTGCCGACAGAGCCGGGCAACTGATGAAGACCGCCAAGGCCAATCCAACCTGGCTGGAACTGAACCTGCATTACGACAACCTTGAGCCAGTCCCCGGTGCCTCCTATCGCGTTGCATTTGCCGATGGCTCGACCCGAGAAGGCGTACTGGACGACGACGGATTTGCCCGGCTGGAAGATGTCCCCAAAGGCCCGGCCAAGGTGTATTACGGCGAAGATCCAAGGCCGTTCAGCCGCGAGAGCGTCGCGGTCGTTCAAAGCACGGACGAAAAGGTGAACGAGGATTTACGCAAACTCGGCCTGGACCCGGATCAGATTGATTTACAGGCATTGGTGGAAAAAGCCGCAGGGAGGTTGGCATGAGTCAGAAAGTCGCCACAGGCGCAAACAAAGGTGGTGAAGACCGTAGCGCCGCGTATCAGGAAGCCGCCGTTGAACTGGCCAAAGGTATCGCTCTGGGTGCCGTACCGTTTCTGGGCCAGGCCATCGACGCCTACGACACCATCGAATCTTCCATCGTCCTCTATAACGCAGAGACAACCGACGGCAAGGAGGACGCGCAATTCGATCTGTTGATGGCCGTCATCGGCTGGATTCCTGGGCCGGGCGATGGCCTGAAGAAGAGCCTGCGAATCGTCAACAAAGACCCGCAGCGCTACGCCCCCGTGCTGTTCGACCTGCTGCGCTTCGTGCTGCAAGAGTGCGGCATCAAAACCAGCCCGGAAGAACTGCTCAAACAGGTTTTCGATGCCGGAAAACTGCGCACCGAACTCGACGACATCATCACCGGCGTAAAAGGCTCCTCGGCATTCCAGAGCCTGCCCAACAAGCTAAAAGCCGCAGTTGTGACCATCCTCGCGGCGTTCCGCGACAACATGCCAGCGATGGTGGGGATTGTTGAGAAACGGCTGGTGAAGTGGAAGGGGGTGCAGCGCAATAGTTCTGGTATGGCATCAGGTACCAGTCAACCCGCACGTGGTAAAAAGCCTGCGGCAAAAGATTCTACCGTGGCCACTCAAGGCAAAGACGGCGCAAGCGGCACCGCGTCGCAGAAAGGCGATAAGACAACGTTAGGTGTTAGCCCACTCTATGACATTAGCAATGAAGGATTGGGAGTCAGTGGAGAACATATTGCTGACTACATCTGCGCAGTAGAGTTCGGTTGGGGCAAGGATTGGGACGGGCATGACAAGGGCGCTGATGGGAAGTGGCTGGAGGGTTTACCGAGTGCGAGTAAGTTGGGGAAGCTCTCAAAAGGTGGTAGCCCTAAGTCCCGTCATGTTCTATATAAGCTGACAGATGGAGCGAATGGAACCGGTATCGATTCTGTTTGGCGCGCCGATCCAGCTACAAACAACGGAAAAAAATTCGCGATTGTTGAGGCTAAAGCGAGTCGCGATGAAGATGGACCGAAGTTTATGCGAAAACCCAATAACACCCGCAAGCCCAGTGTCGCGTCAACACTGGGCGTTTCGGGGCTTACGGATCCAAGCGAGTTGCTTGAACCGTTAGACATTGACCAAGGTGCGCCTGCCGGGAAGAAAAAAAGCAAGCTCTCACGCTCAAAAAGCTCTCCCGCTACGGCTGATAAAAAAGACAAGTCTGCAAAACAGCCAAAGGAAATTCTTGTTCAAATGAGCAAGGAGTGGATTGAGGTAAATATTGATAGTGCTGTGTCGGAGCGATTCGCTGATCAGGTTATGCTTTCCTACAGTCGACATTTATTTTATGCTCCTTTATATCATCCTAAACAAAGTCCCAAACAGCATGCTGAGGCTCGGAAAAATAATAGCGATGAAGCCGCCCATGCTAGCCATTCTGCTTTTCATTATGTCGAGAGCGAGATTAAGGCATTTGTGAATAAACGAAAAAGATCTCTTGCAGAGAAGTACGGAAAGCTACCGTCTCTGGCCATTGAGTAATAGTGATTATGAATAAGAGACAAAAATTTCTTAGTGAGTTCAGGTATAAAGATTTCTTAGCCTATAGCGAAGAAACGGAAGAGTTTTGGGCGCATAATAAGTTTGAGTCTGACTCTCCTGAACAAGAAGAATTATTAAGGGCCAGTCACTTTAAAAAAGTGGCGCTAAAAAAAATATTTATATCTTACACGGCAGGTTTGGAGATTTCTGCGCTGATACCTTTGCTTGAAAATCTCGTGTCGAAATACGAAGAACGGCAGGGTAAGCTTGCCATTCTTGAGGGGGTTGAAAATATTTCCCCCCTTGCCATTGATGACTGGCCATATCAATTTGAAGAGTGTGTTCAGGTTTTCAGTCTCTGCATATTGCTTCATAGGACGGATCTTCTAAAAAGATTTGTCAAACTATTGGATGATGCAGGCTACAATGGGGAAGATACCCTTTATGAAGATTTACTCCGCAAGCTCTTGCCGGGACGTGAAGATATAGATGAGTGGTATCATGATGTTTATACTCCTTTGATTCACGCTATATATGCCGATGAAAAAGAGGAGGCATCACAACTGCTTGATACATATTGCAAGCAGTGGTATCCCGCATTCAAGCAAGCGCCTTGGCACGATTCGCATTTGGATGGAGATGAAGGAAGTTACGTCGGATATTGGGCTTTCGAGGCCGGAGCCATTGCTTTTTTGTATGATATCGACGACAGCAAAATAAATCACATGGTCTATCCAAAGGACTTGGTCGAGTACGCAAGAAGCTATCGACCTGCCAATGGACCTCAAGTTGCTCGTATTGATGCCGGTCAGCCTTGCAGCAAAACAGGCTACTGGTTCACCCCGGCTCAAGCCAACTCAAGACGCCACTTCCAGCAAGGCGAAATAATGCCGAGCTTCAGCGACTCGAAATGGGGCGATACGCTCTGGTATTGGTCGGGTGAGGAATAATGCGTTGGTGGCCGCCTGTCAGAGGTGACCACCAATGCCATTCGCTATCGTCGGCTGGATTCCAGGGTAGTGTGTCAGTCTGCCAGCCTGCAGCCGTCGATACGCGCCCCGATCTTTTGCCAGAAACCACGCTCAGGTGGCGGTGCAATCTCTGGCGCTATGTTCGGCATATCCCGCAGCCTGATCCATGACTCATCACGCCATTGCATCACGCTCAATGAGGTGCCCGGCCACTGCAAATGACAGAGCCTCGGGTTATCCAGCGTTTCATTTTGCGGCGCGTGCAGCACCGTCAGCACTTCGTGGGTCAGCCACTGTCGCAGCGCCCGGTTTTCAGGGACGTAGTGATGAACCAGCAATGCAAATGCGCCTGACTCGCTGACCATCAATTGCTTTTGCCACTTGCCATTAGCCTGTAACCAGACAACCCGCCGCTGATCGCCATCGAGCTTGAGTGCTGAGCGTTCACCCAGCGTCTGGCCCATCAAGCGGGCAAGGTCGGCCAGACAAAACCATGCCTGGGCTTCGCTGAAGATGGCGCGCAGCATGCGGTGGTGGCGGGAGAAAAGGGTGGCTTCAAAATGGTCTGTGCAGGGGGGCGTTGGAGCGATATTCCGCATTGGTGGCACTCTACTTGGATCACGGATTGACGCTGCCATGAATTGTCGCCAAACAATGGGTGGCAGCTATGTGAGGGTTGGCGAACCGGCAAGTAGAAAACCCGGCAGACCCGAAGGTCTCCCGCACACAGCCGCCATAACGCGGTGGCCGACAGAATAAAACGACTGCGCCGCGATGGGGAGTATTTACTTGATCGGATCGCCAAACCCGGTCGCTGATTTGGCAGCGAGTGGAGTGGAGGTTAGCCGTGGCGCTGCTGGTATGTAATCGGGGAATTCACAGGCGGTTGTAGGAAATCGCTATCAGGTGGCGGTGCAATCGCTGGCACGTGTATGGCGAGTCAGTGAGCGGGGATCACATGAGGTGCGCTGAAAATGTGTTGCCTGTAAGCAGGTCGTCGCGGCCAAGGCCCCTCCCACAAGTGATATGTACGCCCTGACTGATCGGCGTATAAGACCTTTTCATAAATCTGCCACCAGCCTGAAACATCTCCGCTGTTGACTAGAGGGCTGCCCCCGAAATTCAAGGCTGGATGATGACGAAAAACCGACAACAAGGTGCGGCACTGCTGATGGTGCTGGTTGCCCTCGCCATGCTGGCTGCCGGGCTGGCCTGGATGGTCGAGCAGGGAAGGCAGGAGGTGGACAGCGTCCGCTTGCTTCAGCAGCGGGTTCAGGCGCGGTCGATTGAAAAGGCGGCTCTGGCGTTTGCCGAGCAGGCGCTCAAGGACCCGGTGTGGCGCGCCAGCCCTTTGTTCTGGCAGGCCTTACGCGGGCAGCCTTTGAGCTACGACTTCAAGGGTGGCAAGGCGAGTATCCGTATTGTCGATTTGCACCGCTGTTTCAACGTCAACAGCCTGATAGGTCCTGAAGCCGAGCGTGCGCAAAAGCAGCTGGTTTATCTGCTGGGAGCGGATATGGCGGCTGAGCGTCTGACCCAAAGCCTGACCGACTGGATAGACGCCGATCATCAGAGCAGCCTGCACGGTGCCGAAAACAACGAATACCTGCGCTCGTCGCCCCCGCGTCTGGCTGCCAATCAGTTGATGGTCGACATCAGCGAGCTGAACCTGCTGTTACCCGCCGACAGCCAGCGCGAACAACGTTATCCACAGTTGTGCGCATTACCGGAAACCACGGGCTGGCGACTGAATGCCAATGCCTTGAACCTCAGTGAGTTGCCACTGCTGGAGGCCTTGTTCGAGGGGAAAGTCGAGCGCTCGCAATTGACTCGCCTGATCAGCGGCAGACCGGCCGGTGGTTATCTCGATGCCAGCGCTTTGCGCCAGGCCATGGGTGCCATGGACGATGAAGCCTTCGCCCAACTGAGCGAAGGCTTGCAGCTCAATGGCGATCATTTCCTGGTGCAGATTGAAGTGGAACTGGATGGCCAGACATTTCACAGCCAATACCGCACCGAAGCCCTGGGCATCGTGAAATGGCACAGCCGAGTGCCGGCACAGGAGATGGTGGTGCGGGAGCGGGAAGTGGGACGGCGGTAGTCGTAAGCTACAAGCCGCAAGCTACAAGCTACAAGCACTTGCAGCTTCCAACTTGCCGCTTGCAGCTCGCCCCTCAACTACACCGCCAGATCCCCGCCATCAGCCCGCTGGATTACCACGGTTGAAGCGCGTGGCCGAACCGTGCCAACGGTGACGTCGGTGGCGACATCGGTGGATGGCCAGTTCTCGGGGTGCTGGATATTGAGGAACATGGTCTTGTTGTCCGGCGTAAAGGCCAGGCCGGTGACTTCGCTGCCGTTGGGGCCAACGAAGAAACGACGCAGGTCGCCCTGGTTCTGGGCATTGACCGGAATCTGCTTGCCTTGTGCATCGAGCATATTGGTCGGGATCACCGCCAGCATCTGGTCGTTGGTGTAGCTGGTAATGGTGGATTCGCCGTTGTCGGTCTGGACCCACAACACGCCACGGCTATCGAAGCTCATGCCGTCCGGGCTGGCGAACTGGTTCAGTTCGGTCAGGCCTGAGCGGTTGATATCCGCCGTGCCGGAAGCATTGGCGCCGAAAACGAAGATGTCCCAGGTGAACGACACCAGATCGTCGGCGTCATGCCAGCGAATGATATGCCCGTGCCTGTTGTTGACCCGTGGGTTGGCAGCGTTCGCCGTCGTGCGGCTGGTGTTGTTGGTCAGGGTCAGATAGACGTCGCCATTGAGCGGGTTGACGGCAGTCCATTCCGGGCGGTCCATCGGGGTTGCGCCCACGGCATCCGCAGCACCACGGGTGTTGAGGATGATGCCTGGCAGGTCGGTGAACTTGGCACCCAGGGTGCTGCTGTCGGTCGTTGCGGTGGCTACGTCGAGCAACAGCCAGTTGCCACTGCCGTCAGCGTTGAAGCGGGCGACATACAGTTTGCCGCTGTCCATGTACTTGGCACCAGTTGCCAGGCGATCGCTCGGGTTGGCATCGGCTGCGTCCCACAGGGCGGTGGACACGAACTTGTAGAGGTATTCATTCTGCGAGTCGTCGCCCATGTAGAACACCACCGGCTTGCCGGGAGTGGTCAGGCCCGGCCAGCAGCCTTCGTGACGGAAGCGACCAAGTGCGGTGCGTTTCACTGGCAGGGTGCTTGCGCTGTAAGGATCGATTTCAACGATATAGCCATAGGTGCTGGCTTCGTTGCGGTAATCGTCCGTGGCGGTGGCACCGGACGGGGTGATGTTGAAACGGGTGAACTCGCCGTTGACCTCGGAAGCATCGCCTGCTGCGGTTTCCCAACGATAGTTGCCGTTTGAGGTGGCGATGCCGATACGCACCTGATCTGCCGGGCGGGTACCTCTGTTGACGAAAATCCCTGGCCAGTTTTCTTCACAGGTCAGGTAAGTGCCCCATGGCGTGTAGCCGTTACCGCAGTTGTTGTTGGTGCCACGAGTCTGGCTGCCGTCGGTGGAGAACACGGTCTTGACGTGATCGGTGCCTTTCAGCGGGCCGGACAGGTTCATCACCGAGGCCGTGGTGAAGCGGCGGTTCAGCGGGTCGTTTTCCACCACTTGCCAGCGGTTGCCGACTTTGCTGATACGCACTACGCCAGCGCCATGGGCGTTGATTTCCTTGCGTACTTCTTCGACAGGCCGGACGCCACCCACCAGGGTCGCGCCAGACGGGTGCAAGGCGTCCTGATCGATGTATTCGAAGTTGATCGCCAGCAGGCCGTCGGTGGAACTGCCGTTGATGGGGAAGTAATGCATGCCGTCGTGGTGCATGCCCATCGAGTTGGCCTGGTCGGTGGACGTGTTACTGCCGTCACTTTTCCACGGGTTGGCGAGGTTGCTCAGCGGTGTGCCCCACGGCGCGAGTACGTAAGCGGTATAACCGGCGGCAATGGTCACGGCGTCGGTGAGGGAGCCGGGGATCGAGGTGAACCCCAGTTTCAGACCGGCTTCCGGTGCTGGCGTCGGTGCCGGATCGTCATTTGAGTCGCCGCCGCTGTCAAAGCAACCGGTCAGCCCGGCACCCGCAATCATGGCAATGGCTGCACCCAGTCCGCCACGTACCACACTGCGACGGCTCAGATAGGTGTCCAGCACGGATGACAGCGGTTCGTTGGTACTCAGGTTGCGGTTCAGGTTATCGCCGGTATTACGACTCATTCATCAGGTCCTTTTTATGAAATAGGTTTGGAAAAGGAACCGGGACTGTAGAAGTCGAGTGTGATGATTCATTGGCAGTTTTATTAAGAAAATCTCTAAAAGTCGTCGTAGTTATTTCATTTTGTTACAGAGGGGCAATAAGGGCCCAGGTTAAAAATCTGCCATCAAACTGTCATTTTCCATCGCCAATATGCCGCCCCTGTGAAGGATTCGCCTCAGGACACAAGAACGATGGCTTCAATGGCGCGGCGCGATGTGTTGGGATGGATGACGGCTGGTGCCATGGCGCCGTTGCTGTCGGCCTGCTCAAGCCTTCAGTACACAGGCTCTGTTGCCAGCGGCAGCTACGTCGATCTGCTGTATGTGGCCGACACTCTCGATGCACGTCAGCCGGGCAAGCCCGTGGTTCCCGCCACGCGCCTGGGGCCTGCGACACGTATCGGGCAGGCACCCTGGATTACGGGTGCCAATGCCCGCGTTCACTCTCCCGATCAAAGCTCACTCAACAGCCTGCTCGACGCCAGCCTGAGCCAGCACATCGAAACCGGTGGCTATCCTGTGCTGGGCGCATTGTTGCAGCGTTTTCGCAGCGAAGCGGGCGAGGGCAACAGCCTCACACTGGAAAACGGCCAGTGCTGGAATGGCAGCGGCCTGGCTTATCTGACTCAGGGGAAGTCCGGCGTTCAAGGCAGCGCATTGCTGGGCAGTGAAGTGCGGGTCAGCAGTGATGAACGTCTGCTCTGGCCACAACAATGCACCGGTCTGTATCGCCAGTTCGGCCATCCGGTGCTTGGCGCAGACCTGGCTGCCGACGTCAGCCAGCGGCTGGGGACCGAAGCCGTGGCCTTCTTTCGTCGCGGTGGAATCCGGATCGCGGTGGTGGGCATTACCGACCCTTACGCTCGCGATCAGAAACTGTCTCTCAAACAATGGCACGACAGCCTGCAACCGGCACTTGAGCGCGCCCGTGCCGATGCCGATCTGGTGATCGCGCTGGCGGATGTCGGTACCGGGCCGGGGATCTGGCTGGCAGAGCGCCTGTCGCAGATTGATCTGGTGTTGTGCGCGCGGGGTCAGGATCTCTGGCCGCAACCGGTGGAAGTCATGCAAGCCTCCGGCAAGCGGGTGCCCGTGGTATTGGGTGGAACCCGTGCCAGCGGAGCCTTTCGCATTCGTTGCCAGCAGGTCGCTGGGCAATGGCAATTCACGGCGCGTTTTCATCCTGCCCTGGAAAGCACGTTGACTGCGGCTGATCAGGTTCAGGTCCAGCGTATTCGGCAACTTGCTCAACAACAACGCGCCGCCCATGCCGGTTGGCTCGACGAGCCACTGGCCCGTGCGCCGGAAAATCTCTGGCGTCGGGATGTGCGCGGCGGCAGTTGGGACCGCTTGCTGCATGAGGCATTGGCCGAGCGTGCGGACAGCCCCGTGTTGTTGCCGGGCCTGCGATACGACAGCCCGCTGGCGCAAGGGCAGATGATTACCCGCGAACACCTGATCAGCCTGACCGGCAGCTACCCGGCTCCGGTGGTGAATGTGCCAGCCAAACAAATCCCCAAGGTGCTGGAAAACGTCGCAGAGCAAATGTTTGGCGATATGTTGCTGCTGGATAACAGCCAGGACCTGCCGCGCTGGATGGGCCAGGCGTGGGAGGTCACCTACAGCGCTGGCGGCAAGCGGGTCAGTGGTGTGGGCGACCTCGCCGGACAGTGCCGGACGTTTGGTCTGGGCTTCGATGCCCAGGCTGGCCAGCCGCTCTGGCAGCACCTTGAAGCCTGGCTTCGCGAGCGTCCTGCGGACTGGCGCATCGCGCCTTTGCAATTGCCCCGGATGCGCTACGTGCAAGGTCATCCCGGCTGGCATCCTCGGGAGTCGACTGCATGATTCGTCTGGTCTGGGCGAGCCATGTGTTTCTGGTGATGCTGATCGGCTGGCTGGCGGCGCAGTGTGTGTTGCAGGCCTGGCATGGCTCGGCGCAACCCGCTACCGGCAGCGCGCCGACGGCTCCAGTGGCCGGTCTGTTGAGCAGCCATTGGCGAGCCGGCCCCATCCTCAGTAATGAGCTGCCCCTGACCACGCTGGGCATCGAATACCTGGGCAGCCTCAAGGCCATTCCCCTGAGCGCCACAGTGGTGGTGCTGCGTTTCGAGCAACGCCAGCGCACCCTGGGCCGCGGCCAGAAACTGGCCCCCGGCGTTTCTCTGCATGACATCGATGAGCTGGGCATGGTGTTCGACAACAACGGCAAGCTCGAACGTTTGCCATGGCCTGCGCAACGGCCGTCCTTCGGCTTCAAGCAACAGGGATAAGCAATGACCATCAATCGTTTCAAGCAGCCACTGCGTCTTGCCCTTCTGTTGTGTGCTTTGACCCTGAGCGGTGTCAGCGCAGAAGAGGAGCCGCTGTACGAGGTCAACTTTGTCGATACCGAACTCAGCGAGTTCATCGACAGCGTTTCGCGCATCACCCACACCACGTTCATCATTGATCCACGGGTCAAGGGCAAGGTCACGGTGCGCAGCAGCGAGATGCTGGGCAGTGAAGAAATCTACGATATCTTCCTGGCCCAATTGCGTGCCCAGGGTTTTGCAGCAGTGGACCTGCCGAACGGCAGCGTGAAGATCGTCCCGGATCAGGCCGCTCGCCTGGAGCCTGTGCCGGTGGAGTCGGGGCGCAATGCAGCGCAGGCCAACGACGGCATGGCGACCCGCGTCTTCAACGTGCGCAATGCCGCCAGCGAACAGATGCTCAATATCCTCAAGCCGCTGATCGATCCCCGAGTGGGGGTTATCACGCCGTACCCTTCGGCCAACCTGTTGGTGATTACCGACTGGCGCAGCAACCTGGATCGTATCGACAGCCTTCTGGTGCAACTCGATCAGGTCAGCCAGGAACCTCTGGAAGTGCTGCCGCTGAAAAACGCCAATGCCAATGACACCGCGCAACTGGTCACGCGCCTGCTGGCCCGCGAGCAAGGTGCTGACAGTGCGCAAGTGGTGGCCGACCCGCGCAGCAACGCTTTGCTGGTACGCGGCAGCACCGACAGCCGCGCACGTGTGCGGGCCTTGCTCAAGCAACTGGATAAACCCTACGACCCGCTGCATAACGCCAACACCGTGGTGATCTATCTGCGCCATGCCAATGCGGCGGAAGTGGTCAAGGTTCTGCGCGGGCTCAGTCAGGACGCCGCCGCGCCGACATCTTCAGCCCAAGGGAGCGAGAAGTCCCTGCCGGTGAGTACTTCGGGCATCCGCATGGAATATGAGGAAGGCACCAACGCCGTGGTGATGGTCGGGCCGGACAGCGAATTGACGGCCTATCGCAGCATCGTCGAGCAACTGGATATTCGGCGTGCCCAGGTGGTGGTCGAGGCCATCATCGCCGAAGTCTCGGACACCCGCGCTCAGGAACTGGGCGTGCAATGGTTGTTTCAGGGCGACAATTTTGGTGGCGGCGCGATCAACTTCAGTGGCAATGCCGCGAGCGTCACCAGCGTAGGCGCGCTGGTGCAGTCCGGGGATACGGCAGGCCTGGGACAGTTGTTGTCCGGGGTTCAGGGCGTGACAGCCGGGGTCGGCAACCTGAGCGGTGGCGGGCTGAATTTTCTGGCCTTGCTCAATGCCCTGAAAAGCCAGAGCGGTTTCAACCTCCTGTCGACGCCGACACTGCTGACGCTGGATAACGCCGAGGCGTCGATTCTGGTGGGGCAGGAAGTGCCGTTCGTGACCGGCTCGGTGACGCAGGACAATACCAACCCCTACCAGACCATCGAGCGCAAGGAAGTGGGTGTGAAGCTGCGCATCAAGCCGCAGATCAACATCGACAACACCGTGCGCCTGGATATCGTGCAAGAAGTCTCGTCGATTGCCGACAGCACCAGCGCCAGCGATGTCATCACCAACAAGCGCGAGATCAAGACCAAGGTCATGGTCGAGGACAACGGCCTTGTGGTGCTGGGCGGCCTGATTGGTGACGAGTCCACCACCAGCGATCAACGGGTGCCGTTGCTGGGTGACATTCCGGTGCTGGGCCGACTGTTTCGTTCCGATGCGACTCAGCGGGTCAAACAGAACCTGATGGTATTCATCCGCCCGCGCATCGTGCGCGACGGCGAGACGCTGGCTCAGCTCAGCAGCGAGAAATACCGAAATCTCAAGGCCAACACGTCGCTGGCGCTTCCCGGTGCGAGCGATGGTGATCCGTTGCTGCAATTGTTTCCGGCCAGTCGCGAACGTCTGGACCAGGGCGCATGGTGAACGCGCTGCTGCCGTATCGCATCGCACGCCAGACCGGCGTCGCCAGAGTGCCGACCGATACGGGCTGGCAACTGTGGCTGCGCGCCGGGAGCGACACCGACACTTTGCAGGAAGTGATGCGCGTGCATGGTTTGCCAAGTGCGGTGGAGCACCTTTCGACCCAGGATTATGAAACCCGGCTTGGGGCGCTTTATCAGGCCGGCGAGTCGGCGACCGCTGCGTTGATCGATGGCATTGGCGAGCAGGTTGACCTCGACAGCCTGATGAGCGAACTGCCGAAGATCGAAGACCTGTTGGAGAACGATAACGACGCGCCGGTCATTCGCTTGATCAACGGCCTGTTCGGCGAAGCCTTGCGCTTGCGCGCCTCGGATATTCATGTGGAAACCTTCGAGGCCAGCCTGGTGATTCGTCTGCGCATCGATGGCCACATGCGTGAAGTGCTGCGTCCGCCGCGTGCGTTGTCGACGATGCTGGTGTCGCGGATCAAGGTCATGGCCCGGCTGGATATCGCCGAAAAACGCCAGCCTCAGGATGGCCGGATTACCCTGCGTTCTGCCGGGCGTGAAGTGGACATTCGTGTCTCGACCTTGCCGGGCATTCACGGCGAGCGCGTGGTGATGCGGGTGCTGGACAAGCAGGCGAGCCTGTTGGACCTGGGTAACCTCGGTATGCCGTTTGAAGTGGAGCAAGGGCTGCGAGCCTGTCTGCAACGCCCCAATGGAATCGTGCTCAGCACCGGCCCGACCGGCTCGGGCAAGACCACCACGCTCTACGCCAGCCTGAACAGCCTCAACGATGGTTCCTGCAACATTCTGACCGTGGAAGATCCGGTTGAATACGCCATTACCGGCATCGGCCAGACCGCGATCAATCCCAAGGCCGGAATGACCTTTGCCAATGGCTTGCGGGCCATTCTGCGTCAGGACCCGGACGTCATCATGCTCGGCGAAATTCGCGACCGGGAAACGGCGCAGATCGCTGTGCAGGCCAGTCTGACCGGGCATCTGGTGCTTTCCACCCTGCACACCAACAGCGCGGTGGGCGCGGTGACCCGCCTGCGGGACATGGGCATCGAACCCTTCCTCATCGCCTCGACCCTCAAGGGCGTGCTGGCCCAGCGACTGGTGCGCCGCTTGTGCCATTGCGCGGTCCCGCAACCGTTGCAGGACGCCGAACGGATGTTATGGCCCGAGCTGGCCGGGCTCACCGAAAGCTTTCATCCTCAGGGTTGCGACACCTGTCAGGGCAGTGGCTATGACGGTCGCATGGGGTTATACGAATTCATCGAGCTGGACGCCGGCCTGATTGCCTTGCTGTACGACGGGGCCAGCGAAGTCGCGATGCATGAATATCTGGCCGACAAGCGACAGAGCCTTGTCGCCATGGCCACCGAATGCCTGCGTCGAGGCGAAACCAGCCTGGCGCAGGTCTTGCGCGCCGTGCGGGGCTGACCGATGCCGACTTATCGCTATCAGGCCCTCGACCCGGCAGGACGCACGCGCAAGGCCAGCCTTCAAGCGGAAAGCGAGCGTCATGCCCGACAGCTCTTGCGCGAGCAAGGTCTGTTCGCCCGCGACTTGCAGATTCAGGATTCGGCTTCACGCAGCCCTCGCGGCCAGCGCCTCAATCACACCCAGCTATGTGAACTGACACGCCAGCTGGCGACGCTGTTGAGCGCCGGTATTCCGCTGGTGGATGCCTTGGGGACACTTGAACGGCAACTGGCTGAACCTGCGATTCGCAACCTGTTGGTGGCCGTGCGCGGTGCGCTGGGGGAAGGGCATAGTCTGGCTCAGAGCCTGCGTCGGCAAGGTGGCCTGTTCACGGGGCTGTATTGCGCGCTGGTGGAGGCGGGCGAGCGTTCCGGCAAGCTGGCGCCGGTGCTGGAGCGTCTTGCCGAGCACCTTGAGCAAGTCCAGCGTCAGCACCACAAGGCCCGTACCGCCATGATCTATCCGGCAGTGCTGATGCTGGTTTCTCTGGCCGTGGTCATTGGCCTGATGACTTTCGTGGTGCCCAAGCTCACCGAGCAATTCAGCCACACCGGGCAGAGCCTGCCGCTGATTACCCAACTGCTGATCGGCATCAGCGAAGGGCTGGTGCATATCGGTCCTTGGCTGTTGGTGCTGACGCTGCTTGCCGCCGTGGGCGCGGGGGTTCTGCTGCGCAAGGCGCATTGGCGATTGCGCCTGGACCGCAGCCTGCTGCGTTTGCCCAAGGTTGGCCCGTTGCTGACGGTGCTGGAAAGCGCACGACTGGCCCGCAGCCTGGCGATTCTGGTGGGCAGTGGTGTGCCGTTGCTCGAAGCCTTGCAAGTGGCGACTGCAACAGTGGGCAACCGTGAAGTGCATCGGGCACTGGAAACCGTTCGTGAGCAAGTGGAAGGCGGCGTCAGCCTGCACCGCGCCTTGAACGCTGCCGGCCACTTTCCGCCGCTGCTGCTCAACATGGTCGCCAGTGGCGAGGCGAGTGGAACCTTGCCGGACATGCTCGAACGGGTTGCGGACAACCAGGAGCGCGGCTTCACCCGCCATGTGGACATGCTCATGGCCTTGTTCGAGCCCTTGATGATTCTGGTGATGGGCGGCGTCGTGCTGTTCATCGTCCTGGCTGTGCTGTTGCCGATCATGCAGCTCAACCAGGGGCTTACTTTCTGACTCATGGAGAACCGTCTTATGTCCACGTCTGCTTCACGCCGCCAGCGCGGCTTCACGCTGATGGAAATCATGGTGGTGATTTTCATCATCGGTCTGTTGATTGCCGTGGTTGCGCCCAGTGTCCTGGGCAATCAGGACAAGGCCATGCGTCAGAAAGTCCTGGCCGACCTGTCCACTCTTGAGCAGGCGCTGGACATGTATCGCCTCGATAACCTGCGTTACCCCAGCACCGAACAAGGCCTTGCCGCGCTGACCAGTGCGCCAACGGTCGAGCCACTGGCGCGTTCATGGCGAGCCGATGGCTACATCCGTCGCCTGCCAGCGGACCCGTGGGGCAACCCGTATCACTATCGCGCTCCCGGTGAGCGCGGACGCATCGATATCTACTCGCTGGGTGCCGACGGAGCGCAGGGCGGTGAAGGTACCGATGGCGATATTGGTAACTGGAACCTCTAGGCGTGAAGGTTTCGCGGGGCTTTTCGCTGCTGGAAATTCTGGTGGTCTTGCTGATCATCGGGCTGTTCAGTGCCCTGAGCGTGGCCTGGCTGGATTCGGGCCATGCACCGATGCAGCAGGTCCTGGAAAAACTGGCTGCCGAGGCCCGGACTCAGGCGGCACAAGCCCGGCACAGCGGCCAGGTAATTGGGATGCGCTGGAATGGTCGTCAGCCGGAGTTTGTCCGCAAGGATCAAGCCCGCTGGGTCGCGGATGCACCGCCCATGAAGTCCTGGCCCGAAGGGTTGCAGGCGGACTGGCCAGTGTCTGACGAACCCCGCGTGATATTCACGCCATCGGGTGTAAGTACGGCGGTAAACCTGAACTGGCGATGGCCCGAAGGGCAGCAACGCTGGGAGTGGCGCACCGATAACAGCCTGACTCAGGTAAAGCTGCCATGAAGCGTCAGCGCGGTTTCACCCTGCTGGAAGTGATGGTGGCGCTGGGCATCGCGGCGGTCATGACCATGATGGTCAGCCAGATGTTGCGTCAGCGCATCACCGTGCATCAGGCCGTTCAGCAGCATCGACTCGGTGCCTTGTGTGCCCGTGAGCTGGAGGCGCGATTCGGTGTCGAGCGCTACTGGCCGCAGATCAACAAGGTCAGCGGTGAATTGCAGCAAGGCGCAAGCACTTGTTACTGGCGCATGGACCTGGGCATGACCGGTGTCCAGCACTTGCGTCGAGGTGAGCTGGCGCTGTTCGCTGCCCGTGACGAGCGCGAGCCGTTGGGGAGTTACACCGTTTTTCTGGTGCGGCCGTGAGCCATGGGCAACGCGGTTTGACCTTGATCGAGTTGTTGGTGGCGATGGCGCTTACGGCCGTGATCGGTGTGGTGCTGGCTGCTCTGGTGAACGGTTGGATCAAGGTTCGCGAGCGTCTGGCCGAGCCGGGCAATGAGCCGGTGGTGCTGGAGTTTTGTCTGGCTCTGGAGCGGCGTTTTGATGGGCTGGTGTTGCGTCGTTTGTATGAAAAGCGTTTGCCGTTGCCGGTGAGCTGGCTCGACTGGGACCCGGCAGCCAATCAACTGGGCTGGGTCGCCTTGACGGCCTGGCCCGAAGTGGAAGGCCAGTCGAGATTGCAGCGTCAGCGTTTGGCGTTCAACTCGCGAGAGCGGCGTTTGAGCCTGTGGACCTCGGCGGATCTGTATGCCGTCGGCGCTCCACGCTGGGAGAGTCGCGAGCGTCTGGATGACGTCGACAAAGTCAGTTTCAGTTTTTATCAGGGAACCCGCTGGCTGGCGTTTCCTTCCACCGTCGCACTTCAGCCCGACCGGGGCGTGCGACTTGAGTTCGAGCGTCATGGAGCGCCTTATGTCTGCACCTTCAGCTTGCCCGATAGCCGCCCATGATATTTGAGCGCTGGAGTGCCAGACGCCGGACGGAGCGTCATTGGTTGTTGCTGCGTCCTGCCGTCACGGGCACTTGGCAATGGCAACGCCTGCCGGGAACCGAGCACGGCGACTGGCCGCCGCCTGCGCACTTTCTGCAGGACACCCTCGCATTGATCATGCCCGCCGCGCAGTGCAGCCATTTTCAGGTGCCTGCACCACCGGGTCTCAAACCTCATGAGTGGCCGATGCTGCTGGAGGACCTGCTGCAACAGCCTGCCGAAGCGGTGCAGGTCAGTTGCCTGTCGCGGGTAGCCGGGCATCTGGAGTTGCTGGTTGTGGAGCGCGCACAGGTTCTGCGTTGGTTGAGCGAGTGCGAAGCACTGGGCGTATCGCCGGATTACCTGTGGGCCGAGATGCAGTTGCTGCCTCAGCAGGCGGCGGGTGAGATGCTGCGCTGGTCGCATCCTGGAGGCAGTTGTCTGATACGTGGCGCTGAGCATGGCGTGCAGCACTGGCTGGTATGGCCGGATGTTCTAGGAGAATTGCCCGAGGACTGGCGACAGCCGAACGAGGACGTCGTCGGGCCATGGCCCTCCCGATGGGCTTCGTTGAGCCGTCTGCCCAATTTGTTGGTGCGTTCTGGCAATCGTCGTTCAAAGGCTCCGCGACGGGCGTTGCCATTTGGCAGAACCCAGCTTCGTCTGGCAGGTGTTTGTGCAGCGCTGGCTTTCTGTTGGGGCGTGCTGGCGTTGGGGCAATTCTGGCAGCAGGTGCCGGCCTGGAAAGCTCAGGTCGAAGCCTTGACCGGACCAGTCGGCAGCGCTCAACAGGCAGCGCGAGTGTTGTCCCGTCTTCAGGCTGAACAGACCGACTGGCGAAGCCGTCAGCAGCAGATCGTCGAGCTGGAACAGGCCATGACGCTGTGGCTCGACAGCCAAAAGGACTGGGGCGTGTCCGGGACCTATTTCGACGGGCGAACCCTGCGGCTGGTCCTGAGCGGCGATGCTCCACCTCCGTCCCCGACTCACTGGCAGGCCATGGCCAGGGCCGTGGGCGCGAAGGTCAGCATCGAAGCGAACGAAAAGACGTCCCTGCTGACGCTCAATTTCAATCTGGATGGGCAGCCATGAATGCATTGATTCAGCGGGCTTCAAACGCTTTCGTCGCACTGCCGCCTGCCCGGCGTTACATGTTGCTGGCGGGTTGGGTTGTGGTCCTGACGTTATTGCTGGTGCTGATCGGACGTCCTTTGCTGGCCTGGGGCAAGGACCTGCGCCAGTGGCCGGCTCTGGCGCAGCAGGCCCAGGCACTGAGCCCCGGTCCAGCCTTTTCCAGCGAATACTGGCAAGCGCTTGCCGGTGCGCGAGGGCTGGTGCTGACGCGGGTCGAACAGCGCGGTGACATCTGGCAACTGCAAGGCGAACTGACTCGGGCCGAACCCCTGACGCAACTGATGCGCAGCATTCAGGAGCAGGGCGGGCGACCGCTGCGCTGGAGTCTCGAACAAGGTCATCAGGGTCTGGTGTTCAGCCTGGATGTGGGACGTGCCGGGAGACGACCATGAGCCGCAAGCTATGGATGCTCGGCACGCTGGTATTTGCCCTGACGCTTTTGCTCAACATGCCCGCCGCGTTCATGGCTCGCTTTATTGTGTGGGCACCCGGCTGGCAGCCTCAGGGCGTCGCTGGAACCCTGTGGAGCGGGCGAGCCGAACGGCTGGGGAGCGTCGGGCCTTTGAGTTGGCGTCTTCAGCCCTGGATCGGCCAAGGCTTTGTAAGCGCTGGCTTTCAACAGCGGGCCTGGGAACTCAAGATGCAGGGATGGCCCTGGGCATGGAGCGCAGAACTTGCGCCCGCCGCCAGCCTCATCACTCCTGCTGCGGCCTATGCAGTGGATGGTCGCTGGCAGGGGCGTTTGCTGATGCAGGGGCGAGGCGCGAAATGCACGTCCAGCGAAGGAAGCCTTCAGGGCCAGGACCTGGCCTTGTTGTCACCGTGGATGGTGGTGCTGGGCAATACTCATCTCAAACTTGAGTGTCGAGACGCAATGAAGCTGTTGGCCGATGTGCAGCGCGAGGGGGAACACCGTTTCGAGATATTGCTGGAACCTGCCGCCGGTCGGATGAAGATAAGCGGTCGGGTCGAGCCGGCTGCTCTGGTGACGCCGCTGCTGGTTCAGGCCGGTGTGATGAAGGCGGGCGCATCGCAGTTCAAAACGGTGCTTGGCCGACGCTGACGCTTACTTCTTGTCCTTGGCATGGCTGGCCAGACGCTCCAGCGCGGCGCGCAGTTTCGGATCGCTGATACCGTCTGCGGTGGCCTGGATACTTTCTGCTGCCGCGGGCGACAGGTCGATGGTGTGACCGACGGCTCCCCTGGCTACAGTGGGAGGCTGTACCTTGAAAACAATGCGTGTCAGGTTGGCGAATTCGTCGAAAGCGACCAATTGCCGCTGCAAGCGCTTTTGTTGGTAGCGCAGGCGCGTGGCCCAGTGACCGTCGGTCACGATCAACAGCAGGCTGCCCTCGCGCCATGAGGCAACATGACAATGCTCGCGGGCTGCCGGTTGCAACTGGCTTTCAAGCAGGCGCTGAAGGTGGCTCAGGCGCTCTGCATGGCGAAAAATGGCCTTGAGCGGCTTGGCGTCGCGCAGCAGAACTGCGGGTGCTCGAGCATTGAGAGGACGAAAGGCCATGAATGTGATGCCGGGGGTGACAAGGCGCTCATGTTAACAGAAAGCGCTCTTGCAGCTTCGTTCGGCGGGCTTTCCGTGCTTTTATATGCAAATCAACGAGTAACTTCGGCCCTGAGCGGGTTGAAGTGCTGAATAATGGCCCCATTGTAAGACTGCCCCGTAACAGCGCTGTGCCAGCATCGTGGAATAACGCCACTTTCCTCACCATCGTTTCCGGGTAGAATACTCGTTCGCATGCGGCCATAAGGCTGCACGGGCGACTCACGGGGCCGCCCTCCATTCCTATGTGTGGAAGATCCTGTCGATATGTTTGCGCCTTTGTTAAAAAAACTTTTTGGAAGCAAGAACGAGCGTGAAGTCAAACGCATGCTCAAGACGGTACAAGTCGTCAATGCCTTCGAAGAGCAAATGGTGGCCCTTTCGGACGAGCAACTGCGTGCCAAGACCGAAGAGTTCAAGGCCCGCATAGCCAAAGGCGAGACCCTCGATAAGCTCCTTCCTGAAGCTTTCGCGGTTGCGCGTGAAGCGGGCAAGCGCGTCATGGGCATGCGCCACTTCGACGTCCAGTTGATCGGCGGCATGACCCTGCACGAAGGTCAGATCGCTGAAATGCGTACCGGTGAAGGTAAAACCCTGGTAGGTACGCTGGCCGTTTATCTGAACGCACTGGCTGGCAAGGGCGTACACGTTGTAACCGTGAACGACTACCTGGCCCGTCGTGACGCCAACTGGATGCGTCCGCTGTACGAATTCCTCGGCCTGACCGTCGGGATCGTCACGCCATTCCAGCCACCGGAAGAGAAGCGCGCGGCCTACGCTGCCGACATCACTTACGGCACCAACAACGAATTCGGTTTCGATTACCTTCGCGATAACATGGCGTTCAGCATGGAAGACAAGTTCCAGCGCGAACTCAACTTCTGTGTAATCGACGAAGTCGACTCGATTCTCATCGACGAAGCCCGTACACCGCTGATCATTTCCGGTCAGGCTGAAGACAGCTCCCGCCTGTACACCGAAATCAACCGCCTGATTCCGCGTCTTGAGCGTCACATCGAGGAAGTGGAAGGTGAGGTCACCAAGCCGGGCCACTACACCATCGACGAGAAGAGCCGTCAGGTCGAGCTGAACGAAGCCGGTCACCAGTTCATCGAAGAACTGCTGACCGAAGTCGGTCTGCTGGCGGAAGGCGAGAGCCTCTACTCGGCGCATAACCTGGGCCTGCTGACCCACGTGTATGCCGGTCTGCGTGCTCACACGCTGTTCAACCGCAATGTCGAATACATCGTTCAGGACGGCCAGATTCTGCTGGTCGACGAGCACACCGGTCGTACCATGCCGGGCCGCCGCCTGTCCGAAGGCCTGCATCAGGCCATCGAAGCCAAGGAAAACCTGAACATTCAGGCCGAAAGCCAGACCCTGGCTTCGACCACGTTCCAGAACTACTTCCGTCTGTACAACAAACTGTCCGGCATGACCGGTACAGCCGACACCGAAGCGTTCGAGTTCCATCAGATCTACAGCCTGTCGGTCATGGTCATTCCGCCGAACAAGGCGTTGGCGCGCAAGGACTTCAACGACCTCGTCTACCTGACGGCGGAAGAGAAGTACGCGGCAATCGTTACCGACATCAAGGCCTGTCTGGCCGAGAATCGTCCGGTACTGGTGGGTACGGCGACCATCGAAACCTCCGAGCACATGTCCAATCTGCTCAAGAAGGAAGGTATCGATCACAAGGTCCTGAACGCCAAGTTCCACGAGAAGGAAGCGGAAATCATTGCCCAGGCCGGTCGTCCGGGTGCGCTGACCATCGCCACCAACATGGCCGGTCGCGGTACCGACATCCTGTTGGGCGGTAACTGGGAAGTCGAAGTTGCCAACCTCGAGAACCCGACCCCCGAGCAGATCGCTCAAATCAAGGCTGACTGGCAGAAACGCCATCAGCAGGTGATCGAGGCGGGTGGCCTGCACGTCATCGCTTCCGAGCGTCATGAATCGCGCCGTATCGACAACCAGTTGCGTGGTCGTGCCGGTCGTCAGGGCGATACCGGTTCCAGCCGTTTCTACCTGTCGCTTGAAGACAGCCTGATGCGCATCTTTGCCTCTGACCGGGTGAAGAACTTCATGAAAGCCCTGGGCATGCAGTCCGGCGAAGCGATCGAGCACCGCATGGTGACCAACGCTATCGAAAAGGCGCAGCGCAAGGTGGAAGGTCGCAACTTCGACATCCGCAAACAACTGCTCGAGTTCGACGACGTTGCCAACGAGCAGCGTAAAGTGATCTACCACATGCGTAACAGCCTGCTGGCAGCCACCAACATTGGTGACACCATCAGCGACTTCCGCGAAGAAGTGCTCAGTGGCCTGATCAGCCAGCACATTCCGCCACAATCACTGCCAGAGCAGTGGGATGTCGCAGGTCTGGAAGCTTCGCTGAACAGCGATTTCGCTGTAAAACTGCCGATTCAGCAGTGGCTCGACGAAGACGATCACCTGCACGAGGAAACCCTTCGCGAGAAGATTCTGGCAGAGCTGCTGGTCGCTTACACCGAGAAGGAAGATCAGGCCAGCGCCGAGGCTCTGCGTACTTTCGAGAAGCAGATCCTGCTGCGTGTTCTGGATGACCTGTGGAAAGACCACCTCTCGACCATGGACCACCTGCGCCACGGTATCCACCTGCGCGGTTACGCACAGAAGAACCCGAAACAGGAATACAAGCGCGAGTCCTTCACCCTGTTCCAGGAACTGCTGGATTCCATCAAGCGCGACACCATTCGCGTGCTGTCCCATGTTCAGGTTCGTCGTGAAGATCCAGAGGAAGAAGAGGCGCGTCTGCGTCGCGAATCCGAAGAACTCGCCAAGCGCATGCAGTTCCAGCATGCCGAAGCGCCAGGCCTCGATCAGCCAGCACTGGTTGAAGAGGGCGGTGATGTGGCCGTCGCCACCGCGCCGGTTCGCAACGACATGAAACTGGGTCGCAACGAAGTCTGCTGGTGTGGTTCGGGCAAGAAGTTCAAGCACTGTCACGGTCAGATCAGTTAAGGCTCTGACTCTGTAATACACACGCCGCGACCGGCTTACCCGTCGCGGCGTTTTTTCATTGATTGCCGTACCGATGCGGACGGCGCAGATACTGCTCAAGGAGCGCACCCCATGGCTGTTGGTCTTGGTCCTTTGCCTACATTGCACCCGGTTCCCGGTTTTGAACTCGGCATCGCTTCTGCCGGCATCAAGCGCCCGGGGCGCAAGGACGTCGTAGTCATGCGATGCGCCGAAGGTTCCAGTGTTGCCGGCGTGTTCACACTGAATGCGTTCTGCGCCGCACCGGTCATCCTGGCCAAGCAGCGTGTGCAAGGCCCTGTGCGTTACCTGCTGACCAACACCGGCAATGCCAACGCCGGTACCGGTGAGCCTGGTCTGGCGGCCGCGACCCGCACCTGCGCCAGGCTGGCCGAATTGACTGGCGTCGATGCCAGCGCCGTACTGCCTTACTCCACCGGCGTGATCGGCGAGCCGTTGCCTGTGGAAAAGATCGAAGGTGCCTTGCAGGCCGCTCTCGACGACCTGTCTGTGGATAACTGGGCCGCCGCTGCGACCGGCATCATGACCACTGACACCTTGCCAAAAGGCGCCAGCCGTCAGTTCCAGCACGAGGGCGTTACCGTCACCGTGACCGGCATCAGCAAGGGCGCGGGCATGATCCGTCCGAACATGGCGACCATGCTGGGTTACATCGCGACCGACGCCAAAGTGTCTCAGAGCGTGTTGCAGGACCTGATCCGCGACGGCGCCAACAAGTCGTTCAACCGCATCACCATCGATGGCGATACTTCGACCAACGACTGCTGCATGCTGATCGCCACCGGTCAGGCCGACGTACCGGCTGTAACCGAGGCCAAAGGCCCGTTGTTCGAGGCCTTGAAGAAAGCGGTCTTTGAAGTGTGCATGGAAGTGGCCCAGGCCATCGTGCGTGACGGCGAAGGCGCGACCAAGTTCGTGACCGTTGAAGTCAATGGCGGCGGCAATCACCAGGAATGCCTGGATGTCGGCTATGCAGTGGCTCACTCGCCACTGATCAAGACGGCGCTGTTCGCTTCCGACCCTAACTGGGGCCGTATCCTGGCTGCGGTCGGCCGTGCAGGTGTACCGGATCTGGACGTCAGCAAGATCGACGTGTTTCTCGGCTCCGTGTGCATCGCCAGCAAGGGTTGCCGCGCCACGACCTACACTGAGGAGCAGGGTTCGGCAGTCATGGCTCAGGAAGAAATCACCATCCGTATCGAGCTGGGCCGCGGTGATTGCAGCGAAACGATCTGGACTACCGACCTGTCCCACGAATACGTGAAGATCAACGCCGAATACCGCACCTGATCCCCCGTCAGTTCAGGTCATCAATCACTTTGTGGGAGGCAGCTTGCTGGCGACTGTAGCGTACAGACGCAGAATATCTGCCGGTTTTCAGGCCTTTTCGCCAGCAAGCTGCCTCCCACACGTTTTGTTTGTGCCTTAACTGATCGGCATTACATTGTCTGACTCTGGAGCCAAGGACATGTCTCTGCACCTCATCATCGGCGACAAACGTTATTCCTCCTGGTCGCTGCGCCCCTGGCTGGTGCTGGCGATGACTGGCCAGCCATACACCGATCAGGTGATTCGCCTGAACAAGCCGGACACCCGCAAACAGATTCTTGAATACTCGCCAACCGGCAAGGTCCCGGCGCTGCAATGCGAACACGGGACCATCATCGATTCGCTGGCGATTTGTGAATACCTGGCCGAACGTTTCCCCGAGGCCAATCTCTGGCCGCGTGATACGGCCGCCCGTGCCCAGGCCCGTTCGGCATGCGCACAAATGCACAGTGCCTTCATGAGCCTGCGCTCCAACATGCCGATGGACCTGCGCCGCGATCAGGCGCTGGAAGTCATTCCGGTCGACACGCAACACGATATCGACCGCATTGTTGCGCTGTGGAGCGAGTGCCGTGCTGCGGCGGTTGAAAGCGGTCCGTTCCTGTTCGGTCAGGCGAGCATTGCCGATGCCTTCTTTGCGCCAGTGGCCATCCGTCTGCGTGGCTACCGCGTAGCCTTGCCTGCCGAAGCGCTGGCCTATATTGAAACCCTTTACCAGTGGCCTGCCTTCCAGAGCTGGCAACAGGCTGCCTTGCAGGAGACCGATGAGTGAAACGTGTTCATGTGGCCGCTGCTGTCATTCGTGGCGCTGACGGCAGGATTCTTATCGCCAAGCGTGCAGATAACCAGCATCAGGGCGGTTTGTGGGAGTTTCCCGGTGGCAAGGTTGAAGCCGGGGAGGCTGTCCAGGCCGCATTGAGCCGTGAACTGCAAGAAGAGTTGGGCATTGGTGTTACAGCGGCGCGCCCGCTGATCAAGATCCAGCACGATTACCCGGACAAACAGGTCTTGCTGGATGTCTGGGAAGTCTCGGCCTTTACCGGCGAGCCTCATGGTGCCGAAGGGCAACCGCTGGTGTGGGCTAGCCATCGGGAACTGGCCGGTTACGAGTTTCCAGCGGCCAACAAACCGATTGTTGCGGCGGCACGTTTGCCCAGCGATTACCTGATCACGCCCGATGGTCTGGAAACCCCCGAGCTTCTGCGCGGCATGCAGAAAGCCATCGCCGGTGGTATCAAACTGATCCAGTTGCGCGCTCCGGGTGGTTATGACCCGCAATATCGTGATCTGGCGGTGGATGCCGTGGGGTTGTGCGCTGGCAAGGCTCAACTGATGCTCAAAGGGCCTCTGGAATGGCTGGGTGATTTCCCGTCCGCCGGATGGCACCTGACGGCGGAGCAGCTACGCAAGTACGCCAGCCGTGGTCGTCCATTCCCTGAGGAACGCTGGTTGGCGGCCTCCTGCCATAACGCCGAAGAGCTGGCCCTGGCCGAACAGATGGGTGTGGACTTTGTCACCCTGTCACCGGTCCAGCCGACCCAGACTCACCCCGACGCGCAGCCGCTGGGTTGGGAGGAAGCCTCCCGCCTGATTGCCGGTTTCACCAGGCCGGTTTTCCTGCTGGGCGGTGTCGGCCCCGACGAGCGTCAGCGCGCCTGGGAAAGCGGCGCACAAGGCGTAGCCGGAATCCGCGCCTTCTGGCCAGGCGCGTAACGGACTTCCCTCTGGATTGATGGTGAGCACAACCTGTGGGAGGGGCCTTGGCCGCGACAGCCAGTTCAGGCGCTGAAAATATGTTGCCTGTAACTTGGGTCGTCGCGGCCAAGGCCCCACCCACAAGTGATAAATGATCGGCATTACACTTGCGGGTCAGGTCTTGTCTGGCTTGGGAGCAGGCTGCCAGAGTATTTCCGCAACTCCTTGCCGCCTGGCAATGATGCGGGCGGCAACGAACAGCAAGTCCGACAGCCGATTGATATACGCCAGCCCGACACCGGCCAGCGGTTCCAGTGCATTGAGGTGCTGACAGCGTCGCTCTGCACTGCGAGCCAGGCTGCGGCAGACATGGGCCTGGGCGATCAGCATCGAGCCTCCTGGCAAGATGAAATTTTCCAGCGGCCCGACTTCCTCGTTCCATGCATCGATAGCGGCTTCCAGTCGCTCGACTTCAGCAGTATTCAGCGCCTGATAGGCTGGCATCGCCAGTTCTCCGCCGAGGTCGAACAAACGATGCTGACAAGGGCTCAACACCTCGATCACTTCATTGAGTGCAGGAATGCGCTGCGCATGTTCGCCCAGCCCGGCCAGCAGTAGCCCCAACTGGCTGTTGAGCGTATCGACTTCACCGATGGCCTCGACACGCGGATGATCCTTGGGTACTCGACGACCGTCGCCCAGCCCGGTTTCTCCGGCATCGCCGGTGCGTGTGTAAATCTTCGACAAACGAAAGCCCATCTGAATGGCTCCTGGCTTACAGCTTTGAAATGACTTGTTGCTGCACATTCACCTGATTGCCTGCCAGAGGCAGGCGCAGAGTGAAGCAGGTTCCCATGCCAATGGACGATTGCACTTCCATCTGGCCTTTGTGGTTGTTGGTGATGATGAAGTACGACACCGACAGACCCAGCCCGGTGCCCTGACCAATTTCCTTGGTCGTGAAAAATGGCTCGAAGGTGCGCTTGCGAACGTTCTCCGCCATACCGATGCCATTGTCCTCGACCTGAATCTCCGCCCATGGCGGGTTGAGGCGGGTGCGCAGGGTAATGCGTCCGGGTTCTGCTTCATTTTCCGCTCGCTGGTGAATGGCTTGCGCGGCGTTCTTCAGCAGGTTGAGCAGCACCTGTTCCAGTTCGTTGGGAATACAGGGGACCGGCCCCAGTTCAGGGTCGAACTGGCGAATGATGTGCTGGCCCTTGAAGTCGAAACCGATCGCCAGGTCAAAGTCGTTACCAGCGATTTCCAGCGCCTGATCGATCAGGGCGGGCAGTTCGCAAGGCGTCAGCTGACGGTTGCTCAGGCGGCTGAAGTTGAGCATGTGGCTGACGATCTTTGCTGCCCGTGCGCCTGCCTGCTGAATGCCATCGAGTAATTGCGGGACGCCGCGACTGGTCAGGTAATGATTGACGGTATTCAGGTCGATACCGTCCGACTCGGCCTGTTCGATGTTCTTCGGCAGTTCCGGCGAGAGGCGGCGACGGATGTTCTGCACGTTATGCAGAATTGCGCCCAGCGGGTTATTGATCTCGTGGGCCATGCCTGCTGCAAGCCCGCCAACGGAGAGCATCTTTTCCGACTGCACCATCATTTCTTCCAGGGAAATACGCTGGGTGATGTCGTCGATACGGATCACCACGCCACGGCCTGCATCGCCTGCAAGCGGGTAGAAGGTCAGGGCATAGCTGCGAGGTTCGTCGTTCTTGATCCACGTCACACGCTCTATCTTGGTGACGCTGTGTTGCTCAACGGTCTGTTTGATCTGTGGCAGAAACGCTCTCATGGGCTCAAAGGCAATGAAAATCGGCTGATTGAGCGCTTCGTCCAGCGTTGTGCCGGACAGGGCGGTCGCCTCCTGATTCCACTGGGTGACATAAAGCTGTTCGTCCAGAGCAATCATCGCTGAGGGCATCGAGTCGATAATGCTGTTGAGGTAGTTCTGAAAACCGGTGAGCTTTTTCTCGATCTTGCTGCGAACCTTGACCTCCAGTTCCAGCTTGCGGTTGGTATGGCGGGTCTCTTCGGCAAGGCCCTGAGCCTGTGCATAGGCTTCCTGCGAGTCGTCGCGGGCCCGCTTGAGTTGCTGCTCGCGAGCTTCGATACGTGACAGCATGGTGTTGAAGGCTTCGGCCAGGTTACCGATCTCGTCTTCGTTGCCGGGGCCGGCGCGCAGGGCATAGTTTTCTTCGCGGGTGACCTGACGCGACAGCTCTTCGAGCTGATAGATCGGTTCGGTAATCAGGCGCCTGATCTGGCGGGCCACGACCAGCCACAGCAGAACGCTGAATATCAGAATGCCCAGGCTTGCCGTCAGCGTACCGGTGTAAAACGCAGTCGGCAGTTCGCTGCTGGCGACCAGCAACAAATGCCCCGGAGCCTGGTCCCCTTTGGGCACGGTAATGATTTGTGTGTTGCGAAACTCGGTCAGGCGCCAGCCTTCGATATCGCCGTAATGGGTGGGCAGGTGAAGCCCTTCGCCCTGTTGCACTTGCGCCAGTCGATTGCCGTCGTTGTCGTAGAGCGCGGCTGCACGCAACGGCCCGTAGCTCTTTAGCTCCTTGAGCAGGGCATGGGCGTTGCGCGGTGAACTCAAGGCCTGCTCGTTTAGATTGGGGCTGCTGATCAGGCGTCCGATGGTCTGTAAGGCCTGTGGGGCCATGGCTTCCTGAGAGATGTAATAAGCGGCGCTGATGAAGGTCAGGTTGGCGACCAGCAGCACCGTGGTCAACAGGACCAGCAGGGCTGCCAGCAGTTTCTGGCCTACGGGCAGGTTTTCTAGGCGCTGGCGCAATGGCATGGGGCGAATCACACGCGAAGGATGAACCAGCAGGGTAGCGTGCGCTAGTCGGTACGCAAACCCTTGCTTGCGAGATGAGTGGTCAGCCGCGTCTGTAGTTGCTGCAGGTGAGGCACGGCACATCGATGACGAAGGGCCGCAGCGCAAGCGTAGCCGAGCAGGTAGCTGATTTCTGTACGTCGGCCATTGGCCACGTCCTGATACATCGACGAGTAATTGGCCGCCGTGGCCTTGATCACCCGTTGCACTTCAGTGTGCAGGTCCTGGGCCGCCACGGGCTGGCCACAACGTTCCAGCAGGTCCGTGAGTTCGACGCACAGCGTCGCCACTTCACAGTGATGGTCCTGCAGGCTGCCATTGCGACAATCATGGAGAACGGTCAGTGGATTGATGGCGCAGTTCAAGGCCAGCTTGCGCCACAGGCGCGTCAGGATATCGGGCGTCCACTCATGGGCAATGCCGCTGTCATGCAGCGTTTGCAAGAACGTCGCTGGTGCCGGTTCACGGGCATCGCCCAGCCAGGTGTAGCCGTGGCCCGCGAATACCACGCGCCAGTCCGACTCCCGAAATGCCCCTTCGGTGCTCGATGCAAAAATACAGCGAGCATGAGGAATACACGCCGCCACGGCATCCTGGCTGCCCAGACCGTTCTGCAACAGGATGACTTCTGCATTGGCACGCAGGCGCGCAGCTACTTGGGCCACGGCCTGTTCGGCGTCATAGGCCTTGCAGGCCACCAGCAAGCGCTCGATGGGCTCTGCGCTGTCGGTGGTCTGGGCTGAAATGAAGATCGGTTGGGCAACGCCGTTTTCCACAAGGGTCAGGCAGCCGCCGTTGGCTTGATAGGCTTGCAGCCGTGCAGCATTACGCAGGACCAGCCGCACCGGAACGCCCGCACGGGCCAGTCTTGCGGCCCACAGACTGCCCAGGCTGCCCGCGCCGAGTATGTGCCAGATAGCGCCCATCAGAGAGGGATGTCCAAAAGGTTGAACGGCCTTGCAGCGATAAAATCGAAAGTCGACATGAAAGGCTCGCAGTGAAGGCTGGGAAAGTCTCGTTATAATGAGCGTTCTTTCATACCGTCAAGTCACGCGCGTTCGCTTTTTTCGGGCGCGCCGTTTATCTGGAGAAATTACATGCCATCGTTCGACGTAGTGTCCGAATTGGATAAACACGAAGTCACTAATGCCGTCGATAACGCCATCAAAGAGCTGGACCGTCGCTATGACCTCAAAGGCAAAGGCACTTTCGAGTTCAAGGAGCTGACCGTCACGCTCACCGCCGAGGCGGAGTTTCAGCTTGAAGCGATGATCGAAATCCTCAAGCTTGCCCTGGTCAAGCGCAAGATCGACGTGAAGTGCCTTGAGGTCAAGGACGCCTACGCTTCGGGCAAAGTGATGAAGCAGGAAGCCGTGCTCAGGGAAGGTATCGACAAGGAGCTGGCCAAGAAAATCGTCGCCCATATCAAGGACGCTAAACTGAAGGTGCAGGCCGCCATTCAGGGCGAACAAGTGCGCGTCACAGGTAAAAAGCGCGATGACCTGCAAGATGCCATTGCTTTACTGCGTACATACGACTCGGGGATGCCGCTGCAATTCAACAACTTCCGTGACTAGGTGATTCTGGTTGTCCGGGAACCCTTTATTCCCGGACATGTCCGAACACCCCTGTAAACGCTGAAATGATTGTTTCCGGCAGTCCTTTCAAGATTGGCTCGTGACAGGCAGGAGAAACAAGATGGATTTGAGCGCAGAAGTCGATCAGTTGTGGAAGGTTTCACAAAGCTGGATTCCTATGATCATGCAATACAGCAGCCGTGTGCTGCTGGCGCTGGTAACACTGAGTATTGGCTGGTGGTTGATCAACCGATTGACCGGCAAGCTGGGTGCATTGCTGGCACTGCGTAATGCAGATCTGGCATTGCAGGGTTTTGTCGCCAGCCTGGCGAACATCATTCTCAAGATTCTGCTGGTGGTGAGCGTCGCGTCGATGATCGGTGTGGAAACCACCTCGTTCGTCGCGGCTATCGGTGCTGCGGGCCTGGCCATTGGCCTGGCATTGCAGGGCAGCCTGGCGAATTTTGCGGGTGGCGTGCTGATTCTGCTGTTCCGCCCGTTCCGTATCGGCGACTGGATCGAGGCCCAGGGTGTGGCGGGTACTGTCGACAGTATCCAGATTTTCCATACCGTGCTGCGTACCGGCGACAACCGAACAGTGATCATGCCCAACGGCAATCTGTCCAACGGCATCATCACCAACACCAACCGCCAGCCGACCCGCAAGATCGTGTTCGATATCGGTGTTAGCCCCGATGCCGACCTGAGGAAAGCACTTGAGGTGCTGCTGGAGATGGCTCAGGACCCGCGTGTCCTTCAGGATCCGGCACCGCAGGCTGTCGTCGCGGCGTTGGGCGAAAACGCGATTACCCTGTCGTTGAGGGTATGGACCAAGACCGGCGATATGGGCGATGTGAGTTCGCTCTTCAATATCGAGGCACGTGATCGTCTGAAAGCCGCAGGTATCGATATCCCTTCGCCACAGCGCATGGTGCGTGTGGTTCAGGAGTAAGCGGACAGCTCGCTCAAAAAGCTCGATGCTCCAGGCATCGAGCTTTTTGATGACCGCAGGCATTAAGCCTTGATGCGCAAATATCTGCGCACCCCATCCTTGATAAAACACCCCTGAAATCCCCTCCAACCCTTATGAACAGGGCTCTTCGACCAGCTGCGCAAGATATTGCGCAGGTGCGCATGGGCTTGCGCACTTTTTCGGGATTTTTGTATGAAAAATAACCAGATTTTAAGGATTTTAAATTTAAGCTATTGATTTATATGTAGAAAAATTAACAGGCATGACTCTTGATACAGACCGTTCCCACGTCCGAGCGAGGTCGCTCGGCAACCATCAGGGAACAAGGGATGTTCATGCTCGTTTACCAGGCAAGCCGCCTCATCACTCTTCACCTCCAGGTATCCGCTGAAGACGCACGCAGCGGTGCGTCCCATGACTAAGAAACACGGCACCCTGCAAGAACGGCGTGGAGCACGCTTCGACAAGTCTCCGTCTTCTGCCACCTGTGCCTGTTCGCTCAAGACGGCGGATATCGCCATTGTCCCGGTGCGCTATGCCCTTGACCGTTCGCACTACGATGTCGACCCCGCACAGCTCAAGCCCTTGCCCGCCCGTGGCCAGTGGAGCCCACTGCCACGACTCAAGACCCGCAGCTACACCCTGCGCCAGCTCTACGACGGGTATGTCTATGTGTTCGACGAAACGGCAGGGACGTTTCATGAGTACAGCGTTTCGGCGTCCGATGCCTGCCTGACGCGCATCGTCTGGACGGAGGCCCATCTGGGGCGTGACGTTCGCAGCGGCGATGGAGAGGGCAACCCTTACCTGTTTTACCCCCGCAGGAACCGCCTGCATCTGGCTTTTTCCCCGGTGCAATGGACCTGGCGAATCTGCGAACACATGCGCTCACACGCCGACAGCCGCGCCCTGTGGATGAAGCCTCTGGACCTGGCCAACTTCTGCGCCACCCTGAACGAGCCGGGTACGTTGCCACTGATGAAGCTCGCCACGGCCGTCGCCGATATCGACAAGAATTACGTGGTCGAGGACAAACGCTTCGCTGACTCGTCCATTCCGACTGCCGAGCCCGAGCCACAGCCTGATCAGGCGGCGAAATCGCTCTTTACCCCGCTTGGGGCCGATGTGTACTGGCTGGGCAATGTCCCGGACAGATGCAGCTCGCTGCTGGTCGCCCTCGACGATCCGCTGGGTGTGTTCAACGACCTGGGCATGCAACTGGCGGGTGATCAGGCCGCGTATCAGAACTGGCAACAGGAACACGAACATAAGCTGCAAATGGCTCAGACCGTAACCGCGCTTTGCGGGGCCAATGGCGACCCCAAATACCAGCCCTCCTGGATACGTGGCAACAGCGCCAGCACCCAACAGTTTCTGAGCGACAGGGAAGCTTATTTCGATCAGATGGACCTGGAGGAGATGCTGATCATGCACGGCAACGGGCCGGGCGGTTCGCTGGGCACGATGGACCTGTTCAAGAGCGCAGACATGCGCCAGATGCTGCATACTCGTTATGGCCGATACCCGTCCCAGGAAGAGCTGCAAGCCTGGAAGGACCGCGAGAAATGGCGCCGTGAAGTCGACCTCAAGGGCGCACGTACCTATCTGCAAGACAACCTGCCCATCAGCGAAGCCCTGCTGCAACAGGTCCGCGACACCCAGGCGGATTTCCAGACATGGGCCGAGCACCTTGGCAGCGACCCGCTCAGGCTGTTCATCGACACAGCCAACCCGAAAACCCTGCTGTACCTGCAAACCGTCATGACCGATTTGCTGATGGTCTATGGCCAGGATCAACAGGCCAGCGTCTGGTTGGCCAAGCAGGAAGCCCGGGGCAGTACGCTGTTCGGGACGATGCGTTACGGCTTTTCTCCAGGTCTCAAGGAAGCTCTGGATCAGGAAGCCAACGCCCTGCTCAACGGCATTGGCGACTTCACCAACCTGGCCACCCGCGCTGGCGAACTCAACGCCGCGCTCAACCATCAGGGTTTCGCCGACGCGGCCTGGATGAAAAAGCTGAAACAGCCGGTGCAGGACACCTTCAAGGCCCTGCGCGAACTGGCGAGCGGGGCAGGTAAAACGATTGCCGAAAACATGCTGCTGGCCTGGGTGCCGGTCGACAGCCGTCTGGCGCTGGGCAAGGGCCAGAACCTCGGAGCCTTGATCCGCAACTTCATGATCGGCCAGATTCTGGCCAATACGCCGGAAATGATCCGCATCAACGAACAAATCGCCTCCCGACTCAAGCAGTGGAAACGGGAATGGTGGCTGCTCACCAAACAGATCGACGACACCCGCTTTAACTGGCTCTACCCGCACCATCCCCGCGAACGCCGAAACCTGGCGCGCCTGCTGCAATCACAACTGGAAGCGTTGCGCCTGCACGAACTGAAAATCCCGAGCCTGCTGGACTTTCAGAACAACCAGTACGCCCAACTGCTGCAGGACGAAATCCGTGCCTTCTTCAAGTCCGGCCTGGACGTCGCCAAGGACTGGCACACCCGCGCCAAAGCCTGGAGCGAGCGTTTAGGTGGTTTCGGAGCCGGGATCACCTGGGGCGTCATCCTGCTCAACTTCATCAACACCGCATTCCTCTATGAAGACCTGACCCGCGATGGCGACTTCAGCGGCAAGGATATCGTCAAGGTCGGTTACAGCCTGGGTTACAGCTTCAATTTGTTGATGGCTGTTTTTGTCGAAGCGCCGTGGGCGGTGATCAAGAATGCGACGCCGGTGCTGATCGACGGCAAAAGCATCGGCATTCTGGATCGCTCTTCCGCCTACTGGAAAGCTCAGGGAAACAACGCTTGGGGGGATGCGATTCGCGGGTTCAGGAGCACGGTGGTGGCTTTGGGAGCGTTTGCGGTGGCGGCGGCGGTGTTGGAGCTTTGGGATATTCGAGGCGATTATCAGAATGCCAAAACCGAGGAGGAAAGAGCCGCATTACTTGTAAAAGGTATCGCTGTTTTTGTGATGGGTGTTGGTGGTCTGGCTCAATTGGTTACGGGATTAACACTATCCAGCAGAATCGCGATTTTTGTAATGGGTACGTGGTTTACCATCGGTCTTCTAATAGCAGGTGTCGTTTATTTAATTGCCACTATGGTCCTGAACTATTTCAAGCAGGACAGTGTCGGTTGGTGGTTGAGGAGGTGCTGCTGGTCGCGTTCGTCTGAACATCGACATACGGATACCCCGGAAGGAGAAGTTGAAGAAAAGCGTTCTTTGCTGGAAATCCAGCTGAGTCCGCAAATCCTTATTAAAAGCACGGTTGAGTATAGGCAAAAATACATGGGTTTAGCTGGGTATGTAGATGTGCCAGTACAAAACGGTGCCTGGATACAAATGCGTTTGCCTGAGGCATTACGCGGGCAACTGGTTCAGCTTAATGTTATCAGCAGTACGCGAACTTTCGGTTTTCTGCCAACGGAGCAAACGGATACGCCCATTGCAGAAAAGTTTGAAGAGCGTGGCAAGTTCACTCCTCTCAAGGAGTTTGGAAAGATCGGTAATGAACGGCCTCCCTATTCACCATCGGATCTGTATTTCCCGATTTTTCCTGCGGGCGAGGATGTCGTCTGGCAAACCTGGGTTCCGCTCAGGGAAGGTGCTACCTACATTGAGTTGCAAATCTGGTATCCGAACTCGGTGAGTGCTTCAGGGCAAAAAGCACAAAGCTACCTTTATCAGATAGAGCTAAGTCAGGAGGGCGATATGGCAGTAGATGGCTCAAGCCTCACACTGCTAGAGGTCAATAAACAAAGCCGTGCCAACGCACTGATCCTTGTGCTTCCGGAATAAAACTCTATGACTCATATAGCAGCCAGCAGCACAAAGCAGAACGAAACTTTCAGCAACGATACAGCTGTAATGATATGGAGCATAAAAACAATCGAGTGTTCTCCAAAGGAGCTAAAAAAAGCTTATCTTGCTGTAGTAACGGCCTGTCTTCTCCCTTTTCTTTATTGTCTATGGTTGTTGTGGGATGATTTGCCGGAAGCTCTGGGCATGCTTATAGCGTTCGGCTGCGCACCTGTAGTATTCGGGACTTATTTGATTGTGTTCGCAGTCAGGCAGAAGGCTATGTTCAACTACCACATCACACTCCATGGAGGCTCTGTCGAGTACTACGACTACTATCCAAATTTTGCAGGCCCCTTCTTCAAAGGCATCGCCATTTTCACCATCCTGCTATTTCTCGGCGTCGCCCTCGTCACAGGCTCCCTGCTCTTTCTGGTCGGCCCCGCCGCCATTTCAATCGGGGCCGCACGCTCTTTGCTGAATTGGGAGAATAAAATCCATCATCGGGAAACTCGTCCATGGGATACCCACAACTTCGTCACGATTGATCGAAAGCGCTCCATCATCGTTATTCATTGCACCGACATCACTACAGGGTTTGTCGCCCGCTTCCCCAACAAAGACCTGTTCGAGCAATACCTGCAGTTCCTGCACTCGGTCCTGCCACCCACGGCCGAGTTCATGGAGAAAGACTGGGAGTGGTAAAAGCCCGGTGCTTGATGCAACGAGATACTTGCAGGAGGCAGCTTGCTGGCGAAAAAGGCCTGAAAACTGACAGATATTCTGTGTCTGTACGCTGAAGTCGCCAGGCTGCCTCCCACACATTGAGTTATGACCTTAACTGTTCGGCATCAGCCTTACAGGGCGCGCTCGTTCACTTCGCGCTGTTTACAGGTCATGAAGCGCTATTCTGGAATAAGAGATTATTATGAATAACATAGCAGCCTGCAGTACAGCGCAGAACAAAATTTTCAGCAGCGATTCGACTGTAATGGCGTGGAGTATAAAAACAATTGATTGCCCTCCAAAGGAATTAATTAAATTTCAGCTTATCATTATAGGCTCAAGCCTTGCGCTTTTTCTTTATTGCCTATGGATGATGTGGGATACGCTCCCTGAGGATGTGGAGTTACTTGTAGGGTTCGGTTGTGCGGCAGTGGTGTCCGCGACTTATATGATTATGCTTGTCGCCAGAAAAAAGACCATATTCAATTACCATATAGATATCCAGGCAGGCTCTGTCGAGTACTACGACTACTATCCAAATTTTGCAGGTCCCTTCTTCAAGGGCATAGCCATCTTCACCATTCTGCTATTTCTCGGTGTGGCCCTCGTCACAGGCTCTCTGCTATTTCTGCTTGGCCCCGCCGCCATTTCAATCGGGGCCGCACGCTCTTTGCTGAACTGGGAGAATAAAATCAATAACGAACAGAGCTTGCCCTGGAACGAGTACAACTTTGTCACGGTGGATCGCAAACGCTCCATGATCATCACTCACCGAACTGACATCACGGTGGGGTTTGAATTTCGCTTTCCCAACAAAGAGTTATTCGAGCAATTCCTGCAACTCCTGCACTCGGTCCTGCCACCCACGGCCGAGTTCATGGAGAAAGACTGGGAGTGGTAAAAAGCCCGGTGCTTGATGCACCGGGCATTTTGATTAATGCGCTTTGTCAGCCACGGTCTTGTCGGGCTAATCCTGTTTGTCTGCGGTACGAATTTCCTTGCTCCACTGCAAAATGATCATCAGCAAGGTCGGCACGCCCAGCAGCGCGGTAATGAGGAAGAAGTTGTGGTAGCCGAATTTCTCCACCATGACCCCTGAATAACCGCCGATCAAGCGTGGCAACAGCAGCATGATCGAGCTGAGCAGGGCGTATTGGGTGGCGGAGAACTTGAGGTTGGTCAGGCTCGACAGATAGGCGACGAAGGCGGATGTGGCCAGCCCGGAACTCAGGTTATCCAGGGAAATGGTCAGCACCAGCATCTTCAGGTTCGGCCCCATGTCGGCCAGCAGCAGGAACAGGATATTGGTCGCTGCCGAGCTCATGCCGCCGATGAACAGGATCGGCATGATGCCGAAGCGTACGATCAACAGACCGCCAACGCCCGCGCCCAGCAGCGTCATGATCAGGCCAAAGATCTTGCTGACACTGGCAATCTGGTCCTTGGTAAAGCCCTGATCGATGTAAAACACGTTGGCCATCACGCCCATCACCGTGTCTGACATGCGATAGGTCGCGATCAGGCCCAGCAGGATAAAGGCCTGCCAGCGGTAGCGCATGATGAAGTCGTTGACGGGCGTCAGCACGGGAGCGAGGCCGCGTCGCCCCATGGAGGACAGGCAGGCTATGGTGAGCACGATATACAGAATGGAGCGCAGGAAGGCCCGGTCTTCCAGCAGCAGGCTCATCCAGCTGCTGCCCTCGAACAGAACACTCGCGAAGTCTGTGTTGTAGAGCTGGGTGAACATCGCTGGCACTGAAACCAGCAGCACAATGAGTACGAATACGGAGGCCAGTTGGTGCACAAAACCATAGCGAGCCGCTGACAACTGGGTGCGTAACGGTACTGGCGGTTCACGCATGATGAACGTGGTAACCAGCGCTGGCAGCATCAACAGCCCGAACAGCACATACGTGCCGGTCCATGCCGAGTGCTTGTAAGAGAAGCCCGTCGAGCCAAAACCTTCGGCGAAATACAACGCCCCGGCTGTGGACAGCAGCGCCGCGACCCGATAACCGGACATGTAGCTGGCAGCAAGCGCCGCCTGCTGGGTGTCCTGGGCAATTTCCAGGCGGTAGGCATCGATGGCGATATCCTGCGTCGCAGAGGAAAAGGCCACCACTACCGCAATGGCGATCAACCACGATAGATGCTGCTGCGGGTCGCAAAAGCCCATGCCGATCAGGCCGAGCATCACCAGTGCCTGTGAGAGGACCAGCCAGGAGCGTCTACGCCCCAGTTTTCCGAGCAGTGGCAGGCGCCATTGGTCGAGCAGGGGCGACCAGACCCATTTGAAGGCGTAGGCCAGGCCAATGAGGCTGGCATAACCAATGGTCTCGCGAGCGACACCGGCTTCACGCAACCAGACCGACAGCGTTGAGAAGACCAGCATGTAAGGCATGCCCGCGGCGAATCCAAGCAGCAACAGTACTAATGTCGAGGGGCTGGCATAAGCGGCGAGCGCGGCGCGCCAGGTTTTACGGGGCATGGGCTGGAAACTGCCTCAGGTTGCGAAAACAAAGGGCGCACTCTAACCGCTGTGCTACATGGGACGCCAGCCATGGCGCTGCATATCGACCCGATTGTTACGGATGGTAAGGCCTTCTGCACGCAAGCGGGCACGCTGTTCGTCACCTGAAATGCTTCCTGCCGGCAGACTGAGCCTGCCGCCGGCCCCCAATACCCGATGCCAGGGCAGCGAAGTGCCTTCGGGCAACTGGCTCAAGGTTCGCCCGACCCAGCGCGCGGCTCTTCCAAGCCCGGCCAGATCGGCCAATTGCCCATAGCTGACAACTTTGCCTTCCGGTATCTGCTCAAGCGTGAGGTAGAGCGCTGTGCGTCGGGCCTCTGCGGGGGAAAGCCCGCCAGGATCGTCATGTTCTGACGCGGGGTGGGTCACGGTTTTATTCCTGTTTAAAGGCATGTATGTGTTTTGTTACCGGAACTACGGAAAGATCCTACTGTCATTGATACCTGACGTTATCCAGCAGGCTGGCAGGATAATGCCCGATTTTCCGCTTAACAGAGCCTAGTAGTCGCTTATGTTGTCCAGAACCCTGTTGTGCCTTGCAATAACCACTGCCTCCACTCCACTGCTTGCCGATACCGTCTGGTTGAAGAACGGTGACCGGTTGAGCGGCACGATCAAGCTGTTCGATGGCGGTAAATTGCTCATTGAGACGCCATATGGCGGTTCTGTGCCCCTGGACTGGAAGCAGGTCAAGACCCTTGAAAGTGACCAGCCGTTGCTGGTCAAGCAGGACCAGTTCACCGGCGAGGTTGCCAAATCCTTGAAGGCTGCCGATGACGGCAAGGTCGTGCTGGTCAATGGCGAGACTCCGAAGACAGTGGAACTGGCCAGCATTCAGCAGCTCATCAAGCCCAAGCCGGTCATCACCGACATGGTCTGGAAGGGCAATATCGATGCAGCCCTGGATTTCCAGCAGGCCGAGAACGATACCAACGACTACAACGTGGCGTTCAAGACCTCGGCGCGCCATGGTCAGTGGCGTCATAACGCCAAGGGCGACTACAACCGCGAGACGACGGACGATGCCGTCGGCACCGATAACTGGAGCGCCGAATACTCCCTGGACCGCTTCCTGACCGACAAGCTGTTCTGGGATGCGCGCATCACCTACAAGCGCGACAAGATCGAAGACCTGTCCCGTCAGCGCACGGTCGGTACCGGTCCCGGTTATCAGTTCTGGGATGACGAACTGGGTGCATTCAAGGTCGGTGCTCTGCTCAACCGCACCGACTTCGAGTTCTCCAACGGTGACAAGGAGAACTTCTACGCGGTTGCCGGTACCTGGGACTACAACCGTTATCTGGTCGGCAAGAAATTCGAGTTCTTCACAAACGGTGAAGTGGGCAAGCCTCTGAGCGGCGTGGCTGATTACTCGATGGATGTCGAAGCAGGGTTGCGCTACAAGGTCACTGACTGGGCATCGTTGAACCTCAAGGCCGAGAAAAACATCATCAGCGGTTCAGATAATGGCGATGTCGACAAGACTCGCTACACCGCAGGCTTTGGTGTGAGCTGGTAAAAACCGAAAGGCTTCCCCACGGCAATCGTCCAGCGATGCCGTGGGGAGTCCAGACTAGATCCGCATTGCCCCGTCAAGCTCCAGAATCCTGCCGCTGTAGTAATCGTTCTCCAGAATGTAAGCCACCGAATGCGCAATTTCGGCGGGCGTGCCCATTCGTTTGAGCGGGATGGCCGAAGTCATTTTCTCAAGTGCTTCGGGTTTCATGCTGGCGGTCATTTCGGTCTCGATAAAGCCCGGCGCAATGCCTGCGACCCTGATGCCGTAACGCGCCAGTTCCTTGGCCCAGGTCACGGTTGCTGCAGCCACGCCAGCTTTTGCGGCTGAATAGTTGGTTTGCCCGATATTGCCTGCGCGGGATATCGAAGAAATATTGATGATTGCGCCCTGGCTCTTCTGCTCGACCATCTTGGCGGCCACTTCGCGGGTGCAGAGAAAGACGCCGGTCAGGTTGACGTCAATGACGGCCTGCCATTGCGCGAGGCTCAGTTTGGTGATTTCACCATCCTTGACCTTGAGCAACAAACCATCGCGCAGGATGCCGGCATTATTGATCAGGCCGTGAATAGCACCGAAGTCTTCGGCTATTTTTGCAATCGTGTCCGTGACCTGTTCTTCACTGGCAACGTTGGCCAGATAGGCACGTGCTTCTACGCCCAGTGCCTTGCAGGCTGCGACGGTCTGGTCGAGCTTTTCCTGGTTCAGGTCCACCAGCGCCAGATTGACGCCCTTGGTCGCCAGATACTCGGCCATTGCACGACCCAGCCCCTGGCCGCCACCCGTAATAATAATTAACTTGTTTTTCAATTCCATGTGCGTGCCCAATCTGTAAGCCAATGCCGTGGCACCGGTGATCGCTGATGCCATTCGCAACAAGTTATAAGCTGTTTCAGAGCGTTCGTCTTTAACTTGGCGAAAACGTTATAAGGAGCCACACGATGAGCGCGAAAGCCTCTAAAAATGCCCGGGAGTTATTGCTCAAAGAGTATCGCTCTGTGCTATCCACGCATTCCAGGTCCATGCCCGGCTTTCCGTTCGGTTCGGCGGTGCCTTACTGCCTCGATGAGCAGGGCAGGCCGCTGATTCTGATAAGCCGGATTGCCCAGCACACCCACAACCTGACCCTGGACCCCAAGTGTTCCTTGCTGGTGGGCGAGCGCGAAGCTGATGACGTGCAGGCCGTCGGGCGTATCACGGTGCTGGCTGAGGCCGTGAAGTTGAGCGACCCGCAAGCCATCGAAGCGGCCGCCCAGCGTTATTACCGCTATTTCCCCGAGTCGCAGAGTTATCACAGCGCCCATGATTTCGATTTCTGGGTGCTGACTCCGGTGCGCTATCGCTACATTGGCGGTTTTGGCGCCATTCACTGGCTCGATGACGTTGCTCTGGCCAACCCGTTCGCCGGGGAAGTCGAAACCCGCATGGTCGAGCACATGAATGACGACCACGCCAATGCCATTGCGCATTACGTGGCACTGTCCGGCCTGCCGCAGACCGAGCCTGCGCAGATGGTCGGTCTCGACAGTGAAGGCATGCACCTGAGGATCGGCCGCGGCATCCACTGGCTGGCATTTGGTGAGCCTTGCAATACTCCGACACAAGTGCGCGAAGCCTTGGTTCATTTGGCTCGCGTGCAAAAATGGCCTTCATCTGAAGAGCAAAAAGCTTGAATTAACGATCTTCTGACATCACATACGGTCTACTTGGAAGGCATTCTTCCTTAGAGGAACTGATTTGATGCGCGTTTTTCTGCTGCTCTTTTTGCTTTTTCCGGTGCTGGAGCTGTTCGTTCTGGTTCGGGTCGGTATGTCCATCGGCTTCCTGTGGACCTTCCTTCTTGTGCTGAGTACTTCGGTGCTCGGCCTGTTCGTGATGCGTGTGGCCGGTCTGGCCACCGCGTTGCGTGCCCGTGAAAGCCTGTCGCGTGGCGAGCTTCCCGCGCAGCAGATGCTGGAAGGGTTGACGATTGCGGTCGGTGGCGGGCTGCTTCTGCTGCCCGGTTTCATCAGCGACATCCTGGGTGTGATCTGCCTTCTGCCGTTCACTCGCCGCCTGCTGGCCGGCAAGCTTCGCCAGCGTGCCGAAGCTCAGGCCACGCGGCAGCGTGCGTTCTCCGAGGATCTTCACCAGGCCAGTCAGGGGCCGGCAAGCAGCCGTCCTGGCGCGATTCATCAGCCTACCCGCGAACCCGATGTCATCGAAGGTGAATTCGAGCATCGCGACAAGTAATCGGCATGACTCGTCTGCACGGCACCTTCGGGTGCCGTGTTCGTTTCAAGTGCCTGTCTGTGCGAAAAAAAATCCTGGCCAAGACTTGTAATCACCTTGCTCGCCCTTATGTATGGGTCACCGCAAGGTTTCTGGCCCATTTGCCAGACCGTATTCTGCGGTTCGCTCGCCGAACCGTAACCGGCAAGACCGGATTTTTAACCCCCGCCGGTGTGTTCACCGGGCGCTCTAAAACCATAATCAGGAGATCGACAATGAAGCTTCGTCCTCTGCATGACCGCGTCGTAATCCGTCGCAGCGAAGAAGAAACGAAAACTGCCGGCGGTATCGTGCTGCCAGGTTCGGCTGCTGAAAAGCCTAACCGTGGTGAGATCGTCGCTGTAGGTACCGGCCGTGTGCTGGATAACGGTGAAGTACGTGCGCTGGCCGTGAAAGTGGGTGACAAAGTAGTGTTTGGCCCTTACTCCGGTAGCAACACTGTGAAAGTAGACGGCGAAGACCTGCTGGTGATGAGCGAGAACGAAATCCTCGCTGTCATCGAAGGCTGAGAAACCCGCTGATTTCCGTCACTACAAAGTATCGAAGGAATAAAGATCATGGCTGCTAAAGAAGTTAAATTCGGCGACGCTGGCCGTAAGAAAATGCTCGCTGGTGTAAACGTCCTGGCTGACGCAGTAAAAGCGACCCTGGGCCCGAAAGGCCGTAACGTCATCATCGAGAAGAGCTTCGGTGCTCCTCTGATCACTAAAGACGGTGTTTCGGTTGCCAAGGAAATCGAACTGAAAGACCGTTTTGAAAACATGGGCGCGCAACTGGTCAAAGACGTTGCTTCCCGTGCCAACGACGACGCTGGTGACGGTACTACCACCGCTACCGTTCTGGCTCAGGCTATCGTCAACGAAGGCCTGAAAGCCGTCGCTGCCGGCATGAACCCTATGGACCTCAAGCGCGGTATCGACAAAGCGACCATCGCCATCGTTGCCGAGCTGAAGAAGCTGTCCAAGCCATGCACCGACACCAAGGCTATCGCTCAGGTTGGCACCATCTCCGCCAACTCCGATAACTCCATCGGCGACATCATTGCCGAAGCCATGGAAAAAGTGACCAAAGACGGCGTTATCACCGTTGAAGAAGGCACTGGCCTGGAAAACGAACTGTCGGTCGTAGAAGGCATGCAGTTCGACCGTGGCTACCTGTCCCCGTACTTCATCAACAAGCCGGACACCATGGTTGCCGAGCTGGACAGCCCGCTGATCCTGCTGGTCGACAAGAAGATCTCCAACATTCGCGAAATGCTGCCGGTTCTGGAAGCAGTCGCAAAAGCTGGCCGTCCTCTGCTGATCGTTGCCGAAGACGTTGAAGGCGAAGCCCTGGCGACTCTGGTTGTGAACAACATGCGCGGTATCGTGAAAGTTGCAGCCGTCAAGGCTCCAGGTTTCGGCGACCGTCGCAAGGCAATGCTGCAGGACATCGCTGTCCTGACTGGCGGTACCGTCATCTCCGAAGAGATCGGCCTGAGCCTGGAAAGCACTACCCTGGAACACCTGGGTAATGCCAAGCGCGTTGTTCTGAACAAAGAAAACACCACCATCATCGACGGCTCCGGCGTCAAGACCGATATCGACTCGCGCATCGCTCAGATCCGCCAGCAAATCGGTGACACCAGCTCCGACTACGACAAGGAAAAACTGCAAGAGCGTCTGGCCAAGCTGTCTGGCGGCGTTGCAGTGATCAAGGTCGGCGCCGGTTCCGAAGTTGAAATGAAAGAGAAGAAAGCCCGCGTTGAAGACGCCCTGCACGCTACCCGTGCAGCCGTTGAAGAAGGCGTGGTACCTGGCGGTGGCGTTGCTCTGGTTCGTTCCCTGCAGGCAATCGCTGACCTGAAAGGCGACAACGCCGATCAGAACGTCGGTATCGCTCTGCTGCGTCGCGCTGTAGAAGCTCCACTGCGCCAGATCGTTGCCAACTCCGGTGACGAGCCAAGCGTTGTTGTCGACAAGGTCAAGCAGGGTTCGGGTAACTTCGGTTACAACGCTGCTACCGGCGAATACGGCGACATGATCGACCTGGGCATCCTGGACCCGGCCAAAGTGACTCGCTCTGCTCTGCAGGCAGCGTCCTCCATCGCCAGCTTGATGATCACCACCGAAGCGATGATCGCTGACGTGGCTGAAGACAAGCCAGCGGCTGGCGGCATGCCAGACATGGGCGGCATGGGTGGCATGGGCGGCATGATGTAAGCCAGCCTTACCCCAGGCGACACCAGAGGAGCCCTGCCAAGCGTAATGCTGTTTACCTGAGCATTTGAGTCGAGGCAGGGTTTTTCTAGAAAATCCGATGTCAGATACTGGCATCGGATTTTTTTATGCCCATCGTCTTCATCCTGAGTTGCCAGTGTGGGTGATCGGCATGTTTCAAGGTGTCCGAATCCATTTGCGATTGATCCAGCCCTGCCATTGAGTTGTCCCCATGCTGATTGCACTGTTGATTTTCGTCGTCACTATCGTTTTGGTCATCTGGCAGCCCAAGGGGTTGGGCGTAGGGTGGAGCGCGACTTTCGGTGCCGTTCTAGCCCTGCTGACCGGAGCGGTAAGCCTGAGTGATATTCCTGCGGTATGGCATATCGTATGGAACGCCACTGGCACCTTCATTGCGGTAATCATCATCAGTCTGTTGCTGGATGAGGCGGGCTTCTTCGAATGGTCTGCTCTACACGTTGCGCGTTGGGGCGGTGGCAGCAGCCGGAAGTTGTTTGCTTTCATCATCCTGCTGGGGGCTGTTGTATCGGCATTATTTGCCAATGACGGTGCAGCGCTGATTCTTACGCCCATCGTGATCGCAATGTTACTGGCGTTGCGATTCTCGCCGGCAGCAACCCTGGCGTTCGTCATGGCGGCCGGGTTTATTGCCGACACCGCAAGCTTGCCGCTGGTGGTCTCGAATCTGGTCAATATCGTTTCGGCCGACTACTTCGATATTGGTTTCAGCCGTTACGCTTCGGTCATGGTGCCAGTCAATTTCGTCAGTATTGCGGCCACGCTGGGCATGCTGTTGTGGTTTTTTCGCAAGGATCTGCCCGCGACCTACGACGTGAACCATCTCCAGCGTCCTAATGAAGCGGTTCGTGATCGTGCGACGTTTATCGCTGGCTGGTGGGTGCTGGTATTGCTGCTGGTGGGCTGCTTTGTGATCGAGCCCCTTGGCATCCCGGTCAGTGCAATCGCCGCTGTCTGTGCCCTTGTGCTCTACGCCATCGCTGCACGGGGGCATGTGATCGAAACCGGCAAGGTGCTCAGGGGCGCGCCATGGCAGGTGGTGGTATTTTCCCTTGGGATGTATCTGGTGGTGTATGGCCTGAAGAACGCAGGCCTGACCGATCATATAGCCAGGATTCTCAACCTGTTCGCCGGGTATGGAGTATGGGGGGCTTCGCTGGGTACCGGGCTGCTCACCGCGCTGTTGTCGTCGGTCATGAACAACATGCCAACCGTACTGGTGGGCGCTCTATCCATTCATGCTGCCGAGGTCGATGGCGTCATTCGTGACTCCATGATCTACGCCAATATCATCGGCTGCGACCTGGGACCCAAGATCACCCCGATCGGCAGTCTCGCGACGCTGCTGTGGTTGCATGTACTGGCCCGTAAAAACATCACCATCACGTGGGGCTACTACTTCAAGACCGGCATCGTGCTGACTCTTCCCATTCTTGTCGTCACCTTGAGCGCTCTGGCTGTTCGCCTGAGCATATGAGCCGGAGTCAAACGCTGGACCATTGATGCAATTACACAATAGCGAACGGTCTATCCGTTCAATAGTCTGACCACCATTCCTTCTGATTTCAGGATTGCCATGTCCACTGCCCGGATCGGTTTTGCATGCCAGTATCGACACCCTCAACGCAACCTGTCCCCTGGCGAGTTGAAAACCATTGAGGCGGCCTTGAATCCGCGCACCACCACTTTGCGCTGGATGGAGAGCGTTTCCACCGAAGTCGCTCATGCCAGACTGGTGGAGATCATCGAGCACAACCTCGAAGCCCAGTTGCGTTTGCTGGCTTATGTGGCGACCTTGCCTGATGCACTGAAAATGTTGCGCCTGAGCAGTGATCTGCTGCCGTTCTACAGCCACCCGAAAGTCAGCGCGTTCTACCGGCAGCCGGTCATTCAGTCGATGCTGATCAAGGGCTTTGCCGCCATTGGTGTGGCGGCGCGTGCTGCCGGAATACGGCTGTCCATGCATCCTGGCCAATATTGCGTGCTGGGTTCCGACAAGCCTGAAGTGGTGGAGAACAGCCTGGCCGAATTCGAGTATCACGCCGACATGATCCGGATGATGGGCTACGGGCGTGAGTTCCAGGATTTCAAATGCAATATCCACATTGCCGGTCGTCTGGGCGCCGAGGGTATTCGCTCTATCTGGTCGCGTCTGTCGAAAGAGGCGCAGAACTGCATCACTTTCGAGAACGACGAAAAAACCTACGGCGTGGACGATTGCCTCGGGTTAGCCGATCTGGCTCCGGTGGTTCTGGACGTACACCATTGCTGGATCCATGAAGATGACTACATGCCTGCGCAGTCGCCTCGCGTCGAGCGAGTTATTGAAAGCTGGCGTGGCGTGCGTCCGACCATGCATTACTCTCAGCCCCAGGAGCGTTTGCAGGAGCTGGGTTTTACCGCTGACCAGAAGCTGGAAATGGACGCGCTGCTGCACGTCCTCTCCAAGCGCGACCTCTATGGCCACAGCGACATGATGTGGAACCGCTGGACCAACGAATACGTGACCGGGTTTCTTGACCGGTTCGACGTCATGTTCGAATCCAAGCACAAGAACGTGGCCACGCTGGAGTATTACCACCAATACATGGTTTAAGGCTTCACGAGCAGACCTTGCTCTGCCTGGACGCTTTTATCCGGTCGGTACAGGATGAAGTAATACGCGCCCAGGCAGATCAACCAGCAGAACACCGCTGTCCAGACGTTGTGCGAGAAGAAGTGAGCGCCTTGCAGCATACGGCCCAGAGAAAATAGGGAGCCCAGGCTGAAAGCGAGTATCAGCCCAGCCTTTGCCAGGCGTGGCTTGCGGTCACGGAACATGAAAAACAGGGCGAGCAGGGAGAAGCCGGTCGCCGCATGACCGCCCGGCCAGCAGCGGCCCGGTTTGTCCGTTTCAGGACGCGAAGCGAGCAGTTCGCTGTAGGTTTCCTTGCCGCCGAACTCGGTGAGGCTCCATGGGCATTGCACTGAAGTGACGACTTTTAGCGGTGTCACGAAACCTGTCGAAAGCGCCATGGAAAGCACCAGGCAACCCAGTTCGCGGCGCCACGGCATCAGGCGCTTGACCTTGAACGAGGCGGCGAAAACAAGCATGGATACGACAGCGAGGCCAATGACGACCTGTTTGGCGCGGTCGTGCAGTATGTCTTCGAGAAAATAGCTGTGCTTGCCGATGAAGTCGCCCGCGATCGGGTCATAAGCCAGGTGGGCGAGGCTCATGTCCAGTGACGTCAGTTCCAGCAGGATAAGGATCAGAGCGGTTACAGCAGGAATACCCAGATAGATCCACGGATTGAGCGGGCGTGAGCCGGGCAGGGTTGCGGGTGTCGGCATGTCGAATCCAGTTCTATTACAAAGGCCCCGACGGCTGTTACGGGGGACGAGGCAGTTTCTGCCTCCTCTGGTGAAAAAAACGTAAAGCCATGTGGTACTGGCCCTGAGGCTGAGTTCGCCTTAAGCTGCGCCAGCCCAAATTGCATATGAGAGTGTCCCACATGCGAATTCTTCTGGTCGAAGATAACCGTGACATCCTGGCGAACCTGGCCGATTACCTGGGTATGAAAGGCTATACAGTCGATTGCGCACAGGATGGCCTCTCTGGACTGCATCTGGCTGCAACCGAGCATTACGACCTGATCGTGCTCGACATCATGCTGCCCGGCATCGACGGCTACACCCTCTGCAAGCGCCTGCGCGAAGATGCGCGGCGTGACACGCCGGTGATCATGCTCACCGCCCGTGATCAACTGGATGATCGCTTGCAGGGTTTCCGCTCTGGTGCCGACGACTACCTGCTCAAGCCTTTCGCGCTGTCCGAACTGGCGGCGCGTATCGAAGCGGTGTTGCGTCGTGCTCAGGGAGGAGGGCGTCGTACCCTGCAGGTCGCTGACCTGGTCTATGACCTCGATACCCTGGAAGTCACCCGCGACTCTCGCCTGCTCAAGCTCAACCCGGTCGGTTTGAAACTCCTGGCGGTTCTTATGCAGAAGAGCCCGCATGTGCTGCGTCGCGAGGTGCTTGAGGAAGCGTTGTGGGGCGATGATTGCCCTGACAGCGACAGCCTGCGCAGCCATGTGCATCAGTTACGTCAGGTGATCGACAAACCTTTCCCGAAACCTCTGCTGCAAACCGTACATGGTGTTGGCTACCGTCTGGCCGAGGGCAAGGATGGAGTTTAAACAGAGCCTTGCCCAGCGGATCATCATTGCCTTTGCCTTGATGAGTGCCTTGGTCGCTGGCTCTTTTGCCATGGGAATCATTTCCACGGTTCATCTGGTCGAGGAAAAACTGATTTCCGCGGGCTTGGGAGGCGACCTCAATCGTTTGATGCTGATGGACAGTGTCAGTGACTGGAGCCATCGCCCCAAGCCGGACCAACTGTTCTACTTCACCAATGGTCCGGGCGATTTCGACCTGCCCAAGGACTTGCGCCATCTTGAGCCGGGCTTTCATGAAGTGTTTCGCGGGCCCTTGTCCTACCACGCCATGATCGAGGTGGTGGATGGCAGGCATTACGCCTTGCTGCAGGATCAGAGCGACTTCGAAGAGCGCGAGCGTGTTCTGTTCGCCGTTGTACTGGTGGGGTTCGTGCTGGCCCTGGCGCTCGCCGTATTCCTGGGCTGGGTTCTGGCCCGGCGTGTCATGGCTCCCGTGGTACGTCTGGCTCGACAGGTTCGCCATCGTGACCAGCTACTGGGGCTGGCGCCGCCATTGGCCCCTGATTATGCCGCCGACGAAGTCGGTGAGCTGGCCGTCGCGTTCGATGCCACGCTTGGCCGTCTCAGGCAGGCGCTGATACGTGAGCGGATGTTTACCAGCGATGTCAGCCATGAACTGCGTACACCCTTGATGGTGCTCGCCAGCTCCTGCGAACTGCTGCTTGAAAACCCGGCCCTCGACCAGCGTGCCAGAAGGCAGGTAGAGCGTATTGCCCGGGCCTGTGAAGAAATGCGCGATCTGGTGCAGACCTTCCTCATGCTGGCCCGAACCCAGCGCGAAGATCCGGCCATGACGCCACGCGCCACTCTTGGTGCTGTTGCCGAGCAACTGGTTGCCTTGTGGCGTGGCCCGATCGAAGGCAAGGGCCTGCAACTGATCTACAACCCGCCAGAGGCCGACCTGTCGACCGATGTGCGCTACAACGCCACCTTTCTGCATGCGGTGATGGGCAACCTGCTGCGCAATGCGCTGCATTACACCGATCATGGCTTTATCGCCCTGACCCTGCTGGAGGACGGCTTTCTGGTTGAAGACAGCGGCGTGGGCATTCCCGAAGAAAAACGCGAAGCCATGTTCGAGCCTTTTGTGCGAGGCAATGAGCAGCGTGGAGAAGGGCTTGGTCTTGGGCTTTCGCTGGTGCAACGGATCTGTGCGAATCAGGGTTGGAGTGTAGGGCTCACACCGATGGAGCCAAATGGTTGCCGGTTCAAGGTGAGTCTTGTCAGCAAAACCTGAGTCTCCGGAAGTGCCTGTAATATCTTGAAATGTTCTCTGCTCCCAGAGAACATTTTTTTCACATCTGCATGACCTGACGATGACAGTGCCTTGAGTAGTCTGGCCTCAATCAGAATCATGAGATGCCCCCCACATGAGCAAGCGCATCGAGCTTGAGTTCTCGCGCAAATACGATAAAGATCACGCCCGGCAGTATCTGGACAAGCATCAGGACGGTCTGTGGCGCAAACTTTCTCATTATCGTGACGAGCAACTTGCCCGAAAGGCCTTGCACCTTGCCGGTGATCCCGGGCTGGTACTCGACCTGCCCTGCGGTGCTGGCCGTTTCTGGTCTTTGTTGGCTGAAAAAGCCAATCGCTCTATCATCGGCGCCGACAATTCCGAGGACATGCTCAAGACCGCTCTGGAGTCTCAGCCTGAAGATGTTGTGAAAAGGGTACAACCTTTGCAGACATCTGCTTTCGCAATCAATCTGCCCGAAAACGCCGTGGACAGTATTTTCTGTATGCGTCTTTTGCACCATGTTGGGCAGGCTGAACATCGAATGTCTCTATTACGGGAGTTTCAGCGTGTCACCCGTGACAGCGTGATTGTTTCGCTCTGGGTCGATGGCAATTTCAAGGCCTGGAAACGCAAGCGCCTTGAGCAACACAGGCAGCAAAAAAGTGGGGCTGAAGGTTACCAGAATCGTTTTGTGTTACCCGTTGAAACTGTCGAGGCCGAGTTTGAACAGGCGGGTTTCCGGATTCAGGAACGCATGGATTTCTTACCGTTTTATGCCATGTGGCGCGTCTATTTACTGCGTAAAAGGTAATTTTGGATGAGTGTTCAGACTTTAGGAAAAGCGATGCGTACCTCCAAAAAAGAGAGCCGCTTCAGCCATTTCTGGAACTTGCGCGGTGAGTGGGTAGAAGAGCCGAATGTTCGTCGTGGTGGTGAAAGCGGTGTTCAGCGGATTTATGGCAACGAAGGTCCGATGCTTTACAGCAAGCGTCAGATTGGCCATACCTATCGTAGTTTTTTGTATCCATTGGGGCGTCCGACCGTTCTGCGTGAGCGCGATGCCATCGAAGGTCTGCGCCAGATCAACGTCGGCGTGCCTGAGATAATGTTCTGCGGTGCCGAGCGAGACGAAAACAATCAATGGCGCGCCTTGCTGGTCACGGAGGCACTTGAGGGTTTCGAGGATCTTGCCCAGTGGTATGCCAATGGTGGGCGTGAGCGTTGCGGTGAGTTGCTGCATGAGCGCATGCTCAAGGAAATAGGTTCCACTCTGGCCCGTATGCATCTTGCGCGCTGGCAGCATAGTTGCTTGTACAGCAAGCACATATTCGTGCGTGTGACTGGCGAAGGCTCGCAGGCTCGGGTGGAAGTTGCGCTGCTTGACCTGGAGAAAGCCCGCCGTCGCTGGACTGCTTATGGCGCTGCCCAGCATGACATGAAACAGTTTCGACGCCATTCGTCACTCGAAGCAGCAGACTGGCAAAAGCTTGTCTACTTTTACCATTCAGTGTTTGGCAGCACTATCAAAGGTTTGGAGTGATGAAACTTGAAATGGCTAGAGGTCTGTTTGTAGTCGGTGCCTTGGCAACTGCAACCGTTGCCGTGGCTGCCTGGGAGCAGCCCTCGACAAAGATACTCAGTGTCCAGAGTGGTGAAGGGCATTGTCCTTTGCCGCGAGTCGTAAAGAGCATGCAGGCAGTCAAGCCTGATCATGATCTGTTGCTATTGATGTACGGTCTTGTTCAGGGCTCCGGCCCCAAAGGTTGAAATGATCTTCAACTTTCCAGAGCCCCTTTTCGGGGCTTTCTAGTGTGTGGGTTTTGCTTCTGCTGTCTGTGAGAGTGCAGCATCAGCCGCTTTGTCCCGTGCAGCCAGAACCGTATACACGCAAGGCAGTACAAACAGGGTAAACAGGGTTCCCACCGACATCCCCGTAGCAATCACTATCCCTATATCGAAACGACTGACGGCTCCGGCCCCTGTCGCGAATATCAGTGGCACCATGCCAAAGACCATTGCAGCCGTTGTCATCAGCACCGGGCGCAGGCGAATCGCAGCGGCTTCCTCTACCGCCTCACGTGCCGACAACCCTTTATGGTGACGTAGCTGATTGGCGAACTCGACGATCAGGATTCCGTGCTTGCTGATCAGACCGATCAGTGTCACCAGCCCTACCTGCGTGTAGATATTCATGCTCGACAGCCCGAGGAACAGCGGGATCAATGCCCCGCAGATCGACAGCGGTACGGTGACCAGAATCACCAGCGGGTCGCGGAAACTCTCGAACTGTGCTGCCAGCACCAGAAAAATGATCGCCAGCGCCAACGCAAAGGTCACCCACAGAGCGCTGCCTTCCTGCACGTATTGGCGTGAAGCGCCCGCATAGTCATAGGCAAACCCGGCAGGCGCTTCTTCGCTGGCGATCTGGCGAACTGTCTCGATGGCCTCGCCCATGCTGACGATGGGGAAACCCTGGATGATTGCCGAGTTGAGCTGCTGAAACTGGTTGAGCTGACGGGGTCTGGCCCGGTCACTGATCGTTATCAGTGTGGACAGAGCCAACAGTTTGCCTTCGCTGTTCTTCACGTAATAGTTGTTCAGCCAGCCAGGATTGTCCCGATAGGCTCGCTCTACCTGGGCAATGACCTTGTAGCTGCGACCTTCGATGGTGAAGCGGTTGATTTCCGCCTCGGCCAGCAGAGTCGCCAGCGTGCTGCCCAGGTCCTGCATGGAAACACCCATCTGGGCTGCCTTGGCCCGGTCGATCTCAACCACCACTTCAGGCTTGTCGAAGGCCAGATCGAGATCCATGAATGCGAATTTTCCGGACTCCACAGCACGTTTCTTTATCCGCTCTGCGACCTCCAGCAGCGCGGCATAATCGTTCGGGGTATTGATGACGAACTGGAACGGCAGACCTTCACCGGTACCCGGCAGCGAGGGCAGGTTGAAGCCGAAGATTTGCAGGCCCGGTATCTGCGCCAGCCGTGCCTGAACCTGCGGCAGGATTTCCATCTGGGTACGGCTGCGCTCGTCCCATGGCTTGAGCAGGAAACCACCGATGCCGGTCTGTACACCATTGAAACCGTTGATCTGGAACGAGGAGTAATACTCGGGAAACTCTCGGAATATCTGTACGAACTCATCGGTATAGGTGTTGATGTAATCCAGATTGGTCGGCTGCGGCGAGGTCGCCATCATGAAAATGATGCCCTGATCTTCGTCCGGCGCCAGGTTCGACTGGGTGAACTTGAGCAGCACGGGAATCAGGAACAGGACGATCAAGGCAAACACCAGCACCACCGGGCGGGTGTCGAGGGTGCCGTGCAACAGGCGCTGATAGCGTACTTTCAGACGCTCGAAAAGCTTGTCGAGCTTGTGGGCCAGACCGCTGGCGTTTTCATCGTGGCGCAGTAACAGGGCGCACATCATTGGCGAGAGTGTCAGAGCCACGATGCCCGAAATGACCACCGCCCCGGCAAGCGTCAGGGCAAACTCCTTGAACAGCGCGCCGGTCAGGCCTTCCAGAAAACCGATAGGCGCATACACCGCGGCCAGTGTGATGGTCATCGAGACCACCGGCATGGCGATCTCCCGCGCCCCTTCAATGGCGGCGTCGAACGGAGTCTTGCCTTCCTCGATATGGCGATGGATGTTTTCCACCACCACAATTGCATCGTCGACCACCAGACCGATGGCCAGCACCATCGCCAGCAATGTCAGCAGGTTGATCGAGTAGCCCATCAACTGCATGAAGAACAACACGCCAATCATCGACAGCGGAATGGTGATGACCGGAATCAGCACCGAACGCAGTGCGCCGAGGAACAGGAACACGATCACTACCACGATCAGTACTGCCTCGATCAGGGTTTTCACGACCTCGTAAATCGAAGCCTGGATGAACAGCGTTGCGTCATAGGCGATGGACACCTTTAGGCTGGGCGGCAACTGGCTTTCCAGCTCCGGCATGATGCGCCGCACTTCCTTGATCACATCCAACGGGTTGGAACTGGGAGTCCCCTTGATGCCGATATAGACCGAGGGTATGCCATCGAAGGAGCTGACCGCGTTGTAGCTCTCTGCGCCCATTTCCACCCGCGCTACATCCCCCAGCAGCACCCGGCTGTCGCCATCGGTCTTCAGTGGAATCGCGGCAAAGGCTTCGGCGGACTTGAGGTCGGTGGTGGCGTTGATGCTGGTGACCACGTATTCGCCTTTGACCTCACCGGCCGCCGACAGGAAGTTATAGCGGCGTACTGCATTGGTGACATCGGCGGCCGTCAGCCCGAAGCCGGCCAGCCGTACCGGGTCCAGCCAGAGGCGCATGGCGAAGACCTGATTGCCGAGGATTTCTGCTTCGGCCATGCCGGGCAACGTGGCCAGCTTGGGCTGGATGACCCGTGACAGGTAGTCGGTGATCTGTGGATTGCTCAGTTCGGAGCTGTAGAAGCTGATGTACATCAGCGCCGAAGCGTTGGCTGCTTCCTTGCTCAGTACCGGGTCCTCGGCGTCTTGCGGCAGTTTGTTCTTGACCTCGTTGGCCTTGGCCAGCAGCTCGGTGAACAGGCGGTCGCTGTCGGCACCGATGCGTGCATAGATCGTGATCACCGAAAAGTTCTGGCGGCTGACCGACGTCATGTAGTCGATGCCTTCGGCGCTGGCCAGGCTCTGTTGCAGCGGCTGAGTAATGTAGCCCTGAATGGTTTCGGCATTGGCGCCGGGATACGCCGTGGTCACGGTGATCATGGCGTTTTCCATCTGCGGATACTGGCGGATGGTCAGCTTGCTGAACGCCTGGAAACCCAGCAGCACGATCAGCAGGCTGACCACGGTCGCCAGTACCGGGCGGCGAATGAACGGATCTGTAAATGCCATGAGAAATTCCTTGATCAGTCAGCGCGTGGCTGGCTGTTCGGATCGGCCGGCAAGGTCTTGTCGGCGCTGATGGCCACATGGGTTCCGTTGTCGAGCTTGAGCTGCCCGCCGCTGACAACCTGCTCGCCAGCCTTGATCCCTCTGACGATGATGACCATCCCGGCGCGGCGTTCACCGGTTTCGACGAAGTGTCGTTCGACCGCCAGTTGTTGCTGGCCTGCGGCGTCTTTTTCCGGTTCGCCCTTGTCGTTTTTCTTCGGTACGACGACAAACACCGAGTTGCCATAGAGGGTGTAGGTAATTGCACTTTCCGGCACCACGATCTGGCTTGGAGCACTGGGCAATACGACCTGCAGGCTGGCGAACATGCCCGGCAGCAGCCTGCTTTCAGGGTTGGGCAGGGTGGCGCGAATCAGCACGTTGCGGGTGGTCTCATCGACCCTGGGGTTGATGGCGCTGACCCTGGCTTCAAATTGCTGCTCCGGATAGGCCGCGACACTGAGCCGGACTGTCTGGCCAATGGCGATCTTCGGCAGGGCCTGCTCCGGCACGTAGAAGTCGACATAGAGGCTGCTCAGGTCCTGCAGGGTAGCGATGACCGTTCCGCTGGCCAGGTAATCGCCCACATCCACCTGACGAATGCCGATGGTGCCGCTGAATGGCGCGAGTATCTGTTTCTTGGCCAAAGAGGCCTTGAGCTGGGCGACGGTTGCGCCGGCTTTTTTCAGTTGTGCGGCGAGCTTGTCGAAGTCCCCTCTGGAAATCGCCTGATCACCCACCAGCCTGCTGCCGCGACCGTGTTCAACCTGTGCCAGCCCCAGATCCGCCTCGGCAGTGCCCAGCAGGCCCTTTTCGACATCGCTGTCCAGTTGCAGCAAGGGCTGACCAACCCTGACCTTTTGTCCTGACTCGAATTGCACGGCCTTTACCGTGCCGGCGATTTCCAGGCTCAGGTCGACGCCCTGCAAGGCCTTGAGGGTGCCGATGGCGGGTAGAAGGTTTTGCCACGGTTGTTCGCTGGCAGTGGCCACAGCCACGCTGACCGGTGGTTTTGGGGCGCTGAATTGCTGAATCTGCCGATAAATGGAGAGGGCCTTGTAGCCCGCCAGTAAAAGCACTACAAGCAGAACAAAGCCCAGCATGATCAGCATGCGCCGACGCACCATACTGCACTTCCTTTGGAGATATTTAACCTGAGAAGCAGGCTAGCTCCAGCGCCGGATATTGCAAACCGGCAGGGCGTAGGACATTTCTTTATTTATGGTCGTAGGACCGGATTTATCCGAGAAGAGGCCAGTACATTCTCAAAACGCCTTCCCGGATGAATCCGGTCCCACAGACAATCACACCAGATGCAAATGGTTGTCCCAGAGCCCTGCCGGCAGATCCAGAGGTTTAGCCAGCAATTGGGGCTGGCGGCAGTCGTAGAAGCGGCAGCGGCCCTGACCGGAGGTCACGACAAAGCCATCGGCAACCGCACCCACGCCTGCACAGTCAGGCAGAGGCGCGTCGAGTTTCACTGCACCGCTGTCCAGATCCCAGATAAAGAGCCGGTTGCCACGGGGCGCTGTCAGTGCAACCAGTCGCAGGTCGCTGTGTACCGCAACGCTGGCGGTGTAATGCCCCATCGCCCGCAATTGCTCTTCGGCTACGGGAAAGGCCTGGAAGGGTTGACCCGGACGCTTGATCGCCAGCAGTTCGGAGGACTCATGGGCATCGCCCATGAATTGCTGCCCGGCGACAATGGTGCCGTCGCTGGCAATTCCCATGTGGCGCACGCTGTTCATCTGTTGCCTGAGGGTTTCCTTGCTCAGCAGTGTGCCGTCGCGTTGCATCAGCACCAGGCTGGGCTCCATGGCATGCAGGTTCATCTCTACCCGGCTTTCGGCCTCGGTGCGAATACCGCCGTTGGCAACTACCAGCGTTTCGCCGTCCGGCATCCACGACACCTGATGCGGGCCGATGCCGTGAGTGGGGATCTCTGCCGAATGCACCAGTCGTTCATCGACAAAACGATAAACGCCCAGCAGGCCTCGACCGGGATCGGTAGTGTCGTTTTCCGTGGCGTACAGCCACTCGCCATCGCCATGGATCACGGCGTGGCCGTAGAAATGCCGGTTCGGCTGCGAAGTGATGGTTTGCAGCAGGCGACCGTCGCGCAGGTCGATCAGGTAGCTTTCAGTGCCGGGCCTGCGGGCGATGAATACTGCCAGCGGCAAGGACGGGTGATTGATGATGTCATGGCAACGCTGGGCGACCTGGGTTGCGAACACCTGCGTGCCGTCGAGCCGGTAGCCCACTGCGTAGTGCCTTGCGTCGCCATCGTCGCGAGCGGAAAGCAGCAGGGGGCTTTTGCCTTTTTGCCGAAACAGAGTCCAGCCGCCCAGCGTACAAGCGCTGAGTAACAGGCTGCCAAGAGCCAGGGCCTGACGTCGCAACATCATCTACAACCTCTCGATCAATCGCCGTCGTTGGCGTTGAAGCCCAACTGAATACCCAGAGCTTTTGCCAGCTCGCCTTCATGGAGGCGGTGAACCACGTTCAGGCTGTCGTAAAACGCATTGAGCTGCTGACGGCCGGCTTCGCTGGCCAGCAGGTCGGCCAGTGGCGGCTTGAGTTCCGACAGCAGTTTGCGGCTGGCAGCGTAGGCTGCGTCGATCTTGTCGGCCAGTGGTTTCTGCTCGGCGGGCAACAGACCCCGCAGCCCTTTGTTATCCACGCCGACCCAGACGGTCTGGGCGCTGATCAGGCTGGCTTCCAGGCTGCTGAGCGAAGACTTGCTGCGCCAGGAGTCGGCCTGGAACGGTTGCGGCTGGCCCTTGGTCTGGCGACCCAGTGGTGTGCCCAGTTTTTTCTTCAGGCTGTCCAGCGCGGTGACCTGTACACGCAGCACTTCGGCGATGGCTTCGTGGGAGTCGGCATAGCGCGTGTTCGGGAACTTGCTCAGTTGCGCGAGCATGCCGTCGTTGCTGTTCCAGCGGCTGAGAATTTCCTCGGCCAGGATCTTCTGGCGCTCACCGATTGCCATCAGCAACGGGCAGTAACGGGCTTTCTGTTCGGCGTTGGCCATGTCGATTTCGGCATCGAACAGGATGTATTCATAAGCCGACAGCCCTTGAACCACGACGCTGGCCTTGGACAGTTCTTCGGCACTGATCTGCGGCTGGGCGTTGACCAGTTGTTCGACCTGACGTCCGACCAGATTTTTCTTGTCCGGCCAGAACTGCACTTGCCAGGCACGGTTGCCTTCGGCCAGCGGCCCGATCAGTAATGGCTGCAACTCGGCCCAGGTTTTCTGTGCTTTCAGGAAGTCGGCGCGTGCGCTTTCCAGATCGGTTTTGCCCTGGCAGAAGGCAATTGCGCTGCTGGCCAGCTGGCGATCGGCTTCGACCCAGCGGCTGTAGGTCGGCAGGATCACCTGCTTGGCGATGGCGGCAGAGGTGACGGCTTGTGGGTCCGATGGTGCGCAGGCGCCCAGAGCCAGGGCTGCCAGGCTGGTAAACAACAACTTGGGTCGGAACATGTCCGGCTCCTTATTTTTAAAAGGGAATGCTTATAACGAATTCAGGAACGCCAACAGCGCCGCACGCTGCTCGGCGTCGAAAGCCAATACCTGTCGCTGTGCTGCCTGGGCTTCGCCGCCGTGCCACAGTATCGCCTCCATCACGTTGCGAGCGCGACCATCATGTAGAAATTGTGTGTGCCCGCTGACGGTAGCGGTCAGGCCCAGGCCCCAGAGCGGCGGTGTACGCCATTCGCGGCCAGTGGCCTGGAACTCGGTCCGGTTGTCGGCCAGGCCTTCGCCCATATCGTGCAGCAACAGGTCGCTGTAGGGACGAATCACCTGATTGGCCAGCTCAGGCTCTGCCGCATCGGCGCGGGTGGTGAATTGCGGTGTGTGGCATTGCTGGCAGCCTGCCTTGAAGAACAGGTTCTTGCCCGCCAGTACTTGCGGATCATCCACATTGCGACGTGCCGGAACAGCCAGGTTGCGGGTATAGAACTCCACCAGCCGCAGAATATTGTCGCTGACCTCCGGTTCGCCGTTGGGGCCATTACCGTTTGGTGCATCGCGGCAAACCGTTTGCACCGGGGTACAGTCATCGGAAGTTTTCAGGCTGGTGGTCAAGCCCATATCACCCGAGAATGCGTGGACATTCTGTTGATTGAGCGTGGGTTGCCCGGCCTTCCAGCCGAAGCGCCCCAAGACGACCTTTTGCTGCACATCGTCCCAGACCCAGTTGGCGCGTCCGGAAATACCGTTGCCATTCTTGTCGTCAGGGTCGTCATTGGCCAGGATCGCCGCTTCGGGAATCGCCTCAAGCAGTCCCAGACCGATCATGGGCGGGGCAATGCGCGCCGAAGCGTGGGTGTCGGGGTGCATGGGGCCATAGCCCAGTTGCGTGATACGCAAGGTCGGCTGACGCAACTCGACAGTCATACCATCGCGAAAGCGAATGGTCAGAGGATCGTACTCGACCCGCACCTTGCCTTCCGGCGCGATACCAGGGATCGACATGTCCTGTAGCTGTCCGCCATAACTCGGCTCGGGCACCACACCGTTGCGCTTGATGACCTCGGCATACGCCGGGCTGTTCGGAATCGAAAGCCTTACCAGCATCGACACGGCATTGGTGTCGCCGGGCTCTGGCGGATGGCCGCGACCATCCTTGATATGGCAGTTCTGGCAGGCATTGGTATTGAATAACGGACCCAGCCCGTCACGGGCAGTGGTGGTCGAGGGCGCGATAACCCAGGGGTTGCGGAAGAAACTGTTGCCGACACTGAAGTCCAGCCTGCGCACCGGCGAGAGATTGGCTGACGGCATGGAGAAGGCGTTCTGATCGCTTTTCTTTACCGTAGCAGCACCGCCAGACAGAGCTTCCCCCGGTTCTGCCTGAGTGAAACGCGGCGCGTCATCGCACGCAATCAGGACCAGAGCCGAGAACAAAACAAGGGACAGGCGCAGCGGCATACTCATACGAATTCTGCAACGAGCTGAAAATCAGGGCGAGCAAGCTTATCAGCCTGATGGGTTTGGAATAAGAAAAGTTATCGTTTGCTCGGGCTGAGGCAACGTATTGTTACTAAATCGCGGGCTGGGCGGCTTTTGAAAGGCGACGCGGCTGCTTTGTTTTTTTGCAGGAGAAAGGCATGAAAAATGCCAGTCAGCAAACCTGACTGGCATTCGGTATTGCAGGCTCTGAGCCTCCGGTTACATCACGGATCAGAACTCGTGATCGGCGTTGTCCGGGTTCAGGTCGGTGATGCCGAGCTTGCCAGCGGCTTGCTCGATGGCGCCGGTCTGTTTGACCAGTGCAGCAATGGCGTCACGTACCACTTGATTGCCTGTGGTGTTGCCCGCAGCGATCAGTTGGTCGAAGTGTTCGCCTTTGTTGGCATGATCGACGATCACTTGCAGCTTGGCCTGGGTGTCGTCCAGGTCGGCGCGCAGTGTGGCGTCGGTGGCCGGGTCAACCTTGGCGACCAGAGACGAGATGCTTGGGCCGGTGATCTTGCTGCCGTCGGTGCGGGTGTATTCGCCCAGGTAGACGTTGCGGATGCCTTTGCCGTTGTAGAAGTGCGAGTTGTGCGTGTTGTCGCTGAAGCAATCGTGTTCGTCTTCGCTGGAGTTGGCTTCCAGAGCCACTTTCATGCGCTCGCCGGCCAGTTCGCCCAGCGACAGGCTGCCCATGCCGAACAGCATTTTGCGCAGGCCGTTTTCGCCGGACTCCGCTTCCAGGGAAGCACGATAGTTATCGGCGACACCGGCTTTCCAGTTGCCCGACATTTCTTCCAGATCGGTTACCAGCAGGTCGGTCACCGCCTTGAGGTAGGCGCGACGACGATCGTTGTGGCCGCCGGTTGCGCCGGCACCTTCCAGATAGTCGCTGGCAGGACGTGCGCCGGCGCCAGGGCCGGTGCCGTTCAGGTCCTGGCCCCAGAGCAGGAATTCGATGGCGTGGTAGCCGGTGGCGACGTTGGCCTCGGAACCGCCCAGCTCATTTAGGCTGGCGAGTTTCTCGGGCGTGATGTCCTTGACGTCGACCTTGTCTTCGCCGACCTGGATTTCAGTGTTGGCAATGATGTTGGCAGTAGCGCCCGGGTTGCCCAGCGCGTGCTGGTAATCCTTGGCCACGTAGTCGATCAGGCCTTCGTCCAGGGGCCAGGCGTTAACCTGACCTTCCCAGTCGTCGATGATGGTATTGCCGAAGCGGAAGACTTCGCTCTGCATGTAAGGCACGCGGGCGGCAACCCAGGCATCACGGGCGGCCTTGAGGGTCTGGTCGCTCGGTGCGGCGAGGAATGCATTGACTGCGGTCTGCAGGTTCTTGGCAGCGGTTTCGGCATCGCTGAACACGGCAAAGACAATATTGGTGTAGTTGGCGACCACGGCCTTGGCGGCGGCGTCATCGGTCTGGGTTGCCGCTGCCGGAGCAGGTGCGGCAGGCGCTGCTGCCGGAGTCACAGGAGCTGCAGCAGGAGCGGGAGCGGCTGCCTTGTCCTTGCCTTCGCCGCAACCGGCGAGGGAGATAGCTATGGCCAGCAGACTAGCTGTTGCCAGAGGCATACGAATCATGACGAATTCCTGCGTCTAGGGGATTTATGGCGCCGAGCGCCCAGAAAAACTGCGACATAATGCGAAAGATTTGCATTCGGTGTAAAGGCATAACGCCCTTAAAGTCGTGAACGAGCATTCGACGACGTGTAACTGTCGGTTTCAAGACAACCGGATATTGATCGTAGGAGCGAATTCATTCGCGAGAGGCCGGCACATGCAATGGAAATGCATCGCCTGCTGCTTTCGCGTATGAATTGGCTCCTGCCTTGTGCCGCGCAACTACCTACAGGGCTTCTGCCTGGCTGCGTTGGGCCTGTTTCAGGTAAGGCAGAATTTCACGGCCGGGAAGGGGCTTGCTGTAGAGGTAGCCCTGACCTTCGTGGCAGCCTTCGGAAATGATGTAGGCTTCCTGCTCGCTGGTTTCCACACCTTCGGCAATGACCTGCATGCCCAGGCTTTTACCCAGCTGGATAATGGCGCGCACGATGGTCGCGTCGTCATCGTCGTCGATCAGGTCCTGCACAAAGCTCTTGTCGATCTTGATCTTGTCCAGCGGCAGGCTCTTGAGATAACTCAGGGACGAATAGCCGGTACCGAAGTCGTCAATGGCGATCAGCGCCCCGGAGCGGCGAAGGCTGAGCAAGTGTTGAGCGGCAGTGTTGATATCTTCCATCAGGCCGGTTTCAGTGACTTCCAGCTCCAGGCTGCGTGGCGGCAGGCGGTAGATCTGTAGCAGGTTGTTCACCACTCGCGGCAGTTCCGAGTGGTGCAGTTGCACGGTGGACAGGTTGACCGCCATGCGCAATTCGGTGAAGCCCTGATCGTGCCATTCGCGCAGCTGGCGGCAGGCCTGATCGAGCACCCATTCCCCGATGGCGATAATGGTGCCGTTCTGTTCTGCCAGAGGGATGAAGACATCGGGCGGTACTAGGCCGTGCTCCGGGTGTTGCCAGCGGATCAGCGCTTCGACGCCCATCACGCGATGGTCGCGATAGCTGATCTGTGGCTGATAGACCAGATAGAACTGGCCACGGGGCAGGGCTTCGCGCAGGTCTTTTTCCAGTTCGCGGCGACGGCGCATTTCGCTGTCGACACTGGCTATATAGAACTGGTAGCGATTGCGCGAGCGCGTCTTGGCCAGGGTCATGGTCTGTTCGGCTTTTTGCAGCAGCTTCTCGGTGCTGTCGCCGTCTTCCGGGAACAGCGTGATGCCGATGGTCGCGCGCAGGCGGATCTCCTGAAGATCCAGCGCGAACGGCGCTTCGAGATCATCAAGAATGTTCTGCGCCAGTTCCGCGGCTTCGTAAGGCTGTTCGATATCGGCCTGAACCAGAGCGAACTGGTCGCCACCCAGTCGCGCCAGAGCGCCGAGCCTGCCGCTGTGGGCGCGCAGCCGGTCCGCCAGAGCCAGAAGCAACTGGTCGCCCGTCTGGTAACTGAATTGTTCGTTGATGCCCTTGAAGTCATCCAGGCCGACACACAGCACCGCAACGCGACGTTGCAAGCGCCCGGCATCCACGAGAATCTTGTCCAGTTGAGTCTGTAATTGCAGGCGGTTGGGCAACCCGGTCAGGAAGTCATATTGGGCCATGCGTTGCAGGCTGTTTTCGGCTTCGTGACGCAGGTGCGTGTTGCGTTCGATAGAGGCCAGCAACTGATTGGCGGTATTGACCCAGATACCCAGTTCGTTCTTTTCATGGCCCTTGAGCAATGGCAATTGATGCTCGCTGGGGCGATCCGGGTTGATGCTGGTCAGATGCTCGATGATTTTGGACAGCGGCTTGGTCAGCAGCCAGTGATAGACCAGATACAGCACCAGCCCCATGGCCAGTGCGCGCAACACCCCGGAGATGAAAATGATCACGGCATTGATGATGAAGCTCTCGCCGTAGTTGGCGGTATCCAGAGTGATGCGCAGATCGCCGTAGTATTCGCTGTAAGGGCTGCGGCCGACCAGTTGGGTCGTGAAACTGCGCTCCTGGCCGAGAATGAGGTCTGTCAGCCAGCGAGTGGAAGAGATTTTCAGAGGGCGCTCTTTTTCCGCGAGCAACGTTTCGTTCGGGTGCCCGATGGACGCCATGCGAACGGAGTTGTCCTGAAACAATCCTTCGATGACCTGCATGCCCATTTCCCGGTCCAGGCTGTACACCGCCTGGGTCGAAGGATCGCGGAACATGTCCAGAATACGTTCGGCATCGCTGGCCACGTTCTGGCGAGTCTTGTAAGCATCGAAGACGATTTGCGCGCAACTCAACACAACGCCTACGAACAGCGCTGACAGTAGTACCACGCGCAGCAACTTAACCGACAAGCTGTGTTTGAGTTCCAGCTTCAAATGGTCATTCCTTAATTCGTGCCGGGAGCGTGCAACCCTACAACCATCGAAAAACCAGCTGTGTCAGCCTCGTGACGAGCGCGCGCTCATCTGGCCGATTTCTGCTTCTCTTGTCCTGCTTACCCGCAAGATTGGATCCGGGGCGATTCTACTATGTCGGACAAGTATGCATGGAACTTGAGCATGACTCTGTAAATACAAGAAGTAATATTAGTCTGCTATTGCTTTCTGGCAACATACAAAACATTAGTGTCAGGTTAACGATTGAATGCCCCCGCTTGCACGAAGCGGGGGAAGATGCCCGTACTAGAGCGTTGCCTGCCAGAGTTAGTCAGGCCAGTTGTTGTACGACTTCGATGAAGGCTTGGCGAAATGCCTGCATTTCTGCCTCTGTGCCGATGCTAACCCGCACCCAGGTCGGCCAGACATCCCACTTCCTGCCAATCAGAATCTTGCGCCTGGCCAACCCCTCAATGACACGCTCGGCCGGGTGGCCCGTATCGATCATGAAGCAATTGGCCTGCGAAGGCGTGCAGGTGAATCCATGGCTGGCGAGAAAGGCCCGGGTCTGTTCGCGCACCCGGGTATTGAGCTGCTTGCGCTGCCTCACCAGATCGGGGTCTTCAAGGCTGGCCATACCCCCCATGGCGGCAGGCAACGAGACAAAATTATTGCCGCCCCATACTTCGATTTTCTCCAGCAGTTCAGGATGCCCCACTGCCAGACCCAGCCTGGCTCCAGCCATGCCGTAGAGCTTGGAGAAGGTTCTCAGAACCAGCACATCCTTGCGCTTGGCTGCCAGCGGAATAAGGCTGCGGGCATCCGAGAAATGAATGTACGCCTCATCGATCAACACCACCGAACCTTCGGGTTTTGCGAGGATGGCTTTCTCTATCTGATGCTGCGCTGTCACGGTTCCGGTGGGATTGTTGGGGTTGCAGATGTAAATCAGGCCTGGCGTCGTGTCGACCTTGAGCATGGCCTCGACATCATGCGAGCCATCGGGCAGCAGGGGCACTTCATGGAACGCGACCTGCTGACTGTTCGCGGCTTCGACAGGCGCATCGTAGGATGGCGTGGCGAGAGCAAGGCTTCGGTTCTCATCGGTGAACGCTGCAATCGCGTACTGCAAGGGTTCACGCGAGCCGCTGTAAGCATGTACGTAATCGCTGGGTATCTGATTCTGTCTGGCGAACAGTTCGATCAGCTTCAATTGCGCGCCATAGTGATAGCGTCCTGTCGAAGCCGCACCGTCCTGCATCTTTTCCAGGGCCAGGGCAGATGGGCCTAAATGGCTTTCATTGAAGTTGAGATGAATCTTGTCATTGCTGGCGGGGTTGTTTGTCCGTGGTGCGGCTGAACTGATTCCTGGCAGCGCCAGGCTCGCAGATGCCAGTGCGGAGAGGGTAACGAAAGAACGACGGCTGACCGATGACATGGAGTAAGTCCCTTGTTGGTTGCGAACGTCTGCACTCGTAATGGCGCATTGATGTGATGCAGGCCTTGAGTGGCGGGGTCTTCGTTGATGAAAACGATAGCAAGCGAAGGATATTTACCGGGAGGCATTCGGGAGGGCAGGAGGGGGTGTCGGCACGGTGCAGGATTTCTTTTTAAATCAAAGGTCTGAACGGCGAGCAATAAAAAACCCGGCATTGCCGGGTTTCTTGTATGAAGCAGGAATCAGGCAGCGTATTGCTTGGCCACGAAGTCCCAGTTCACCAGGTTCCAGAACGCTTCGACGTATTTTGGACGCATGTTGCGATAGTCGATGTAGTAAGCGTGTTCCCAGACGTCGCAGGTCAGCAGCGGAGTGTCGCCGCTGGTCAGCGGGTTGCCTGCACCGATGGTGCTGGCCAGTGCCAGGGAGCCGTCAGCTTTCTTCACCAGCCAGCCCCAGCCAGCGCCGAAAGTGCCGATGGTGGTTTTGCTGAACTCTTCCTTGAACTTCTCGAAAGAGCCGAATGCTGCGGTGATGGCCTCGGCCAGAGCGCCGGTTGGCTCGCCGCCGCCTTTTGGCGACAGGCATTCCCAGTAGAATGTGTGGTTCCAGACCTGAGCGGCGTTGTTGAAGATACCGCCCGAAGAAGTCTTGATGATTTCTTCCAGAGTCTTGCCTTCGAACTCGGTGCCTGGCACCAGGTTGTTCAGGTTCACGACATAGGTGTTGTGGTGCTTGTCGTGGTGATATTCCAGTGTCTCAGCGGAAATGTGCGGCACCAGAGCGTCTTTTTCGTAGGGCAGCGGTGGCAATTCAAAAGCCATGGTTTATCTCCTTATCAGGTCAGTTGCGGTAATCGCAAGGCCGATCACGGGCGGCCAGATACAGCATGCACCGGGAGTTTTACTCTTTTTCGGCGCAGACCCCGGATCATAGCACCGGCCCTGCGCCTTAACCACGCAACAAGTGTGTGGGATAAAGGTTCCAAAGCCTTTTCTCATTAAAAGGGACAAACTCTCAACTCGCCCTGATCAGTTGTGCTGCGACACTGAACATCATGACTGCCACCATCAGATCCAGCAGCCTCCAGGTGGCGGGACGTGCCAGCCATGGAGCGAGCCAGGCCGCGCCGATAGCCAGAGTCGAGAACCACAGCAGTGAAGCGCTGGCGGCACCGGCAACATAGGCGCCGGGTACGCTTTGTTGCGCCCCCAGCGAGCCGATCAGCAAGACCGTGTCGAGATAGACATGCGGGTTGAGCAGCGTGACCGCCAGGGCGCTGAGCAGCACCGCACGACGCGACCTCTGGCCCGCCGTTGCGCTTTGCTCAAGGCTTTGGCGCGAGCAGGCGCGGCGCAGTGCCTGCACGCCATACCAGGTCAGGAAGATCACGCCGCCCCAGCGTGCGACCGCCAGCAAGGCCGGATTCTGTACCAGGATATTGGCCAGGCCGAACACACCAACGGCCACGAGAATTGCATCGCAGACAATACACAGCATCGCCACCGGCACGTGATGTTCGCGTCTCAGGCCTTGGGCCAGGACAAAAGCGTTCTGCGCACCAATGGCCATGATCAGGCCGCCTGCGACCAACAGGCCGTTGAAATAACTGTGCCACATGAAATGAATTCCAGAATGCAGGGGAGAGGTGGCGATTGTCTGAGCTGTGGGTGTATAAGAAAAACCAATATTCCTGATTGCTCATTAGGAAAACTGATGTTCGATTACAAATTACTCTCAGCCCTGGCGGCTGTTGTTGAACAAGCCGGTTTTGAACGTGCGGCACAGGTGCTGGGGTTGTCCCAGTCCGCCGTCTCGCAACGGATCAAGCTGCTTGAAGCCCGGGTCGGCCAGCCGGTGCTGATTCGGGCCACGCCCCCCACGCCGACCGATATCGGCAGACGCTTGCTCAACCATGTGCAGCAAGTGCGTCTGCTGGAGCGCGATCTGCAAAGTCAGGTGCCCGCACTGGACGAAGAAGGCATGCCCGAGCGGCTGCGCATCGCGCTCAACGCCGATAGCCTGGCGACCTGGTGGGCTCCGGCGGTGGGCGCTTTCTGTGCCGAGCAGCGTCTGTTGCTGGATCTGGTGGTCGAGGATCAGGACGTGGGCCTCAAGCGCATGCGTGCCGGTGAAGTGGCCGCCTGCCTGTGTGGCAGCGAGCGACCGGTGGCCGGTGCGCGCAGTCAGTTGCTCGGTGCCATGCGTTATCGTGCGTTGGCCAGCCCGGCCTTTATCGAGCGGCATTTTGCCGAGGGCATCAGCCCCGAAAAGCTGATGCACTCTGCTGCGCTGGTATTTGGCCCCGATGACTTTTTGCAGCATCGCTACCTTGCATTGCTTGGGGGCGAGGGCGGTTTCGAGCATCATCTGTGCCCCTCGTCCGACGGGTTTGTGCGGATGATTGAGGCTGGAGTCGGCTGGGGGCTGGTGCCCGAGTTGCAGGTGCAGGCGCAATTACAGCGAGGGTCGTTGCGCGAGCTGGTGCCTGATCGCTACATCGACGTGCCCTTGTATTGGCACCATTGGCGTAATGGCGGGCAATTGCTGACCCGCCTCACGGCGCATCTGGCGCAACAGGCGAGCCAGTGGTTGGTGCCGCTGGACGACAAGTGAGCGTCAGTGAAGACATATGAAATGTGGGAGCGGTAAATGAAGATTCTGGTCACCGGCGCAAGCGGCTTCATCGGCGGACGCTTTGCGCGTTTTGCTCTGGAGCAGGGCATGAGCGTGCGCATCAATGGTCGTCGGGCCACAGGTGTCGAGCATCTGGTACGACGCGGAGCCGAATTCATTCAGGGTGATCTGGCGGACCCGGAACTGGTCAAGGCCTTGTGTCATGACGTGGAAGCCGTGGTGCATTGCGCCGGCGCGGTCGGTGTATGGGGCACTCGGCAGGATTTTGTCCAGGGCAATGTGCAGCTCACCGAGAACATTGTCGAGGCCTGTCTGAAACAAAGAGTGCGCAGGCTTGTCCATCTTTCGTCACCGTCGATCTATTTCGACGGACGTTCGCACCGCGACATCAAGGAAGAGCAAGTGCCAAGGCGCTTGCACAATCACTACGCCAGCACCAAGTATCTGGCTGAACAAAAGGTGTTTGGCGCTGAAGAGTTCGGGCTTGAAGTCATCGCCTTGCGGCCGCGTTTTGTAACGGGCGCGGGCGACACCAGCATTTTCCCGCGCCTGCTGCACATGCAACGCAAGAAACGCCTGGCAATCGTGGGCAATGGCTTGAACGTGGTGGACTTCACCAGCATGCAGAATCTCAACGAGGCCATGGCAAGCAGTTTGCTGGTAACGGGCTCGGCGCTGGGCAAGGCCTACAACATCAGTAATGGCGCGCCGGTTCCGCTGTGGGATGCCATCAACTATGTCATGCGTCAGATGCAGTTGCCGCAGGTCACGCGCTATCGCTCATACCGGCTGGCGTATGCCGCAGCTGCTATCAACGAGGGCGCATGCCTGTTGTGGCCTGGCCGACCTGAACCCACCCTGTCGAGGTTGGGAATGCAGGTCATGAACAAGGACTTCACGCTTGATATAAGCCGTGCCAGGCATTATCTGGATTACCAGCCGAAGGTCAGCCTCTGGGCTGCGCTGGATGAGTTCTGTGGCTGGTGGTCGGCTCAGCAAGGTGGTTCGCGCTGAAACGGCAACAGAGCCCGGTTATACTGCGCACCTTTGGTTTCAACAGTTTCCTTTTAAAGGGTTACCCATGCGTAACGATCCATACGACGACGTCGATGACGTTCCGAACCTCAGCGCCAAGGACGACGATGACGATGATTTCGTCCCGACCAAGGGCGCCCGCGAGCGTACGACGGTCTACTCGCGCAGCACGCCGGTGGCCAAGGTCAAAGGGCCGAGTACCGGGCCGCTCTGGGCTTTGGTGGGCGCCTTGTTCATTGCGTTCTGTGGCCTGGGCTGGTGGAGTTTCCAGCAGGTTTCCCTGATGGAACAGCAACTGGTCGCCACCCAGGAAAGTTTTGCACGCATCAGTGAAGAAGCGGCAGGCCGCCTGCAGGACATTTCCGGCAAGGTGGTTGCGACCGAATCGCTGAGCAGCGATGGCGAGGCGCTCAAGCAGCGCATCAAGCTGCTTGAAGCGCAACTGGAAGATCAGGACAAGCAGCGCGAAGGTGTCGAAGGGCAGCAAAGCAGCCTGGACAAGCGCCTGGAGCAGATATCCTCGCAAGCTGCGCAACAACAGCACGACAACGCGCAGTTGCAGGAGCAGCTCAAGAACGTTGCGATCGAACTGACGGCCCTCAAGACGGCATTGCCGGATCTGAAAGCCGCACAGAGCGATCAGGCCAGACTCGATGCCCAGCTCAAGAGCCTGAGTACCGATGTGGCGACCCTGAAAAAACAGGGTAACCCCTCGGCGGCCATCGAGCGTCTTGAGCAGGATCTGGTGGTGCTCAAGAGCGAGCAGGAAAATCGACCGGCTCCTTCGGCGGCTGGCAATACTGCCGAGTTCGATGCCTTTCGTGCTCAGGTGACCCGCAACATCAACACCCTGACCAGCCAGATCCAGACGTTGTCGCAGCAGATCAACGCCAGTCGGTAAGACGTAAAGCCTGGCCCGCAGCAACTCTGTTGCGGGCTGGCCCATTTTCAGGTTTCTCGCCTTGGTACAGTGATATTCGCCTGGACAGTGCGAAAAGATACTCTGTCATGCACGTTTCTATTGTAATGAGACTGTTTTTTACAGGTGATTGATTTTTGTTTTTAATAAAGCCTGTTCCAGGCTGTTAAATAAAAGTTAACTCGATAAATAAATATACGAAATAGACAGGCGCAGGCATTACTGTGGAGGTGCGGTTTTAAACAGGAGTTTCAATAATGAATGGAATCAAGAATATGAAAGATGTAGAGAATGAAATGTTCAATGCTGTCGAGGACAGTGCTGAAAGTTATGGCGATGTGGCGGATGTACACGCGGATTCCGGCAAGTTTGCGGAGTTGCAAAAAAGGCCGCCCGTAGGAGTAAAACCACCCAAGTCGGTCATACCGCCAACCAAGCCACCCAAGTTTCCCGTCCGGCCGCAGCGGCCTCCAGTCAAGCCTGTGGCACCTCCCAAACCACCGGTCAAACCGGTACTTCCTCCAAAGCCGCCGGTCAAGCCGACACCTGCAAAGCCTGTCCCGCCAAAACCTGTATCCAGTGGCTCTGCACCCACTGTCGGCGCTTCAAGTCTGCCGCCTGTGCCTGCACGCCCATCGCGTCTGGAAACAACATTGAACGTGATCAATACGGCAACGGGCGTTCTGCAATTGGTCCATCCGCTCAATAGCGTATTCAACCCCAACGGGACCGTCACTTATCCCAATGGGAGTGTTGCCGATGCACAAGGGCAATCGGTCACCAGTCCTGACGGCACGGTGCAGAAAGTGGACGGTACTATCGTGCATGCCGATGGAACCACACAATATGCGGATGGTAGCTATCTGTATAAAGATGGCACCTGGTTACTGGCCGATGGTTCTGTGAAGTATCCCGATGGCCGCTGGAAGTTGGCCGATGGTACGATCACGGATGCAGACGGTAATGTGCAGGGCGTGGTTGAAAGTGCAAAGTAAGTAAAGTGTTTCGATGCAAGAAACCCTGGCTCTTTCGAGTCAGGGTCTTGTGATGCTTATTGCTGTTAAAGGCGCGGATAGTCGATATAACCGACCGGGCCTTTACCGTAGAAGGTTTCCGGATTGGCCGGGTTCAGCGGGGCATCCTTTTCCAGGCGTTCCACCAGATCCGGGTTGGCGATATAAGGCACGCCGAAGGCGACGGCATCGGCCTTGCCTTCTGCCAGCCACGCATTACTGCTGGCCTTGGTGAATCTTTCGTTGACGATGTACACGCCACCGAACGCTTTCTTCAGTTTTGGCCCAAGGCTGTCGCCTGCTTCCTTCTCACGTGCGCACAGGAACGCGATGCCACGCTTGCCCAGTTCGGTCGCCACATAGCCAAAGGTTTCGGCCAGGTTGGCATCACCCATGTCATGGGAGTCTGCGCGCGGTGCCAGATGCACACCGACACGGCCGGCGCCCCAGATTTCGATGATTGCGTCGGTCACTTCCAGCAGCAGACGGGCACGGTTCTCCAGAGAGCCACCGTACTGATCGTTGCGCTGATTGGTGCTGCTTTGCAGGAACTGATCGAGCAGGTAACCGTTGGCGGCATGGATCTCCACACCATCGAAACCGGCAGCCTTGGCGTTTTCTGCACCAATACGGTAGGCCTCGATCACATCACCGATTTCCGCCAGCTCCAGTGCGCGTGGTGTCACGAAGTCGGAGATCGGGCGCAGCAGGCTGACATGGCCCGCTGGCTTGATCGCACTCGGCGCAACAGGTGTTTCGCCGTTCAGATACGAAGGATGGGAAATACGCCCTACGTGCCACAGTTGCAGGACGATACGGCCACCAGCACCATGAACTGCCTTGGTGATATTGCTCCAGCCACGAACCTGATCGTTGGACCAGATACCGGGTGTGTCCGGGTAGCCCACGCCCAGCGGCGTGACGGAAGTGGCTTCACTGATGATCAGGCCTGCCGAGGCGCGCTGTACGTAGTACTCGGCCATCATCGCATTTGGTACCCGGCCTTCGTCGGCACGGCAGCGCGTCAGTGGCGCCATGATGATGCGGTTAGGCAGTTGCAGATCGCCTACGGTGATCGGGTCAAAGATAGTTGTCATGCGTCGAACCCTCTTAAGTGATCAATTGGTAGCAGGAGCCAGATCGGGATTGGCGGTCTGGCGGAAAGTAATCAGGGTGACCAGCAGTGCGAGCACGGCCAGCACAGCGGCGGCCAGTGGCACGCTGGTCAGGCCCAGGCCATGGGCGATGACGCTGCCACCGACCCAGGCGCCCAGCGCATTGCCGACGTTGAAGGCACCGATATTCAGGGTTGAAACCAGATTCGGCGCGGCCTTGCCGAAGGTCACGACATTGATCTGCAGGGCAGGCACCGCAGCAAAGGAGGCAACCGCCCAGAGGAACAGCGTGATCTCGGTCGGGATCAGCGCCACGCTGGTCCAGCTCAGAGCGGTGGACACCACGGCCATGGCAATGAATACGCTGATCAAGGTGGTCGAGACGCGACGGTCGGCCATCTTGCCGCCGATGACGTTGCCCACGGTCAGGCCCAGGCCAATGAGCAGCAAGGTCCAGGTCACGCCTTTGGGCGAGACACCCGTGACATCACCCAGCAACGGTGCGACGTAGGTAAACAGAGTGAACATCGAGGCCGCGAACAGCGCGGTCATGCTCAATGACAACCAGATGCCGGCACCTTTGAGCGCTGCCAGTTCGGCGCGCATGTCGAGCTTTTCTTCATTGCGGTTGGTCGGCAGAAAGCGGATCAGGCCGATGAAAGCCACGATGCCTATAACGGTCACGGCCCAGAAGGTCGAACGCCAACCGGCGTACTGGCCCAGCGCGGTGCCCAGCGGTACGCCCAGTACGTTGGCGAGAGTCAGGCCAGTGAACATCAAGGCCACGGCAGAGGCGCGGCGGTTGGCCGGGACCAGGCCTGCGGCAACCACCGAACCGATCCCGAAGAATGCGCCATGGCACAGGGCTGTCACGACACGGGCGAACATCAGCACGTTGTAGTCGCTGGCGACAGCGCAAAGCAGGTTGCCGATGATGAAAATTCCCATCAGCGTGACCAGTGCGGCCTTGCGCGGTAGCTTGGCCGTGGCCAGTGCCATGAACGGGGCACCAATGGCGACCCCGAGGGCATAACCGGTCACCAGCCAGCCGGCACCGGGGATCGAAACACCCAGGTCGGCGGCAACATTGGGCAGCAGGCCCATGATGACGAATTCGGTAGTGCCGATGGCAAAGGCGCTCAGGGCCAGAATAAGTAGAGGTAAGGGCACGTAGCTTCTCCTGTTGGGGACGGGCTTCAAGGCTGGTTGTCCAGTTCTTGCACCAGGGCTTTGACGAAGGCTGCGATGACTTCTTCATTACGTCTGAAGAAATGCCATTGGCCGACCTTTTTGCTGCTGATCAGGCCTGCGCGTTGCAGGGTGGCCAAGTGGGCAGAAACCGTGGATTGCGACAGGCCTGCACGCTGATCGATCTGACCGGCGCAGACGCCGTGTTCGATGGAGTACTCCTGAGTCGGGAAGCTGGCTCGTGGATCTTTTAGCCAGGTCAGGATCTCGCGGCGCAAGGGGTGCGCCAGGGCTTTTATTATTTCGTCGAGGTCGATGGTCATGTCGTTCTCACTAACGGTATATCGCGATGGAGCGAACTTTATATCTGTATTTCGCGATATACAAATATGGAATTGCGCTAAGCAAGGATCGAATCGGTATATCGGGTTATAACGATATATGGACCTGCCCCCTGAAAACGGCGTAGGCTTTGCTCCATGAATTACCTCGCGCACCTTCATCTTGGCGGCCAGCGGCCCGCCCAATTGCTCGGCAGCCTGTATGGCGACTTCGTCAAAGGGCCTTTGCCGGGGCGTTTTCCTGCGGAACTTGAAGCCTCGATCCGACTGCATCGCAGCATCGATTCATTCACCGACAACCACCCGCTGATCAAGGACGCGATGGCTCGTTTCCCGGCGCAGCGGCGGCGTTATGCGGGGATCATGCTGGATGTCTTTTTCGACCATTGCCTGGCACGGGACTGGCACCGCTATGCCGACGTTCCTCTGGAAGCCTTCACCCGCAAGGTGTACGGCGCATTGGCCGCCGAGCGCCAATTGCCCGAGCGGCTGGCACTGATTGCGCCTCGCATGGCGGCACAGGACTGGCTGGGCTCATACCGGGATTTCGAAGTGCTGGAACAAGTGCTGGGCGGGATTTCCAGGCGTCTGTCACGGCCTGAAGGGTTGGCGGGCGCCATGCAGGAATTGCAGGCGCTGTACCAACCCTTGAGTGCGGATTTCGACGAGTTCTATCCGCTGTTGCAGGACTTCGCTCAAGCAGCCCTGGCTGGGCGCGATACCACTTCGTTCGGCTGAACGGCCTCACCGAACAACGCCACCTGAACCGCCTGTTGTGCCTTGAAGGCCAGGGCTGCACGTTCCAGGCCGGCAGTGGGGATCGGCTCCAACAGATGGATATGCACATCACCCTGATCGTTGGCGAACAGGCGACGCAAGTGTGACAGCAGATCGTCATCGCCAATGAACGGCGCAATCGGATCAGGCTTGCCGTTACGCGAGTAAGCAATCGCCACCGGCTGCAAGGCCACACCGGTTTCGATGGCGCTGGACAGCAGGCGACCGTGGAAGGTGCGCAGGGCGCGGCCATCGGTGGTGGTGCCTTCCGGGAAAATCACCAATGGCGTGCCGTGTTGCAGATGGCTGCCCATCTGCCGCTGGATCAGGCGGCTGTCGCCCGAGCCACGACGAATGAACAGGGTTCCCGCCTTGAGCGCCAGCCAGCCTGCAACCGGCCAGGTCCGTACCTCGGCCTTGGACAGAAACGACAGCGGAGCGAGCATGCCCAGCAGCGGAATATCCGTCCATGACACATGATTGCTGACCCACAGCATTGGCTGAGTCGGCAGCTTGCCGCTGACCGTCACCCGAAAGGGCAGGGCGTTGGTCAAGCGTGCCATGAACCAGCGAGTCCAGCGTTGTCGGCGCTCCATGGAGCTGCCGACTTTCAGACGCTCCATCACCGCAAAGGCTGCGGCAATCGTCAGCCCCACAGCAATCACCAGCAACACCCGTGCAACACGCGCATGGCTGCGCAGGCGGCTCATCACACGGCTGCCTTGAAGTGACGGGCATAGCGCGGGCACAACTCGTCGCGCTTGAGCAGGATGAACACATCGGCGACCTGGAAATCTTCATCCCAGCAAGGCTCGCCACAGATCTTCGCACCCAGGCGCATGTACGCCTTGAGCAGTGGTGGCATCTCGCAGATCACGTTACCGGGAATGTCGAGTGTCGGCAGCGGGTTCTTGGGTTCGGCCCGCAGGTTCTCGGTACACAGATAGCGTTCGCGCAAGCGCTGCATGATCGCGTGAGCCTGAATGCCGCCGTCCTGCATCGGAATACTGGCGCAGCCCATCAGGTAGCTGTAACCGCCTTCATTGAGGACTTCTGCCAGTTCGCTCCACAACACGGCGATGGTGCCACCGTTGCGGTAGGCCGGGTCAACGCAGGTGCGGCCCAGCTCCAGGATCGGGCCTTGCAGGTGCAGCAGGCCGTGCAGGCTGAATTCTTCTTCGCTGTAGAAACGGCCCAGAGAGCTTGCGGCCTTGTGATCGAGCAAACGGGTGGTGGCGACCAGGCGACCGGTGTTGAGGTCGCGAACACCGATATGCGAGCAGTGGACATCGTAGTCATCAATATCCAGACCCAGTTCAGCGCCTTTGAGACGGGCGTTGAATTCTTCGCTGAACACGCTGAAACGCAACGCCTGAGCTTCCTGCAGGGCGTGTGTACCGATCAGGCGCTCGGCCTGAAGACGACGGTCAGAAGTGTTGTCACGGATGCGGGCAATCTGGGTCATGCGAAGTCTCCATAAGCCAGCCATGCAAGTGCGGCCGGTTGACTGAATTGTCCAAGCGCTTGCTGTATGTGCAGGCTAGGGAGCCGTCGTGTCATGGAGGTGAAGCTTTGGTGATGGTTGTGTGACGGGTAATGCCGATCAGTTAAGGTCATAAACCACTTTGTGGGAGGCAGCTTGCTGGCGACTTCAGCGTACAGGCGCAGAATTTCCGCACTTCACAGGCCTTTTCGCCAGCAAGCTGCCTCCCACAAGTTTTGTGTATGCCTTAACTGATCAGCATTACTCCTACCGGGTTACCCGGTTCTGTCATGAATCCCTGCTAATGTTGGCCGGTTATCCTCCAGAGACTCTGGCCATGCCCCGCCGTTTTGTTCGCTTGTGCCTGTTGTGTTTGCTGAGCCTGAATATCTTCCCGGCCCTGGCCGAAGACTGGCCGAATGAGCAATGGAGCATTGAGCCAGCCAAGCCGACCAGTGCTCTCAAAGCATTGGAGGATTACGCTTTCCCGCCTCGCGACGATGTGGCCCGCACAGGGATTCGCAGCGATGCCCTGCTGGTGATTCGTGACGGTCGCATCGTCTATGAACGCTATGCCGGAGTTACCACCGCCCAGACGCCGCACCTGACCTGGTCGATCAGCAAAAGCGTGTTGGCCACTGTGCTGGGGGTAGCATTCGGGCAAGGGCGCTTCCAGTTGAATGATCCCGTCGCGAAGTTCTACAGCCCGCTCAAGACGCATCCAGACATTACCGTTCAAGACTTCCTGCACTGGGCGTCGGGCCTCGACTGGCAGGAGGACTATGAATACGCGCCGCTCAACTCATCGGTCGTGGCCATGCTCTACACCCGAGGTCGTGACGATATGGCCCGTTTTACGGCCAGCCATGGCATCGCCAGCGCTGCGGGCACGTCGTATCGATATTCCAGCGGCGACAGCAATGTTCTGTCCGCCGCCTTGAAAAACATGGTGGGTGAACAGGCTTACAAGGACTACCCATGGACCGCGCTGTTCGACCCGCTTGGCATTGGCAGTGCCACATGGGAAACCGATGGCAGCGGCACCTTCGTCGGCTCTTCCTACACCTACATGACCGCCCGTGATCTGGCGCGTATAGGCCTGTTGATGCAGCGTGGCGGGCGCTGGCAGCAAAAGCAGTTGCTGCCAACTGCCTGGATGGATTTTGTCCTGACTCCTTTTGCTGGCCAGAACGTGCAAGCGAACGCCGAGGTGCCGGGCGGACACTGGTGGCTCAATCGGACCCATGACGGTAGCAATGGCCCATGGCCGGATGCGCCACCCGATACCTTCGCGGCGCTTGGGCATTGGGGGCAGGCGCTGTATGTGATTCCCGCTGACAGGCTGGTGATCGTGCGCTATGCCGATGACCGCGATGGCAGCTACGATCACAACCGGATGCTCAAACTGTTGCGAGTGGCCTTCGGCAAGGAGGGCGGGCAATGAGCGAACGTCGAATGTTTATCCTGCGTCGTCCTTTCAGCAGCCTGCTCTTGCTGGTGGTCTTCATGATCGCGGTACTGGCCTGGCAATACCGTGTTGCCTTGCAGGCGTTCCCCATCATCATCAGTGCCTACACGGCCAAGGAATATTGTTCGTGTCGTTATGTGATGAACAACCCTGCCGATTACTGCCGCAGTTACGTCAAGCAATACATTCCTGCAACCTTTACGGACGACACCCTCAACAAATCGGTCAGTGCCAGCGGGTTGGGACGCAGCAGCGTTGCGACGTGGCAGGGCGCACGTCAGGGCTGTCGTTTATTGCCTGAGGAGCCTTGATGGACGAACGGAGTCGTTTGCCAGCGGTCTGACAGCCGGATAAGGTTGTCCTCGAATGTGCATACGGAGTTTTCATGCCCACGCTGCTGGCCCGCGCCACTCTCGCTATCGCTGTTTTGATCTTCACGGCACGCTGACGTGGCGGGAGCGATCTTTCCATGGCGCCCGGACAATCACTTTCAACTGCTGATTGATGGCCCGACATTTTTCCCGCGCATGATCGCCGCCATCGACCGCGCCGAGCAGCAGGTCGATCTGGAGCTGTATCTGGTCGAAGCAGGCGCCTGTGCGGACGCCATCGTTCGAGCGTTGGCCGAAGCCGCACGACGCGGTGTGATCGTGCGCTGCCTGTTTGACGACTTCGGCTCTCAGGCTTTCAGCACTGGATTACGCAGGCAACTGACCGACGCCGGAGTGATCCTGCGTTTCTACAACCCCATTCGCTGGCGACGGGGTATCCGCAATTTTTACCGCGATCATCGCAAGGTGCTGGTGGTGGACAAGGCATTGGCGGTAGTGGGCGGTACGGGTGTCACGGATGAGTTCTGGGAGCCGAGTCATCCGGTCAGCCAGTGGCATGAAGTGATGGTGGAAATCACCGGCCCGCTGGTGATCGACTGGCAGGCGCTGTTTGATCGCCAGTTCCACGCCAACCTGCGTCGCACGGCATGGCGGCCCATGGAAGACTTTGGCCTCAGGCATCTGCCCAGAGCCCCTGAGTCCGGGCAAGGCCTTGGGCGCGTCGCCTATGCAGATGCGCGTCAGCATCGCGATATCGTGCAGTCTCTGGTTCGTACGCTGAACAGTGGCCAGAAACGTATCTGGCTGGCGACGCCGTATTTCCTGCCCACCTGGAAAGTTCGCCGTTCACTGCGCAAGGCGGCTTTGCGGGGCATTGATGTTCGCTTGCTGCTTACCGGCCCGCGCACCGATCACCCCTCGGTGCGTTACGCCGGGCATCGCTATTACCCGCGTCTGCTCAGGGCCGGGGTGAAAATCTTCGAGTACCGACCGCGTTTCCTGCACCTGAAAATGGTGCTGATCGATGACTGGGTCAGCATTGGCTCCTGCAATTTCGATCACTGGAACCTGCGCTTCAACCTGGAAGCGAACCTTGAAGCCATCGACCCTGCCTTGACCCGTGATGTGGTTGCCAGCTTCGACAAGGATTTCGCCCAGAGCACCGAAATCACTCTGGACGCCTGGAAAGCCCGTCCCTTGTGGCGCCGTGTCAAACAGCGGCTTTGGGGCTGGATTGACCGGTTGGTGGTCAATCTGCTGGATCGGCGCAACTGAGCGATGATGTTGTGCAAACTCATTCGCAAACAGGCCATAAGCTCAAGTCATTGAAGGGCGACTATTTCTCATAGGGATAAACGTCGACGCTCAACCCGCACAGGGGCCTTGGTGATGGCGAGATTCAAGGCCTGGATGCGGGATGATGGTTCATCAAGCACGGTAAGGCTGGCCATCGGACCATTGAATTGTTGATTGATAACCGAAACCGCCAGAGAAATGGAATCGGCGTTTTTCAACATTATCCGGGTGCGCTGCAACGGGTCTTCGCTGAAGGCTGTGCTGTCAAGATTTGCTGCGTCAGGTCCATCCCATATCAGGTTTGCGTAACGTCTCTGAAGCCTTTGTACTTGAGCGAGAATTTCGACTTTTCCCAGCTTCCACCGCTTGCGCAGCAATTGCACCAGGAGTGTTGAAGGCGTTGTAATGGATAGCACTGACCAGCGTCTGCGGTTGTGTGGTACCGGCTAGCGTCAACTCGATGGCTTTCAATTGACCTGCCACAGTCTGTTTGAAGGATTGCGTATTTTCCATGGCATCGGTCTGCCGAAGTGTTTCGCCCGCAGTATTGAACGCCGACTGCGTTTCTTAGCGGTCGCTTTCCAGAAGAGCATCCGCTCGACTTCATCCAGCGGTCAATCCGGTGTTTCCAGACCCAGCAGAAAATGCCGGGCCTCAGTCAGTGCCGAGCCGAGCAAACGGTACTCCGGCAGATGGCGAGTCCCTGCCGTATCGTCATGGCGAATGAGCTGGTTGCACTGTTTGTGCTCGAAACCATCCGCCCCGCCGTAACCAAGCCGCTCGGTTACTTATCTGTCTTCGGTGATCGCCAACGGGCGCACTATAGAATCGTTCTATGCCGGCTCTTTCAAACTCATCTTTGAGAGCGTTCCACTTTCCAGTGTATCCAGATGCTCCCATTTTTCAGGCTGTATATGGTTTTCACTTTGCTGTATTTCGTATGTCAGCTCCGCGAATTCCGTAGCATTTCTTATGACACCGCCGGCCACCGGAGTTTGCCCCAAGTACAGCCCGCAACCTCAGACAAGATGATGGGAGCCTGGGCCAGATCAACGGGTGCTGGGGGAGAGGGACGCAACGTGCTGCGAGTGTTCCAACTGCTCCAGATAGGGGGATGCGTCGAGAACTGTTGTGTCAGAGCTTCACAACGAATATAAACCAACTGTGGAAAATGAAATTTGAGTGATGAAATGAGGGTTGGAGATCGTTCCGAAACAAGACAAAACCTACAGGGGCGACTACAAATAACATCACTCGCAATGCATCCTGAGATCATAAAGGGCAGAGGGCCTAGGGAGGACGGACCCTCTGCTTACTACATCCAGCCCAGAGACTTAAGGGCTTTACCTGCAGGGAGTGCGACTAACACCGCTTTCAATCCTTCGGAGCACGGCTTCGTCAGTAACACCAAGTAAAGCCCCAGCATCTTTGGGCTGAATATTGAAAATGGAGTCCTATTTTTAGCTCAAAGCGAAGTATAGCCAGATCCAGTCCTGCCCATATTTATAGATAAGATTAGGCATTAGTTCACTTATGCCATTACGGACCTTACACCTAAGGAAATCATCAGCTAACACTTGAAGCTATAACCACCAGCTTTCTCCTGTGTGAGTAAAAATTGAATACGACTCTTGCTTTCCTTTCGAGTCAACCTCTTGTCGATAGCGTGCGTGCGTTTCTGACGGACGGTTGTGCCCGAGCTGGATAAATGCTCTGATTTGGGGGCGGACTGACCAGTGACCGGATAATCTTCACTTTAAACTTGAAGTGACTGCTAAGACGAACTTCAATTTAAAGACTGATTTAATCAGGATGCAGCTAAGAGGAAATTCTGCTGCTGAAGGTTATCAAGGATGCCATTATGCAAAATAGTTCTGAAAAGGTTTACTGCAATTCACTTGTAGCCGTTTTTCATGCAGCATTTCAACTCGGCTTCGACCCTTATGCGCTTGCAGTTCAAGCAAAATTTAACGTGGCGATCTACTTGGATATGTCACCGCTGATGTTGGCTGAAGGGCCAGAACGGATAATTGATGAATCATTGATTGTCGCAAGGCTTATTAATAAAAATTGGCCGCATCAATAAGAGCCCCCGGGGACTTACCACCAATAGAAGGCAGGGAGGAGCGATGATGGCTTGGAAAGGTAGCGCGAATGAAGGTAGGTTATGCTGCCTTGGCTATGAGTCGCTCGATGTATTCATTATCGACAGGCTAGGTTTTTTCTCATTTGAATGTAGGCAGTGTGGTAGAAGGATAGCGAGTTCTGAGGTTGTGTTACGCGCGCAAGCCTGTGTGGATTTACAGCGCGCTCCAATCTGTAAGTTCGGTTTTTGCATCTTTTAGACTGATGAAAGGCAGTACGAACTTTTAAACTAATTACCTACTAAAAGCTTTATTGGGTCGTGGGGTTGTAGGGGGAGTTAATGATAGGTAAAAGTCGGAATTTCTCCATTCATGAGCTTTTGGTGGCACTTTTGCGAGACCAAAATATTCACCAAGGATATTATGGATTGACTGTGCAGTTTGAGGCTCACGGGGCTGCTTTGTCACTCTCAGGCCGCTCTGAAAGCAAACTGCCTGGCCTGACGATAGCAGTATCTGGTATAACGCTGATCTCAGTTGCAAGTAATGAATTAGGTGGCGTTGATGCATCAGTAGTTAATCCGGTTAGATCTGAAGTCCGAGTTAGGAAGCCAAGAGATAGCAAAAAGCTGCAATAGCGCGCAAGGGGGTTGATTAAATCGCAATACTGTTAAGTTTGTTATAGGGTTGTTGCTTGTAATTTAGTAGCCATGATTACGAACCTCAATGCATTTTCAGTAATGTTCTGCAGGGTTTTGTAAATTTCAAGTGCCTCATCAGCTGTTTCAGCAGGCGCTGGTGGCACTGACAAGGCTGTGGCTAGCACGATCGCCTAAACCCGCTCATCATCACTTGCGCTACGGTGCTGTTATTTTGTAACGCCCCATACGCATTGGTCCCCGCAAAGGTGGCCGGAATCTCAAGGCTGACGCGATAGCTCAACTCGCCCAGCTTTGCCCTAAATGGCAGGATATCTCTCTTTCCCTTGAAGGAAGTTTCCGAGAAAATCCCAACCTATTGCGCCTTGTTATTCGGGTCTCTAGGCTGCCACGGTCGCTGCAAAATCAGCGATCAGATTTGGTAGACCTGTGTGATTAGTGCGCAATGCGTCCCTCTTTTGCGAGGAGTATTTTTACGGCCTGCGTTTATTGTGGCCGTGCGCTTGGCGTCTTTGGACGCACCGGCTTGCCTGGTCACCGGTCTACCAACCTGCGTGCGGCCGCTACCCTTCGTTTGGTAGCGATAGTGGCAGTTCCTTATTAATGATCAGGAGTTACACAAGTGCTCGATAAAGTCATACCAGACCCACCCACAGCCCTGTTTATCGTCAACGAATCCGTCAATCAGGAAGAAGCGCTCAATTATGCTTCCGACCTGTTGCGCTGCATCATCACCACAGCCTACGAGTCGGGCGACAGCGCTCAGGGTACAGGCCGCGATCTGGCCTTTTCGGTGCTGCATCTGGCGGAAATGGCCAAGGCCATGGTGGATCGTTCGATAGCCTGTTTGTAGATACCGTCCCTTCGCGAATGAATTCGCTCCTACCGGACCGTGTAGAAGCGAATTCATTCGCGAAAGAGCAAGAACACAAAAAGAAAACCCGGCATTGCGCCGGGTTTCTTGAGTACGCCAACCAGACTTACTGCACTTCCACCGCCAGGCTGTCGCTGATCTTTTTCTGCCAGATCTGCGGGCCGGTGATGTGTACGGATTCGCCTTTGCTGTCGACGGCGACCGTGACTGGCATGTCCTTGACCTCGAACTCGTAGATCGCTTCCATGCCCAGTTCGGCAAAGGCCAGGACCTTGGATTTCTTGATCGCCTGAGCCACGAGGTAAGCAGCGCCACCGACGGCCATCAGGTACACAGCCTTGCTGTCCTTGATCGCGTCGATAGCGGTCGGGCCGCGCTCGGATTTGCCGATCATGCCCAGCAGGCCGGTCTGTTCAAGGATCTGGCGGGTGAACTTGTCCATCCGCGTGGCCGTTGTCGGGCCAGCCGGGCCAACCACTTCTTCGCGTACCGGGTCGACCGGGCCGACGTAGTAGATGAAGCGGCCCTTGAGGTCTACCGGCAGGGTTTCGCCCTTGTTCAGCATCTCGACCATGCGCTTGTGCGCTGCGTCGCGACCGGTGAGCATCTTGCCGTTGAGCAGAACGGTTTCGCCCGGCTGCCAGCTCTGTACTTCTTCCGGCGTCAGGGTGTCGAGGTTGACGCGGCGGGCCGACGGGCCTGCTTCCCAGACGATTTCCGGGTAAGCGTCCAGTGGCGGCGCTTCCAGGGAAGCCGGGCCGGAGCCGTCCAGAACGAAGTGCGCGTGACGGGTGGCGGCGCAGTTGGGGATCATGCACACCGGCAGCGAAGCGGCGTGGGTCGGGTAGTCCATGATCTTGACGTCAAGCACGGTGGTCAGACCGCCAAGGCCCTGAGCGCCGATGCCCAGTTGGTTGACCTTCTCGAACAGCTCAAGACGCATTTCTTCGATACGGTTTTGCGGGCCACGGGCCTTCAGCTCGTGAATGTCGATGGACTCCATCAACACTTCCTTGGCCATGACCGCCGCCTTCTCGGCAGTGCCGCCGATACCGATGCCCAGCATGCCCGGTGGGCACCAGCCAGCGCCCATGGTCGGAACGGTTTTCAGTACCCAGTCGACGATGGAGTCGGACGGGTTGAGCATCGCCATCTTCGATTTGTTTTCCGAGCCGCCGCCTTTGGCCGCGACGTCCACTTCGACGGTGTTACCCGGCACGATGGAGTAGTGGATGACCGCCGGAGTGTTGTCCTTGGTGTTTTTACGAGCGCCAGCCGGGTCGGCCAGGATCGAAGCGCGCAGGACGTTTTCAGGCAGGTTGTAGGCGCGACGCACGCCCTCGTTGATCATGTCGTCCAGGCCCATGGTGGCGCCATCCCAGCGTACGTCCATGCCGACACGCACGAACACGGTAACGATACCGGTGTCCTGGCAGATCGGACGATGGCCGGTTGCACACATGCGCGAGTTGATCAGGATCTGAGCCATGGAATCGCGGGCAGCAGGGGACTCTTCACGCAGATAGGCCTCATGCATGGCCTGGATGAAATCAACGGGGTGGTAATAGGAAATGAATTGCAGTGCGTCTGCAACGCTCTGAATCAGGTCGTCTTGCTTGATCACGGTCATGCGGCGCGCTCCTCTGTAAGGACGGGAACATTCAATTACGCTATCGGCAGACATCTGGCACAGCGGCACGAGCCAGAGTTGTCAGGGTAGCCGTAGCGGGCGCAAAAAGGCGCGGCAGTATAACCCGCCCAATCGACCAACCTGTACAATCGCGCATATTTTCTGCGCAGGGCCTGGAACTTTCCGATGCCTGAGATATATGTCGGCGACCGGCACTGGCCGGTGGCTGCGGCCAGTAATCTGCTCGATGCCCTTAATCAGGCGGGTATTGCCGTACCTTACAGTTGTCGGGCGGGCAGTTGCCATGCGTGTCTGGTGCGCTGCGTACAGGGCGAACCTGCGGATGACAAACCCGATGCGCTGGCTGCGGACAAGCGTCAGCAGGGTTGGCGTCTGGCGTGCCAGTGCCGTGTGGTTGAAGATCTGACGGTGGAGGTCTTCGACCCGGTTCGCGACGGTTTGCCTGCCAGAGTGTCGGGCTGCGACTGGCTGAGCCCGACGGTGCTGCGTTTGCGTCTGGAGCCGGAGCGCCCGCTGCGTTACCGCGCCGGTCAGCATCAGGTGCTGTGGACGAGCAGCGGGGTTGCGCGTCCTTATTCACTGGCCAGCCTGCCCGGTGAAGACGCTTTTCTGGAGTTTCATCTCGATTGCCGCCGTCCCGGAGCGTTCTGCGATGTGGCGTGTACCTTGAGCCCCGGCGATATGCTGCGTCTGGGGGAGTTGCGCGGCGGTGCCTTGCACTATGACCCCGACTGGCAGGAGCGCCCGCTTCTGCTGTTGGCCGCCGGCACCGGGCTTGGGCCACTGTGGGGTGTGTTGCGTGAAGCGTTGCGTCAGGAACATCAGGGGGCTATTCATCTGCTGCATCTGGCCCATGAGCCTGGCGAGCACTATCTGGCTGACGAGTTACGACGTGTGGCCGAGGTGTATCCGCAATTGCAGGTCCGCCTGTTTACCCCCGATGAGTTGCGTGCCGCTCTGGGCGAGTTGCGTTTGATCTGCCGCCAGGCCGTGGCGCTGGTCTGCGGCAGCCCGGTCAGTGTCGAGACATTTGCCAAAGCCCTGTACATGGCGGGAGTGCCACGTAATCGGCTACTGGCTGATACTTTTGCTGGCCGGGGTGCTACAGGCGGATAAAGCGTTATCCCAATACCCTGAAGACAAAGCCCTTCAGCAATCCGCTGGTCGGGATAGATGCACCGGCCACCAGAATGTTGCCGTCGTTCTGCACGGCAACACCATAATTAAGGGTATGCCCAACTGCTACCGATATCCTGACCCAGCCTTGGGGGGCACCGAACTGAGTGTCCCAGACACCCCGGTTATCAATACGCCCGATGATTGCCGCCGACTCGGTTCCCAAGGTGCCGCCGCACAGGACATTCAGGCCGGAACGGCTGTCCAGAGCGGTATTGTTCCATTGACAGCCTTGAGTGCCGATTTCGGTAAACAGCGCTTGGCCACCATTGAACGCGGGGTCCAGTGAGCCGTCTTTATCCAGGCCCAGTGCCAGAGACTTGAGAGGGTATACGACCGTGCTTCCGATCCCCAGAATATTACCGTTGGACTCTCTGAGCACATCCAGAAACTGAGCTTGCTGGCCATCTGTGCTTTCTGGCGGAGCGATGAAGATGCCGTTTTCCCCAAAGCTGCTGTCCAGCGACCCATCGGTGTTATAGCGAACTACCATCGGACGGGCTTCAGTGATTGGGGTATACCGATAAGTCCCGGCGATGATGACCTTGCCGTTTTCCACATACAGAGGCTCCAGCCTGGTCAATACGTCTGGAAAACTCAGGGTCGCATAGCCAGTGCCATTGAACGATGTGTCCAGCGAGCCGTCCGGATTCAGCCGGAACGTGACAGCGATATGAGCGAACGTGTCGCTGACGACGATCTTTCCATCCTCCTGAAGTAGAGCGCCGATCGAGGTGGAGGAGTTCTGCAGGGCTTCTGGGTCGCGCGCAAAACGAGTGGATTCCGTCGCGGACTTTTCAAGTGGCAGGTCCAGGATGACAGAACCTTGCTCACCGAAACTGGTATCAAGGCTGCCATCGGGATTCAGGCGAGTCAGTGCCCGGTAATCAGTGTTCTCGCCGATCTAAACCTTCCCGACCAGAACCAGCTTATTGTCTGAGGTGACAAGGGTTGCGGCGACGGCCGATTCGAGTCCCGGACCGAATTGGCCGAGCACGATTCCGGCATTGCCAAAGCTCTGGTCAGGCGTGCCGTCGGGGTTCAGGCGTGCCAGTGCATAGTCATTTTGGCCGCGATACCCGGATACCAGCAGTTTTCCGTCTGGAGCAATATTGACCCCGAGCACTGAGGCATCGATCGTTTCCGGTCCGAAACTCAAGAGCAGGATGCCGTTTTCGCCAAAGTCGGGGTCAAGGTCGCCAGCAGCCAGCGTTGATTTTTTTGTATTCATGGGCTTATTCCTTCAAGTCTGCAACGTTCATCCTGAACGTTTTATGTAAGTGACTTCCGTGCTCCAGGCACCAGAAGAACCTCACAGTGTCATGAGGAAAAAGAGTGAACAACTGTCAGAAATGACAGGTCATGGGCTGTTGTCATGGCACCATCGCCCCGTATGTATTTGTCGCCAATCCATCGTCGCGAGCAAGCTGTCATGCCATAACGCGAAAACCCCCGGCTCGCGAGAGACCGGGGGTTTTCGTTTACGGCGTCTGGCGTTTTAAACCAGGGGATCGCCAACGTGCAGGATTTTCATGCCGTTGGTGCCACCGATGGTGTGGTAGCTGTCGCCCTTGGTCAGGATGACCCAGTCGCCTTGCTCGACCAGACCGCGCTTGAGCAGTTCGTCTACCGCAGCCTGGCTGACTTGACCTGGCGGCAGGGCTGCCGGGTCGAACGGCACGGTGTAGACGCCACGGAACATGGCGGCACGCGCCTGGGTTTCGCGGTGCGGGGAGAACGCATAGATCGGCACCGAAGAACGGATACGCGACATGATCAGCGGGGTGTAGCCACTTTCGGTCAGGGCGATGATCGCCTTGACGCCCGGGAAGTGGTTGGCGGTGTACATGGCGGCCAGCGCGATGCTTTCGTCACAGCGAGTGAACGAGTGACCGATGCGGTGGCTGGAGGTCTTGCCTGTCGGGTGCTTTTCAGCGCCCAGGCAGATGCGAGCCATGGCCTGTACAGCTTCGATCGGATAGGAACCGGCGGCACTTTCAGCCGAGAGCATCACGGCGTCGGTGTAGTCGAGCACGGCGTTGGCCACGTCGGACACTTCGGCGCGGGTCGGCATCGGGCTGGAGATCATCGACTCCATCATTTGCGTGGCAACGATCACCGCCTTGTTGTGGCGACGTGCGTGCAGGATGATGCGTTTCTGTACGCCGACCAGTTCGGCGTCACCGATTTCAACGCCCAGGTCACCACGGGCAACCATGACGGCATCGCTGGCGCGGATCAGCTCGTCGAGCACTTCATCGTTTGCAACGGCTTCGGCGCGCTCGATCTTGGCGACCAGCCAGGCAGTGCCGCCGGCTTCGTCACGCAGCTTGCGAGCGTATTCCATGTCCGCGGCATCGCGCGGGAAGGAAACGGCCAGGTAGTCCAGCTCCATTTCTGCAGCCAGCTTGATGTCCTGTTTGTCTTTTTCGGTCAGCGCGGGTGCTGTCAGGCCACCACCGCGGCGGTTGATGCCTTTGTGGTCCGAGAGCGGGCCACCGATCAACACGGTGCAATGCAGTTCTTCAGCCGTTTGTGTATCGACGCGCATGACCACGCGACCGTCGTCGAGCAGCAGCTCGTCGCCCACGCCGCAGTCCTTGACCAGGTCGGGGTAATCGATGCCCACGATTTCCTGATTGCCATCGGTCAGTGGATGAGCGGTGGAGAAGGTGAACTTGTCTCCGACCTTAAGCTCTATTCGTTTGTTGGCGAACTTGGCGATACGAATTTTCGGGCCTTGCAGGTCACCCAGCAGTGCGACGAAGCGCCCGTGTCTGGCGGCGATTTCACGGATCAGCCTGGCGCGAGCCTTGTGCTCATCCGGGGTGCCGTGGGAGAAGTTCAGGCGAGCAACGTCCAGACCCGAGAGAATGAGTTGTTCGATGACTTCAGGCGAATTACTGGCAGGGCCAAGTGTGGCGACGATTTTGGTGCGGCGAACGGTCATGCACAAACTCCTTAATTGAAGCGCAGCGAGAGGCTACTCCTGTCCGGGGCTTTAGTCATTGTTCCTTTGCACTACCTCTTCGGGAATCGGCAGGGCAATCGGCTGATGATCGGTGTTAAATCGGCCCTGAAGAAATGGGGCCGGGGGCCGATATCAAGGCACAGAACAGGAGACTCTCATGCGCATTTTAACGATTCTTGTATTACTGGTTGCTGTCAGCGGATGTACCCGTTGGGCGATGAACGCCAACTTGAATGAGGCCTATCAGGCTTATGATCGTGGTGATTGCGACAGTGTGATGCTGTCTCTGTCGAAGGTCGAGCGTCAGAGCCGCGAGCGTTCTTATGTGTGGCCTGAGGTGTCGATGCTGCGCGGGCAATGCCTTGAAAGGCAGAAACTGTACGTTGACGCAGTGCAGACCTATCAATTTCTGATTGCCAAGTATCCTTCCAGTGAATATGCCTACCGCGCACGCGCACGTCTGGATACCTTGTCACAGCTGGGCCATAACCTCGGTGGACAACCTGCGAAGCCCCTTCCTGCGTCAAAATAATTACACCCGATTGGGGGAAAAGTAGCGTTTTTGGGTGGATGTTAAAAAAATCTCGGCTAGGCTCTGTGTCAAGGGAATGAAATGTACAGAGCTAAACCTGTTTCAAGGGCTTTCCATGCGGCATGAGTAGGTCGTAACCGCAGGGAATTTGAATTGTTCGCGTGCAGGATCACGCCCAATAGTTCAGAAGGCGGCTGAGATGCAAAGGAATCGAAGGATTGAACGTCACCAATTGCAAGATTATCTTCACGTCTCAAATCGCTACACCGGCAAATCGATAGGCTGTCTGGGCAATGTCTCTGAAGAGGGATTGATGCTCATCAGCGATTTGCCCTTACTGGTCGGCGCAGTATTTGATTTGCGCATGAAGATGCCCGTTAACGAGAGCGGGCAAAGGATGGTAGATGTAAATGCCACCTGCCTGTGGTGCAACGAAGATGAAACACCTGGAAACTACAATTCGGGCTTTTTATTGAACACGGTGCCTGAGGGCTATCGTGATCTTGCCGATGCTCTGCGTCATTACTTCTGCTTCTACCTTGTGGAAGCTTCAGCCTGACGCAGGCGATTTACAGGGTTCCTGCTTTCTTCCAGCTCAAGTAACGAGTGACCAGTTGTGCGCCCAGTTCTGCTGGGCGTACATCCATGACCGGGATTCCCTGGGCTGCCAGGCGTTCATGAAGCCCGGCTCTTGCATTGAGAAAATCGATGGTCCCGCAATAAGCCAGCGCCTGATCGTAGGTTTGTACCGACGATTGGCGCAGGCTGTCGAGTACCTCTTCACGCAGACTGGCCACCAGTACACGGTGATGGCGGCTGAGCTGTTTCACGGCTGCCGGTAGCTCTTCATCGTCCTCATCGCGCAGGTTGGTCACCAGTACCACCAGTGCCCGGCGTTTCTGCCGTGCCAGCACCTGGCGTACCGCAGCGCTGTAGTCCGCTGCATGCTGGGTACTTTGCAGGTCATAAACCTTGTTGAGCAACAGGTTCAACTGGCTCTGCCCTTTGACCGGGGCCAGATAGCGCTGCTGTTCGCCGGCAAAGGTCATCAGCCCCACGGCATCTCCCTGGCGCAATGCAACGTAACTGAGCAAGAGGCAGGCATTGAGGCTGTGATCGAAGTGCGACAGGTCGCCATCCTGACTGCGCATGCGTCGGCCACAGTCGAGCATGAGGATGATTTGCTGGTCGCGCTCGTCCTGATATTCACGGGCAATGGGCGTGCGTTGCCGGGCAGTGGCTTTCCAGTCTATCTGCCGCAGGCTGTCGCCTTCGCGGAATTCACGCAATTGATTGAATTCCAGCCCGAGCCCCCGGCGTTGACGCTGGTGTACGCCGATCTGACTGAGCCAGTTATCCACAGCCAGCAGCTGCCCGCCATACAGTCGGGCGAAATCCGGGTAGACGCGGGTGCTGCCGGGCAGCGGCAGATAGCGGCGTGCAGACCACAGGCGCAACGGGCTGGGCAGGCTGACTTCGCAGTGCCCGAAGACGAAATGCCCTCGGCTCAAGGGGCGCAGACGATACCCCAGCCGGCCTTGTTCGCCTCTGGCCAGAGTGATCGATTGCGGCATGTTTTCAAATTCCAGGCCGTCGGGAATGTGATCGAACACTCGCAAGGTCAAGGCACTCGGGTAGACGTGCTCAAGATCCAGCCGTACTTCGCTCCAGCGTCCCAGTGCCAGGCTGCCCGGCAAGTGGCGCTGCACGACGGGTGACGGTTGGCGTGCAACCTTGATGAGGTCGAACAGGCTTGCCCCGGTCAGCCCGAGCAACGCTCCCCAGAACAGGGTGGTGACCTGGTGGGGGAGTTCGACGCTCAAAGCCTTGAGGGTTCCGAGCAGCAAGGCAATGCCCGCCAGCCCGCCAAGCCAGCGCAACAGTACGACAGAAGGCCTGAATGCCTGCTTCATAGGCGCGGTGCCGGAACCTGATCGAGCACTTGCTTGAGTACCTGATCCACCGAAAGACCTTCGATATCCAGCTCTGCCGATAGCCGCACGCGATGGCGCAATACGGCCAGGGCGCAGCCTTTGATGTCGTCCGGTATGACGAACTCACCGCCGCGTAACAGGGCGCGTGCCCGTCCGCCACGTGCCAGAGCGATGGACGCCCGCGGCCCGGCTCCGAGGCTCAGGCCTGGCCAGGTGCGCGTGCTGCGTGCCAGTCGCACGGCATAGTCCAGAACCTGCTCGTCCATGGGCAACTCGCTGGCGATGCGTTGCAATGCCTGAACTTCACGGGCTTGCAGGATCACCCGCAGGGGTTGCACATCAAGCATGTCGGCGCGGGTCGAACGGGTGACTTGCCGTACCATGGCCAGTTCTTCCTGAGCGTCGGGATAATCCATGCGCAACTTGAGCATGAAGCGATCCAGTTCAGCCTCCGGCAACGGATAAGTGCCTTCCTGTTCGATGGGGTTTTGCGTCGCCAGCACCATGAAGGGCTGGGCAATGGGCAACGCTCGGCCCTCAAGGGTGACTTGCCGTTCCTGCATGGCTTCAAGCAGCGCGGCCTGAGTCTTGGCCGGGGCGCGGTTGATCTCGTCGGCCAGCAGCAGATTGGTGAACAGAGGCCCCTTGCGCAGTTTGAACTGCTCGGTCTGCATGTCGTACACCGCATGGCCGGTGACATCGCTGGGCATCAGGTCGGGAGTGAACTGGATGCGGGCGAACTCACCGCCGAAGCAGCGAGCCAGGGCGCGGACCAACAAGGTCTTGCCCAGCCCCGGCACGCCTTCAAGCAACACATGGCCACCGCCGATCAGGGCGGTCAGGACATCGTCGATCACTGCATTCTGGCCGATCAGTGCTTTTTGCAGCTCATTGCGCAACGCCTGTGCCAGATGGCTGGCGCGTTGACGTTGCTGCGCCTGATTACTCGGCGCCTGTTCGGCAGTACCCTGGGCTTCGGTAGGCGTGAGGTCGTCGGGAGTGTGAGGCTGGTCGGTCGTTTGATCGCTCATAAATTCCGGAGCCTTGCTAACCGTTACATTTGATTTATCGTCCATAATTCAAGTAGTTACCTAATCTAACGATTTTTTGGATGCTGAAGGTCTCAGACCTATAGGCGAAAATGCAGCTCCGAAGGTCAGGCCGACGCAAATGTACTGGAACTCATCGCTTGGTGAGCGTTAGGCCAAGCTTCCTTACTGGAGACTTGGGGCCTTCTAACGCAATCTCCCTGCGGTTTCGATTTCTGGCGCTCGGGCCTTCTTAGTTTCGCAAGATGGCTGGAGTGAACTCAGGCTGATTGATCGAGCCGCATCTCACCCTCGTACAGGACCGCACCTGAGGCTTCGGCGATATCCAATCGTCAGCTCCTGATTCAGAAAGCTAGTACTAAACCGCGAACGGCGCCGGGATATCCGATATGCCCAGCATACTAGGCATAAGGTTTTCGCGAAATTATATACAGGCGATTCAGTTTGGCCGCAGCACTCTAGAAGTAGCCACATAGGTACGTGTGAGCAGAGCGCAGCGGACCCGAGAACTGATCAGTTATCACGTTTAATCGCTGGAAATTGGCGTCTCCAGGTGACAGCCCGTCTTCGGATGGACAGCTTGATGTCAAATCAGTAGCCTCAAGCCACTTCCTCCGAGCCTCATGTAGTTCTTGGGCGCCCACGGAGCGGGCTTATCTTTAAATGGAGGTCAGGATGCCTTTTGCCGCGATACGGGGAGCCACAGCTCTTACTGACGAAATCGAGCTTGAGGCGCATCTCGCCTCTCTTCTTAGATTAGAAAATATTGGATTGCTGTTAGGTGCCGGAGCATCGGTTGCCGCTGGCGGTCTGACGATGATCGCGTTATGGAGCCAATTTGTCCGCGAGTGCGCTGACGACGCCGAATGGATGGTCGAGCATGGCTTCATCGACGCTCAAGCCATAGCGGACCCAAAACCTACCACGCCGAATATAGAGCACCTAATAGATGCTCTTGAAATTGCTTTGTCCGATTGGACTAGGCAGATGAAAAAGTTTGCAGAAGAAGTGGATTACGCGGACGGGGAGGAGGCACTGGGGCAAAACCTAGATGACCTGAAGACTGCAAAAGCGGCGCTCTTTAGAACTGTCGTCAGTGCAGCTTTGCTCCGGGAGGAATGGTGGCTTTCTCCAAGTGGTGTCGAAACAGATGACGCAGCCCTCGCGAGCCAAAGAACAATTCTTCAAAAGCTGGTTTCGGCAAGACAACCTGGTCAAGCCTCTCCTTGGATATTCACCACGAACTATGACCTAGCAATCGAATGGGCCGCAGAGTCAATCGACCTCCAGGTTTCTAACGGCTTCCTTGGCGTACATACCAGGCGCTTTTCGCCTCAAAGCTTCGACTTGGGATTTCGCAACACTCAAGCGAGGGGGGAGGCAAGGTTCGGCGTTTACAATATTTACTTGGCAAAACTACACGGATCGCTGACATGGAAGCAGGAGGGCGGTCAGGTATTTGAAGTGGCGGCTCCACTGGCCCATCAACGTATCAGGCAGTTCATGGCTGAAAGAGACGGCTCGGACCTTGGCTTGATGGTAATGCCCAGAGCGGCCAAATACATGGACACTATCGGATATGTCCTGGGAGAGCTTTTCCGTAGATTTGCTGAGTTCATGTCTAAGCCGCAAAGCTGTTTGATCCTGTGCGGATACGGATTTGGAGACGAGCACATAAACCGGCTCATTCGGTCAGCGCTTCTGAACCCCACACTCCAGCTCGTCATTTACTCATCTGGCTTCAGTGGTGATCCGGCGGATGCCAATTTGCCTTCAGCTCTACGAAAACTGCTTTCGTTAAAAAACCCTCGTATCACCGTGGTAGGGGGTGGAGCCGGTCACGCTTACATTGATTCCTTGGCCCGCCATCTACCAGACCCTCTTATCTACGATGATGACATGCGGAAATTTGAAAAGGCCCTGAGGGACGATCACGAGGCCCAAGAGCCATTACTGGATGACTTGATATGAGAAGCCGCCTGCCAGTCGGTTATGTAGTGAAGATCGAAGGTTCGGATGTAACGTTGAATCTTTTGGATATGCACCGAGGACAGTTGGCGTCTCATGCCCAAGGTGTTTCGTCAGTAACCGAGGTTGGCAGCCTTCTCGTGCTGGATGCGGGCAGTCGCGCCTTAGTAATGAAAGTTATCTCGCTAAGCTTTGACGAACCGCGTGAGGCTCACAGGCTAGGGATCGGCTCCAGCACGCATCAAAGTGAGCCGCTTAGAAACGTCTCCGGTGTCGTAGTTGGAAGACTATCTAGGGAGGGCGGAAAGCCTCGCTTCATCAGCGATTCCTTAGCAACGCCACCACTCGGGGCTGAGGCCTTCCCTCTCAATACCGATGAGCTTGCGGCAATCCTCAACTGCGAGGACGTCAACGACATCCCCATCAAGCTTGGCGACGACCTTCGCGGCGGCGGAAGCCTATATGTGGGTCTTGAGAGCTTAATTTCCAGACACGTAGCAGTGCTGGGCAGTTCTGGCCAAGGTAAAAGTTGCTTTACAGCAGCAGTGCTCCAACAGATCGTAAAATTGCCAAGCGCGAGGATTGTTGTATTCGACATCAATGGAGAGTACGAAGATGCGCTAGCTCTTCAGGATCTACCAGAGGATGCTGTGAAATGCACAACCATAGGCGGGCAAGATCCCGGTGCTTTCAAAATTCCTTACTACGCTCTCGGTCGCCATGGCTTAAACAGGCTACTGATTCCAAGCGAAAAGACCCAGCGTCCTGCGCTTACCTTCGCCCTAGAGCATCTCCATCAAGTTCAATGGTTTGCTCAGCCGAAAGGAGTAGGTCTCGTGAACGACGTCGGTCCTTTCCTATTTGATGACTGCCGCCAAGGTGGAGCCAATGAGGCTGATAGTAGGATTCAGCAAATACGCAGTGGCAGGGCCGCTACAGCAGCTAGATGGCCAAACATGGCAGCACTCGGAGCACTTGTTGCTGAAAGCCATGGAATACAGCCCACGGCGAGAGGACCTGAAAGAAATGCCTTCAGCTATTCCAACGTCTCACCTCTGATCACCAGGATTAACCGATTCGCCGAAGATCCAATGTTTCGAGCTGTAGTGGACGTTGAGGGTGGTCCCGGTTCAGGGGGAGGGCTTAATTGGGCACAGGAATCTACTCATCTGGTAGAGCAGATTTTTGGCGGACAAGACGAGCCGTGGAGAGTGCATATAATAAACCTTCGGCATCTATCGCATGATCTGACGCCGTTTGTCCTTGGTTCGCTTCTGGAACTATACGCGTATGAGTTGTTTCGCCGAGGCCAGGAAAACAAAATTCCTACCTTGTTGGTGTTGGAGGAGGCTCACCATTACCTCCGCCCTATCGGGTCGGGCGAGGAAGCAGGTGAAAATTCGCTAGCTTACGAACGGTTAGCCAAGGAAGGACGAAAATTCGGATTGGCGCTTTGGCTCAGTACGCAGCGACCATCTGAAATTTCACCAACGGTATTATCGCAGTGCAATAACTGGGTGACATTCAGGCTTACATCGGAAAAGGACCTTGCTTCTATCCAAGCTGCGAGCGAATGGGCAGACCGAAGAGAAATCCGTCGCATTGCCGGGTTGCCTAGGCAAACAGCCATAGTTTTTGGAGGAAGCATATCTATGCCTACTCTAATCCGTGCCGCCGAGGCTTCCCCAACACCGCGTTCAGGTGACGCAGAATTTCGTGCATGGGCGGAGAATCGTCCCGTTCCAAGACCGGCAGCGCCAGCACCACCTGCACCACCTGCGCCACCTCAGCCTCCCGTCATTCCGGCAGCATGGCCAGATCCACAACCCTTCGATGAAGATGTTCCATGGTAGTTCTAAGCATCATCTTGAGGCCTAGGGATCTGCGGCACGCAGGGTAGGCCGGACCCTCACCAGCTTAAGGGATTGTCAATAAATCCTGCCATGTAGAGCTGCCGCTCAATATCTCTAATCGTCTGGAGCAGAGGATCGGTGGGCTGCATGAAATGCTTCGCCAGAATCAGGGGCAAAGCCTCATGCACCTCCAGCCGCTCACAGATTCGCGCTAAAACTGCAAGCGAGAGCGTTCGCTTGCCACGTTCTAAGTCACTTAAATATTGAATGGATACCGTGCCTAAGAATGAATCGCCCCGGATTCTCTAGACACCTTGCAAGCTCATTGTGTAACGTTTTTCAAACTCTACCGGTGAGAGCTGATTGTTGAAACCATGGCGGCGTTTTGCGTTGTAGAACATCTCGATGTAATCA
>NZ_JAUQOO010000014.1:0-177999 GCF_030580745.1 Pseudomonas serbiensis
CAGTTCCAGCTCAAAGACAAAGGGCTGGTTGATGGCCTCCGTGCCGGTAAAGGCCAGCACCTGAAAGTCGTGTCTGACGTCCTCCAGATGCAGGCTGAAATGTGTTTGATGGGCGGGTGCGGACATCCCTTGTTCCTCCGTCTGTATGGGCAATAACGCCCGTTGAGCGGAGAGACGTATGTCAAAAATCATGCCGACTGGTTTTTATCCAGCAAATACAAGCACATGGCATTTTGCTGCTTGAAAAAGAGGCGACTTTTTCAGCAAAAAGTGCGCAAGAGCTTGCGCACCCGCGCAATTCTTTGCGCAGTGATCGAAAGCCTTTAAATACGAGGCTTACAGCGATTATTAGCGTTTTTGCATGCGCATGTTTTTGCGCATAAGGGCGATGTGCTACCGACCATTAATTTCCGTTAAATATTTTGCTTCCAATTCGTTCTTGTTCATACGACCAAGCCTCATGGTCAGGCCTATTCAGCAAGGACCCAATGCATGAATCCCGAACACGCCCATAAACTGGCTCGCCGTTTTGTCGAGCTGCCCCCTGAAAAACGTCGGTTGTTTCTCGACGGTATGCGCCAAGAGGACATGGACTTTTCGTTGTTCCCGATCCCGTCCTGCGTTGGGCTTGTTGAGCGTGATGGCTTGTCCTATGCGCAGCAGCGCATGTGGTTTCTCTGGCAACTCGACCCTGAAAGCTCAGCCTATAACCTGCCGATGTCGGTGTGCCTGAACGGTTCGCTGGATGTTGCCGTGCTGGAGCGCGCATTCAGTGCCTTGGTAGAGCGCCATGAAAGCCTGCGCACGACCTTCGGTCAGGACGGCGAACGTGCATTCCAGCGGGTGGCCGAGCCTGCGCCGGTGACCATCGAATTGCTGGACCTGAGCACCTTGCCACTGGAACAGCGCTGGTCGAAGGCTCATCGGGAAATGGCTCGCCAGGCCGAACAGTCTTTCGATCTGGAGAAAGGCCCGCTGTTCAGCATTCGCCTGTTGCGTCTGCAAGAGCAGGAGCATGTGTTGCTGTTGAACCTGCATCACATGATCACCGACGGCTGGTCGATGAATGTACTGATCGATGAATGGTTGCGCGGCTACGATGCGCTGATTGCCGGCAAGCCTCTGCAACTGAATCCGCTGGCCGTGCAGTACCGCGATTATGCGTTGTGGCAGCGCAGTTGGCTGGAGGCGGGTGAGCAGGAACGTCAGCTCGATTACTGGCGTGCGCATCTGGGGGAAGAGCATCCGGTGCTGGAGCTGCCCACCGACCGGCCACACCCGGCGTTGCCGACGCATCAGGGCGCGCGTCTTGAAATCTCGTTGGATACCGCGCTGTTGCGCGACCTGAAAACCCTGGCCCAGCGCCAGGGCGTCACCTTGTTCGTGGTGTTGCTGGCCTCCTTCAAGAGCCTGCTGCATCGCTACAGCGGGCAGACCGATATCCGCGTCGGCGGGTTGATTGCCAACCGTACGCGCAGTGAAACCGAAGGCCTGATCGGCTGCTTCATCAACACCCAGGTGCTGCGCAGCGAAGTGACGGCGGGCACCCGTTTTGTCGATCTGTTGCAGACCGTGCGTCAGGCGGCGATGGGCGCGCAATCGCATCAGGAGTTGCCGTTCGACGCCGTGATCGATGCCTTGCAGCCTGAGCGTAGTCAGAGCCATAACCCGCTGTTCCAGGTGATGTTCAACCATCAGCCGGTGGTTGCCGATCTGTTGGACAAGCAATTGGAAAGCGGCCTGCGGGTCGCGAATCTGCCAGCGGAACAACAGGCCGCCGCCGGGCGCGCCCATGCCGCTGCCAGTGACCTGATGCTGGCCACCAGTGGTGAAGGCGAACAGCTCAATGCCGCCTTTACCTATGCCACCGATATCTTCGACGAGGCGACCATCGCCCGTCTGGCCGGGCATTGGCGCAATCTGCTGGCCTCGGCTTGTGCCAATCCGCAGCAGTCGGTGGGTGAGTTGTCGATGCTGGCGGCTGAAGAGCGTCAGCAGTTGCTGGATGTGGATGCCGCGCCACGAGCCAGCATTTCCACGCCCGCGCATCGTCTGTTCGAGGCACAGGTCAAGCGCACGCCCCAGGCTCAGGCTCTGGTCATGGCGGGCGAACGCCAGGCTCCCGGCCTGAGCTACGAACACCTGAATAAACTCAGCAATCGTCTGGCTCATCGCTTGCGCGAGCAGGGCGTTGGTCCTGACGTATTGGTAGGCATTGCGCTGGGCCGTTCGCTGGAAATGGCCGTGGCGTTACTGGCCGTTCTCAAGGCGGGCGGGGCCTATGTGCCGCTGGACCCCAAGACACCAACCGAGCGCTTGAGCCATGTGTTGCAGGACAGCGGTCTCAAATGGCTGCTGACCCGCAGCGAGCTGCTGGCGAGCCTGCCGCCGCTGGGTGATATGCAGTGCCTGTGTCTGGACCTGCTGGATGGGCAGGCTGAAGCCACTGAACATGATCTGGATGTAAACGTCGATCCGGCCAATCTGGCTTACGTGATCTACACCTCCGGCTCCACCGGTCGTCCCAAGGGCGTGGCCATCAGTCATGGGGCGCTGGCCGAGTTCGTCACCCTGGGGGCGGCCTACAGCGATTTGCGCGAAGGCGATAAGGTCCTGCAATTCGCAACCAACAGTTTCGACGGCTTTGTAGAGCAGTTCTATCCGCCGCTCTGCAATGGCGCCTGTGTGGTGCTGCGCGATGATCGGCTCTGGGACAGTGCCACTTTCCATCAAGCGGTTGTCGAGCACGGTATTACCCTGGCGGACTTGCCAGCCGCGTACTGGCTGACGCTGGTTCAGGATTACGCTGCCCGGCCACCCGCTCACTATGGCGCGTTGCGTCAGATCCACGTGGGCGGCGAAGCCATGGCGGTTGAAGGTTTGCGCTTGTGGCGCAAGGCCGGGCTGGGCCATGTGCGTCTGCTCAACACTTACGGGCCGACCGAGGCCTCGGTGGTTTCGAGCATCTACGATTGCAGCGCATTGACGCCTGAAGCCGTTTCCTGGCGTGGCGTGCCGATTGGTCAGGGGCTGGCGGGACGTCGCCTTTACGTGCTCGACGACCAGTTGAACCTGCTGCCGCAAGGCGCGGTGGGTGAGTTGTATATCGGTGGGCCGGGTCTGGCCCGGGGTTATCACGGCCAGCCGGCACTGAGCGCCGAACGCTTTATCGCCGACCCGTTCGTGGCGGGTGAACGGCTTTATCGAACCGGCGACCGGGCGCGGCTGGGAGCCGATGGTGCGCTGGAATACATCGGTCGCGTCGATCATCAGGTGAAGATCCGTGGGTTCCGGATCGAGCTGGGAGAAATCGAATCGCGCCTGCAGCAGTGCTCCGGCATTCGCGAAGCCGTGGTTCTGGCGCTGCCACTGGCAGGCAGCACGCAACTGGTGGCTTATCTGGTACCTGAAACCGCTGCGACCAGCGATGCCGAGCAGGTGGCGTTGCGTCAGAACATCAAGTCCCAGCTGCAAGCCAGCCTGCCGGACTACATGGTGCCGACTCATCTGCTGTTATTGCCGGACCTGCCGCTGACCCCCAGCGGCAAGCTCGACCGCAAGGCCTTGCCGGTTCCTGACCCAAGCCAGTTGCAGGCCACGTATCGCGCACCGCAAACCGAGTTGCAGGTCTGTCTGGCCGCCATCTGGGTGGAAGTGCTGCACGTCCCTCAGGTTGGTCTGGACGACCAGTTCTTCGAGCTGGGCGGTCATTCCCTGCTGGCCGCGCAAGTGATTGCCCGGATCAAGACGCAACTGGGTGTCAGCCTGCCGCTGCGCACGCTGTTCGAGAAACCTGTACTGAGCGATCTGGCCGCAGAAGTGGCGTTGCTCACCGATGACACCGCCGACAACGACTGGAGCGATATGGACCAGTTCATGGATTCACTGGAGGAATTTGGCGCATGACCGGGACTACTGCTGCACGTATCGCTAAACGCTTTGTCGGGCTGCCCCTCGAACAGCGTCAACAGTTCCTCGCCAGGCTGCGCCAGGAAGGCAAGGACTTCAGCCTGTTGCCGGTGCCGGTCAGTCGTCATGATTTTGCGCAGATCCCGCTGTCCTTCGCACAACAGCGTCTGCTGTTTCTCTGGCAGCTTGATCCGCTGAGCGATGCCTACAAGATGACCACCGGCCTGCGTTTGCGCGGTGAGCTGGACGAGTCGGCCTTGTTGCACTCGTTCGATCATCTGATCGAGCGCCATGAAGTGTTGCGCACGGTGTTCCACACCGAAGGCGATCAACCGCATCAAGTGATTCTCGACAACCAGCATGTGGCGCTGGAGCGTGTCGATCTGTCGGCGTTGTCGGTGGATGTGCGCGAGATCGAGCTGGCTCAGCAGGTCGAGCAGAGCACCCGTCAGCCGTTCGATCTGCAAAAGGGGCCGTTGCTGCGTGCCAGCTTGTACCGCCTGGCTGCCGACGAGTACGTGCTGGTGGTGAGCATGCACCACATCGTCTCCGATGGCTGGTCGATGGATGTGATGATTCAGGAGTTCGTGCATTGCTATCAGGCTTACAGCGAGATCCGTGAACCTGTGTTGCCGGAATTGCCCTTGCAGTATGCCGACTATGCGATCTGGCAGCGCAAATGGCTGGAGGCGGGCGAGGGCGAGCGGCAGCTCGATTACTGGCGTCAGCAACTGGGTGATGAGCAGCCACTGCTGGAGGCTGCCCATGACTTTCAGCGGCCTGCGACCCAGAGCTTTCAGGGCGAGCGCCTGCACTTCGACTTCGGCCTCGACCTGTCCAGGCAACTGAACACCTTTGCCCGTAGTCAGGGCATGAGCCTGTTCATGCTGGTACTGGCCGGTTTTTCCCTGTTCCTGTCCCGTAAGGCCGGGCAACGGGATATCCGTATCGGTGTACCCAATGCCAACCGTGGCCGGGCTGAAACCGAAGGCCTTATCGGCTTTTTCATCAACACTCAGGTGCTGCGCTGCGAAGTGGACGAACGCCTGAGCTATCTCGATCTGCTGGCCCGGATTCGTGAGACTTCCTTTGGTGCCCAGGCTCATCAGGATGTGCCGTTCGAGCAACTGGTGGATCAACTGGCACCGGAGCGCAGCCTGGGTCACAACCCGCTGTTCCAGGCCAAGTTCAACCAGAACGTGGTCCTCAAGCAGAAAGTGGCGCTCAAGCTGCCGGGGCTGGAAGTCAGCGAGTATGAGTTCCACAAGGATGGCGCGCATTTCGATCTGGCGCTGGATATCACCGACGACGGCACGTTGATCCATGGCGACATGACTTTCGCCAGCGATCTGTACAAGCGCTCGACCATCGAGGGCTTCATTCCTGCCTTGCTGGAGCTGTTCAAAACCTTGCTGGCGGCTCCCGAAGCGCCTTTGTTCAGTCTGGGCGCGTTGCCGGTCCAGCAGCCGCAAGTTGCCCGTGAACCTGCTGCGCAGGTGCTGCAACAATGGAATGTTCAGGTCGAGAAGCAGCCCCATGCCTTGGCCGCTCGTTGCCTTGAACATACCTTGAGCACTGCCGAGCTGGATCAGGCGGCCAACCGCCTCGCACATCATCTGGCGAGCCTGGGCGTGGGCGAAGGCCAACCCGTGGCCGTGCTGATGGAGCGTTCGCTGGAATGGCTCACGGCGGTGTTGGCGATCTTCAAGGCGGGCGGCGTCTACATGCCGCTGGACGTCAAGGCGCCGGATGCGCGCCTGCAACAGATGTTGGAGGGTGCCCGCGCGCGGGTACTGCTGTGTGCCGAAGGCGATCAGCGCCAGACCTCGCTGGCAGTCGCTGGCTGTCAGGGCCTGGCCTATGCGCCGACGCAGTGGCAGCACCAGTCTGTGAGCAGTCCGGTTATTGAGGTTTCGGCACAGTCGCCAGCCTATGTGATTCACACCTCCGGCTCCACTGGCCAGCCCAAGGGTGTACTGGTCAGTCATGGCGCGCTGGCCAGCTATGTGCGCGGCCTGCTTGAACGTCTGGGTCTGGCGCCGAACGCCAGCATGGCGCTGGTCTCGACCATCGCCGCCGACCTGGGCCATACCGTGCTGTTCGGTGCCCTGTGTTCAGGGCGTCCGTTGCACGTGCTGACCGAAGCACTGGGTTTCGACCCGGACGGTTTTGCCGAGTACATGGCCGAGCATCGCGTCGGCGTATTGAAAATCGTGCCCGGCCATCTTGCGGCCCTGTTGCAGGCCGCGAATCCCGCTGACGTGCTGCCACAGCATGCGCTGATCGTGGGTGGCGAGGCTTGTCCGCCAGGCTTGTTCGAGCAGGTTCGTCAGCTCAAGCCGGGCTGCCGTTTCATCAACCATTACGGCCCCAGTGAAACCACGGTCGGTGTGCTGACCCATGAAGTCCGGGCCATCGATCCGTCCCGCTCCGTGCCGGTGGGGACGCCGTTGCCGGGTGCTCACGGTTACGTGCTGGACGATGTGCTGAACCTGAGCGACGAACAGGTTGCGGGCGAGTTGTACATTGGTGGCGACAGCGTGGCGCTGGGTTATCTCGGGCAACCGGGCCTGACGGCCGAACGTTTTGTGCCGGACCCCTTTGCCGGTGAAGGACAGCGCGCCTATCGCAGTGGTGATCGGGTGCGTCGCAGCCGCCAGGGGCTGCTGGAGTTCATCGGTCGCAGCGACGATCAGGTGAAAGTGCGCGGTTATCGCGTGGAGCCTGCCGAAGTGGCGCGGGTACTGCTGCGTTTCGAGTCAGTGGCCGAGGCTGCGGTGGTGGCGCAAGCGGTTGAAGGTGACGAGTCCCGTCTGCAACTTGTGGCTTATTGCGTGGCCGCTGCGGGCACGACGTTGCAGGTCGAAGACCTGCGCGAACAACTGACCGCCAGCCTGCCGGAATACCTGGTGCCTGCGCAGTTCGTGGTGCTGGAGCGTCTGCCGCTGACCGCCAACGGCAAGCTGGATAAACGCGCCTTGCCCAAGCCGGGCGTGGTCAAACAGCGCTATACCGCACCGGTCGGCGAGATCGAGGAAAAACTCGCGGCGGTCTGGGCCGATGTACTCAAGCTGGATAAGGTCGGCACCACCGATAACTTCTTCGAGCTGGGCGGGGATTCGATCCTCAGCCTGCAAATCATCGCCCGTGCCAAGCGTCAGGGCCTCAAACTGAGCCCCAAGCAACTGTTCGAGAAACAGACCATCGCCCAGTTGGCGACGGTGGCCAAGCTGATCCAGAAGAAGCCTGCTGCGGTGGTCGAGCAGGTCAGCGGAAACCTGCCGCTGCTGCCGATCCAGGCACGCTTCTTCGAGATGAAGATTCCCGAGCGCCATCACTGGAACCAGTCGGTGATGCTCAAGCCCAACAGCCCGCTGGAAGCCAGTCATCTGCTGGCCGCCTTGCAGGCCTTGATCGAGCAACATGACGCCTTGCGCCTGGGTTTTGCCCAACAGGATGGCGAGTGGCAGGCGACCTTCGGGCCGCTGTCCACCCGCGACCTGCTGTGGGTGCATGAGCTGGACGATCTTTCGCGCCTGACCGAACTGGCCGACGAAGCCCAGCGCAGCCTGGACCTGAAGAGCGGCCCGCTTGTGCGCGCAGTGCTGGTGAGCCTGCCCGAAGGCGAACAGCGCCTGCTGCTGGTCATCCATCACTTGGTAGTGGACGGCGTATCGTGGCGTGTCTTGCTGGAAGACCTGCAACAAGCCTATGTCGCCCTGAATACCGGCAAGGCCCTGGCGTTGCCTGCCAAGACCAGCTCTCTCAAGGCCTGGGCCGAGCAACTGCATCGTTATGCCGCCAGCGAAACCCTGGCTGCCGAACGTGATTACTGGCGACAAACCCTCAGTGGCGATATCCAGCCGCTGCCCCGCGATAAGCCCGAGGGCACGCAGCGCAATCGTGACGTTGCCCATGCTTCGTCCTGGCTGAGCAAAGACCTCACCCACAAGCTGCTCAAGGTGGCGCCAGCGGCTTACCGGACTCAGGTCAACGACCTGCTGCTGACCGCGCTGGCGCAGGTGCTGTGCCAGTGGAGCCAGCAGCCATCGGTGTTGATCCAGCTTGAAGGCCACGGCCGCGAAGACCTGTTTGACGATATGGACCTGAGCCGCACGGTCGGCTGGTTCAGCAGCCTGTTCCCGGTCAAGGTGACACCGCAGGCCGATACGGGCGCCAGCATTTGCGGCATCAAGGAGCAATTGCGGGCCGTGCCGAACAAGGGTGTCGGTTATGGCGTTCTGCGTTATCTGGGCGATGCCGGTTTTGGTCGTGAACTGGCTGCCTTGCCGCAAGCGCAGGTTACCTTCAACTACCTGGGACAATTCGACGGCAGCTTCAGTGAACGTGACGGCGCATTGTTTGTGCCGAGCGCGGACAGCTGCGGCCATGCCTTGAGTGAAGACGGGCCGTTGAGCAACTGGCTGAGCATCAATGGCCAGGTATTCGATGGACAGTTGCAACTGGACTGGGCATTCAGTGCCGAGGTCTATCAGGCTTCGACCATCGAGGCTCTGGCGCGTCAGTACGAGCAGGCGCTGACAGAGGTCATCGAACACTGCCTCAATGGCCAGCAGGGCGTTACGCCATCGGACTTCCCGCTGGCGGCCCTGACTCAGGCGCAGTTGGACCGCTTGCCGATTGCCGCCGCAAATATCGACGATATCTACCCGCTGGCACCGATGCAGCAAGGCATGTTGTTCCATAGCCTTTTCGAGCATGAAGCAGGCAACTACATCAACCAGTTGCGCGTCGATGTGTCGGGTCTGGACGTCGAACGCTTCAAGGCTGCCTGGCAAGCTTCTGTGGATGCTCATGAGGTGCTGCGCAGTGCATTCGTCAGTCATCTTGAGCACTCGCTGCAAGTGGTGCAGCGTCAGGCAACCCTGCCGTTCATTGAACTGGACGCTCGCGGACAACAGGCGACATGGCTGGATGACTGGGCGCAGGCCGACCGCCAGAAAGGCTTCGATCTGACCCAGGGGCCATTGTTGCGTCTGGCGCTGCTGCGTACGGCGGACAATACCCATCACCTGATCTACACCAGCCATCACATCCTCATGGACGGCTGGAGCAGTTCGCGCTTGCTGGGCGAAGTGCTGCAACGCTACAGCGGCCAGCCGCTGCCACAGCAGGGCAGCCGTTATCGCGATTACATCGAATGGCTGCAACGCCAGGATGCCCAGGCCAGCGAGCGCTTCTGGACGGAACAGGTGGCCGAACTGGACGAGCCGACCCGTCTGGTCCAGGCGCTTAAATCCAGTGCAGGCGGGCAGGGTTATGGCGATTACTTCCACCTGATCGATGCTGCCGGCACCCAGCGCCTGAGCGAGTTTGCCCGCGAGCAGCGCGTGACGCTCAACACCTTGGTGCAATCGGCGTGGCTGTTGCTGTTGCAGCGCTACACCGGTCAAGCCAGCGTGACCTTTGGCGCAACCGTGGCAGGACGCCCGGCGGACTTGCCAGGGGTTGAAGAGCAGCTTGGCCTGTTCATCAATACCTTGCCGGTCATCGCCAGCCCGCGACCTGAACAGACCGTCGCTGACTGGGTGCAGCACGTGCAGGCCAAGAACCTTGCCCTGCGCGAGTTTGAGCACACGCCGCTGTACGAAATCCAGCGTCTGGCGGCCAGCGGCGGCGAGGCGTTGTTCGACAATATTCTGGTGTTCGAGAACTACCCGGTGTCCGAAGCCTTGCAACAGGCCCCGGCAGGCTTGGCTTTCAGTGGGTTGCACAATCAGGAACAGGCGCATTATCCGCTGACGCTGGTTGTCGAGGCTGCCGATGTGCTGTCGGTACGTTTCAGCTACGACCGCCAGCACTTTGGTGCAGAGGCCGTGGCGCAACTGGCCAGCCATTTCGATCACTTGCTGCAAACCCTGAGCGCTGCACCATCGGCCTCGTTGGGCGAACTGGCATTGCCCACCGGCTGGACGCAAGCCGTGCAGGCGTGGCCAAGCGCGCAGTGCGCTCACCAGTTGATCGAAACCCAGGCCGCTCGTGTGCCTCAGGCCATTGCCCTGACTCTGGGCAATGAGCAACTGACCTACGATGCACTGAACCGTCGCGCCAACCAGTTGGCTCACAAGTTGCGCGAGCAGGGCGTTGGCCCGGATGTGCGGGTCGGTCTGGCGGTGGAGCGCAGCCTGGAAATGATCGTCGGCCTGCTGGCGATTCTCAAGGCGGGTGGCGCCTATGTGCCGCTGGACCCGGATTCCCCATCTGAGCGCCTGAACTACCTGATGGACGACAGCGGCATTGCCTTGCTGCTGACCCAGGATCACCTGCTGGCCAGTCTGCCGCTGCCGCCGCAGGTGCAGACCTTGTCGCTGAGCGATTCCCTGAGTGGTTATGCCGACAGCAACCCGGTCAACCTGACGACGCCGGATAACCTGGCCTACGTGATCTACACCTCGGGTTCCACTGGCAAACCGAAAGGCACGCTGCTGCCGCATCACAACCTGATGCGTTTGTTCGCGGCCACCGATGACTGGTTCAAGTTTGACGATCAGGACGTGTGGACGCTGTTCCATTCCTACGCCTTCGACTTCTCGGTCTGGGAGATTTTCGGCGCATTGCTGCACGGCGGTCGCCTGGTGATTGTGCCTCGCGACGTCAGCCGTTCGCCGGAAGATTTCCATGCCTTGCTGGCGCAGGAAAACGTCACGGTGCTGAACCAGACGCCATCGGCGTTCAAGCAATTGATGCGGGTGGCTTGCGACAGCGACAAAGCGCTGGCCCTGCGCTCGGTGATCTTTGGCGGCGAGGCGCTGGACGTCACCAGTCTGGCTCCATGGTTCGAGCGATTCGGCGATCAAAGCCCGCAACTGATCAATATGTACGGCATCACCGAAACCACGGTTCACGTGACCTATCGCCCTATTACCCAGGCGGACACCCTGAGTGCCGCCAGCCCGATTGGCGAGGCGATTCCTGATCTGTCCTGGTACGTGCTGGACGCGGATTTCAACCCGGTAGCGCTGGGTTGCAGTGGCGAACTGCATATCGGTCATGCCGGTCTGGCGCGGGGTTATCACAATCGTGCAGCCCTGACGGCCGAACGCTTCGTACCGGACCCGTTCTCTCAGGACGGCGGTCGCCTGTATCGCACTGGCGACCTGGCCCGCTATCGCGCCGAAGGGGTAATCGAGTACGCCGGACGTATCGACCATCAGGTGAAGATTCGCGGCTTCCGTATCGAACTGGGTGAAATCGAGGCGCGCTTGCAGGCTCAGGCCAGCGTTCGCGAAGTCACCGTGCTGGCGCTGGACGGGCAACTGGCGGCGTATCTGGTGCCTCAGGATTCAAGCATCGATCCGCAAACCTTGCGTGAAGAACTGAAAGCCGAACTCAAGGCGCATCTGCCGGATTACATGGTGCCTACCCATTTCGTGTTGCTGGACGCCATGCCGTTGACCGGCAACGGCAAGCTGGACCGCAAGGCCTTGCCGAAACCGGATGCCAGCCAGTTGCAGAACAGCTATGTCGCGCCGCAAAGCGAGCTGGAGCAGCAACTGGCAGCCATCTGGGCGGACGTGCTGAAAGTCGAGCGAGTCGGGCTGAATGACAACTTCTTCGAGCTGGGCGGTCATTCGCTGGTGGCGGTGCAGGTGCTGGTCCGTGTGCGCGAGCAATTGCAGCACGAGGTTTCGCTCAAAGAGTTGTTCGAACAACCTTGTGTGGCGGGTCTGGTTGCCGTGATCGAGCAAAAAAATGGCAAAAGTGACCCTGCACTGGACGAATTGACTAAATCGCTAGAGGCACTCAAACGTTTATCAGCGGAGGAAATTGATAATTTGATTGCTTAGCAGGAGATACCCCCGTGCAAGAGTTGCTTGAGTCCGTAAAATCGCTGTCCGCCCGTGAACGCAAGGCGCTGGCGGTACTGCTGAAGCGACAGGGGGTGAATCTCTACGCCGTCACGCCAATCTTCAAGAGAGAGTCGCAGGAAGGTTCTGCGCTCTCTTTCGCCCAGCAGCGGCAATGGATCATCTGGCAGCTTGAGCCACAAAGCGCCGCCTACAACATCCCCCTGGCCCTGCGCCTGCACGGCACCCTGAATGTCGAGGCCTTGCGCCGCAGTGTCGAGCACTTGATCGCCCGTCATGAAACCCTGCGCACGACCTTCGAGCAGCAAGGCGATAACGCCCTTCAAGTGGTTCATCCGGCTGGCGCTTTTGCCCTGAGCGTGGACCGGCTTCAGAGCGGTGCAACGGTCGAGACGTACGTCGAACAGGAAGTGCAACGGCCCTTCGATCTGCAACAAGGGCCGCTCTTGCGGGTCAAGCTATTGAGCTTGAGCGATGACGAGCATGTGTTGGTCCTGACCCAGCACCATATCGTCTCAGATGGTTGGTCGATGCCGATCATGGTCGATGAGCTGCTGCGCTTTTACGAAGCCTGCAGCCAGGGACGCGAGCCGGAACTGGCCGCGCTGCCGATCCAGTACGCCGACTATGCGCTCTGGCAACGTAACTGGCTGGAGATGGGTGAGCAGGAGCGCCAGCTGACCTATTGGAAAAACCAGTTGGGCGACCAGCCGCCAGTGCTTGAACTGCCCACCGATCGTCCACGCCCGGCCGTGCGGACCTATGGCGGCGCACGCCTCAATGTCGAACTGGATGGCGCATTGCTGGGCCGTTTGAAGGACGTGGCGCGGCAACAGGGCGTTACCTTGTTCATGCTGTTGCTGGCGTCGTTCCAGACCCTGCTGCATCGCTACACCGGGCAAAGCGATGTGCGTGTCGGCGTGCCGATTGCCAACCGCAACCGCGCCGAAACCGAGGGCCTGATCGGCTTTTTCGTCAACACCCAGGTGCTCAAGGCAGAGTTCGATCCGCAGACAACGGTTGTCCAGTTGTTGCAGCAGATCAAGCAGACTGCCTTGCAGGCTCAGGCTCATCAGGACCTGCCATTCGAGCAACTGGTGGAAGCCTTGCAGCCGGAGCGTGACTTGAGTCGCAGCCCGTTGTTTCAGGTTGCCTATAACCATCAGACCCAAGGCCGGAACGAGGCTCGCCAGTTGCCCGGCTTGCGTCTGGAATATCAGGTGTCGGACAAGCACACCGCGCAGTTCGACCTGACCCTGGATACCTGCGAGCGGGAAGACGGCCTGGGTGCTTCGCTGATCTACGCCACTGACCTGTTCGATGCCGCCACCATCGAGCGCATGGCCGAGCACTGGCGCAATGTGCTGCACGCCATGACGGCCAATCTCCATCAGCGCATTGCGGACCTGCCCTTGCTGAGCGCAGCAGAGCGTGAGCAAACGTTGCAGGACTGGAACCGTGATGTGGCGGTTTACCCCAGCGAGCAGTGTGCCCATCAAGTGATCGAAACCCAGGCCACTCGCGTGCCGCAGGCCATTGCCCTGACTCTGGGCAATGAGCAACTGACTTACGACGCACTGAACCGTCGCGCCAACCAGTTGGCTCACAAGCTGCGCGAGCAGGGCGTTGGCCCGGATGTGCGGGTCGGTCTGGCGGTGGAGCGCAGCCTGGAAATGATCGTCGGCCTGCTGGCGATTCTCAAGGCGGGTGGCGCCTATGTGCCGCTGGACCCGGATTCCCCATCCGAGCGCCTGAACTACCTGATGGATGACAGCGGCATTGCCTTGTTGCTGACTCAGGATCACTTGCTGGCCAGCCTGCCGGTTCCGCCGCAGGTGAAAACCCTGTCCCTGAGCGATTTGCTGGAAGGCTATGCCGACAGCAACCCGGTCAATCTGACGACGCCGGATAACCTGGCCTACGTGATCTACACCTCGGGTTCCACTGGCAAACCGAAGGGCACGCTATTGCCCCATCACAACCTGATGCGTTTGTTCGCGGCCACCGATGACTGGTTCAAGTTTGACGATCAGGATGTCTGGACGCTGTTCCATTCCTACGCCTTCGACTTCTCGGTCTGGGAGATTTTTGGCGCGTTGTTGCACGGCGGTCGCCTGGTGATCGTGCCTCGCGACGTCAGCCGCTCGCCGGAAGATTTCCATGCCTTGCTGGCGCAGGAAAACGTCACGGTGCTGAACCAGACGCCGTCGGCGTTCAAGCAGTTGATGCGGGTGGCGTGCGACAGCGAAAAAGCTCTGGCCCTGCGCTCGGTGATCTTCGGTGGCGAAGCGCTGGATGTGGCGAGTCTTGCTCCATGGTTTGAACGTTTTGGCGACCAAAGCCCGCAACTGATCAATATGTACGGCATCACCGAAACCACGGTTCACGTGACCTATCGCCCGATCACCCAGGCCGACACCCTGAGTGCCGCCAGCCCGATTGGCGAGGCGATTCCTGATCTGTCCTGGTACGTGCTGGACGCGGATTTCAACCCGGTAGCGCTGGGTTGCAGTGGCGAACTGCATATCGGTCATGCCGGTCTGGCGCGGGGTTATCACAATCGCGCAGCCCTGACGGCCGAACGCTTCGTGCCGGACCCGTTCTCTCAGGACGGCGGTCGCCTGTATCGCACTGGCGACCTGGCCCGCTATCGCGCCGAAGGAGTAATCGAGTACGCCGGACGTATCGACCATCAGGTGAAGATTCGCGGCTTCCGTATCGAACTGGGTGAAATCGAGGCGCGCCTGCTGGCTCAGGCCAGCGTTCGCGAAGTCACCGTGCTGGCGCTGGACGGGCAACTGGCGGCGTATCTGGTGCCTCAGGATTCAAGCATTGATCCGCAAACCTTGCGTGAAGAACTGAAAGCCGAACTCAAGGCGCATCTGCCGGATTACATGGTGCCGACTCATTTCGTGGTGCTGGACGCCATGCCGCTGACCGGTAACGGCAAGCTGGATCGCAAGGCCTTGCCGAAACCGGATGCCAGCCAGTTGCAGAACAGCTATGTGGCGCCGCAAAGCGAACTGGAGCAGCAATTGGCAGCCATCTGGGCAGACGTGCTGAAAGTCGAGCGGGTTGGTTTGAACGACAACTTCTTCGAGCTGGGCGGTCATTCGCTGGTGGCAACTCAGGTGATTTCCCGGATTCGTCAGCAGCTGAACCTCGAACTGTCATTGCGTAACCTGTTTGAAGCTCAGAGTCTGGCCAGTTTTGCTCAGGCTGCGGATCAGGGCCAGAGCAGCAAGGCTCCAGGATTCGTTAAAGCAGACCGAAGCCAGCCGCTGGGCTTGTCCTATGCCCAGCAACGTCAGTGGTTCCTCTGGCAACTGGAGCCGGAAAGCACCGCGTACAACATGCCTGCGGCCTTGCGCCTGAGCGGGTCGCTGGATATCGAGGCTTTGGAGCAGAGCTTTACGGTCCTGATTGCCCGTCATGAAACCCTGCGCACGACCTTCCGCCAGAACGGCGAGCAGGCTGTACAGATCGTGCATCCTGCGTCGCTGTTCACCCTGCCTGTCGAACACGTGCCTGCGGGGCAGACACTGCAAGCCTGCGTGCAACAGGAAGTGCAGCGTTCCTTCGATCTGGAGCAAGGGCCGCTTTTGCGGGTCAAGCTGCTTAACCTGGGCGAGAACGAGCATGTGCTGGTTCTGACCCAGCACCATATCGTCTCCGATGGCTGGTCGATGCCGATCATGGTCGATGAGCTGGTGCGCCTGTACGAAGGCTACAGCCAGGGGCATGAAGTCGATCTGGGTGAACTGGCGATTCAGTACGCCGATTACGCCCTGTGGCAGCGCACCTGGATGGAGGCGGGTGAACAGGCCCGTCAACTGGCGTACTGGAAAGAACAGCTGGGCGACGAGCAGCCGATTCTGGAATTGCCTGCGGACCGGCCAAGGCCCGTCGTGCAAAGCCATGCTGGTGCAAGATTCGGCCTTGAGCTGGAAAACGGTCTGGTGGATAGCCTCAGAAACGTGGCGCGTCAGGAAGGCGTGACGCTGTTCATGTTGCTGCTGGCCTCTTTCCAGAGCCTGCTGCATCGCCATTCGGGACAAAACGATATTCGGGTCGGTGTGCCGATTGCCAACCGTACCCGTGCTGAAACCGAAGGTTTGATTGGCTTCTTCGTCAACACTCAGGTGCTGCGCGCCGGGTTCGACCTGCACACCACGTTCAGCGAGCTGTTGCAGCAGGTCAGGCAGACGGCCTTACAGGCTCAGGCCCATCAGGAACTGCCATTCGAGCAACTGGTGGAAGCCTTGCAGCCACAGCGCAGCCTGAGCCATAGCCCGTTGTTCCAAGTGATGTTCAATCACCAGACCCAAGGCAATGCCGAGGTTCGTGAGTTGTCCGGGCTGAGTGTTCAGGGCCTTGAGTCGGACAGCCATGCGGCGCAGTTCGACCTGAGCCTTGGCACCACGGAGCATGCCGATGGCGTGAGCGTAGGCCTGACTTACGCGACCGCGCTGTTCGACAGCGCCACCATCGAGCGCATGGCCGAGCACTGGCTGAGCTTGCTGAAAGCCATCTGCATCAACACCCGCCAGCGGGTCAGCGAACTGCCGATGCAAAGCGAGGCCGAGCGTCAGCAGATTCTGCAAGGCTGGAACCACAGCGCCGCCGCTTACCCGAGCGAGCAATGCCTGCCGGCACTGATCGAGGCTCAGGTTCAGGACACGCCGGATGCGGTGGCATTGGTTCTCGGCAATGAACAACTGACCTATCGCCAGCTCAACAGCCGCGCCAACCAACTGGCCCACAAGCTTCGCGAACTGGGCGTCGGCCCGGATGTGCTGGTGGGTGTCGCGGTGCAGCGCAGCCTGGAGCAGGTAGTCGGTCTGCTGGCAATCCTCAAGGCGGGCGGTGCCTATGTGCCGCTGGACCCGGATTTCCCTCAGGACCGTCTGGCCTACATGATCGAAGACAGCGGCCTGCAATTGCTGCTGACCCAGACGGCGCTGCGCGAGCGTCTGCCGATCCCGGCATCTGTCCAGAGCCTGTGCCTGGATCAGGCCGGTGAGTGGCTGGCAGGCTACAGCGACGAGAACCCGATCAACCCGGCGCATCCGCAAAACCTGGCCTATGTGATCTACACCTCCGGCTCCACCGGTCTGCCAAAAGGCGTGACCATCGGCCATCAGGCGCTGGTCAACTTCCTCCATAGCATGGCGGAGCAGCCGGGGCTGAGTGCTCAAGATAAAGTCCTGTCCCTGACTTCGCTCTCGTTCGATATCGCCGGGCTGGAGCTGTACCTGCCGCTGATGCGCGGCGCTTCGGTGGTGCTGTTGCGCCCTGATGAAAACAAGGACCCGCAAGCCTTGCTGGCGGTGATCGAACAACAGGCTGTCAGCGTGATCCAGGCCACACCGTCTACCTGGCGCATGCTGCTGGACAGCGCTCCGGCAGGCGCCTTGCACGGCAAGACTCTGCTGTGTGGCGGCGAGGCCTTGAGCGTCGAGCTGGCCCAACGGCTGATCGATCAGGCCGGGCATGTCTGGAACGTCTACGGGCCGACGGAAACCACCATCTGGTCGGCGCGCCATTACCTGACCCGCAGTGACGATATCTGGCTGGGCCGGCCTTTGGCCAATACCCGTCTGCACATCGTCAGTGACGATATCAATGTGTTGCCGATCGGCACCCGAGGCGAGCTGCTGATCGGTGGCGATGGCCTGGCTCGCGGTTATCACCAGCGTGCTGCGTTGACCGCCGAGCGCTTCATTCCCGATCCGTTCGGCCCGCCCGGTTCGCGGCTGTACCGCACCGGCGACCTGACGCGCTATCACGCCGACGGTGTGATCGAGTACGTCGGGCGCCTGGACCATCAGGTGAAGATTCGCGGTTTCCGTATCGAGCTGGGTGAAATCGAAGCCAGCCTGCAGGAGCACCCAGGCGTGCATGAAGGGGTGGTCATCGATATCGACGGGCCGGCGGGCAAGCAACTGGTGGCTTATCTGGTTCCCGCCGAGGAGGGGCAAGACCCCAACACCCTGCGCGATGAACTGAAGGCGCATTTGCGGGCCGGTCTGCCGGATTACATGGTACCGAGCCACTTCGTCTGCTTGCAGCATATGCCGCTGACCCCCAACGGCAAGCTGGACCGCAAGGCACTGCCCAAGCCCGATGCCAGCCAGTTGCAGCGCAGCTATGTCGCGCCGTCCACCGAGCAGGAACGGCAGATCGCCGAGATCTGGGCGCAGGTGCTGAAGGTCGAGCGTGTCGGCCTGACTGATGACTTTTTCGAGCTGGGCGGGCACTCGCTATTGGCGGCCCAGCTCATTTCCAGAATCCACTCGGGCCTGGGGATCGATGTCCCCCTGCGCCTTATTTTCGAGAAGCCGCAATTGAACGAATTTATCCAGGCATTTGAAAACAGCGGCTTGTCGCTGACCGAGGACGGTTTGTCCGATATCGAAAAAATGATGAATGAAATGGCGGGTATCTGACATGGACAAGTCTGCAGCAGAACGTATTGCCCAGCGTTTCGTCGGCCTGCCTGTGGAGCAGCGCCGCCAGATCCTCGCCAAGATGAGCGAGACCGGGCAAAGCTTCAGGTTGTTGCCCATCGCGGTGACTCGCCATGACGTACAACGTATTCCGTTGTCCTACGCGCAGCAGCGCATGCTGTTCCTCTGGCAACTGGAGCCGGGCAATATCGCCTACAACGTGCCGCTGGCTGTGCGTCTGAATGGCCCGCTGGATGAGCGCTCCCTGGCGCAGGCTCTTGAACTGCTGGTGCAGCGCCATGAAACCCTGCGCACCCGATTCGTATCGGTAGACGGCGAGTTTCATCAGGAAATCCTTGAACAGGCGACCGTCGCACTGGACGTCGCCTATGCCAGCCACGACGACATTGAGGCGCAGGTCAAAGCCGAATTGCAGGCGCCCTTTGATCTGCTGAGCGGCACGCTGCTGCGGGTGAAACTGTTCCGCCTGAACGACGCCGAGCATGTGTTGACCGTGTGCATGCATCACGTGGTCTCCGATGGCTGGTCGGGTGAGTTGCTGATTCGTGAATTCGTTCAGCTCTATGAGGCGCAGGTCGCCGGACAGCCTGCTCAATTGCCGCCACTGGCGATTCAATATGCCGACTACGCCATCTGGCAGCGCGCCTGGCTGGAAGCCGGCGAGGGTGAGCGTCAACTCGAATACTGGAAGCAACAACTGGGCACCGAGCATCCATTGCTGGAATTGCCGCTGGACCATGAACGGCCTGTCCAGCCGAGCTATCGCGGTGCCATTGTGCGGGCAGACCTGCCGGAAAAACTCTCCGCCCGGCTCAAGACTCTGGCGCGCAACAACGGTCAGACCGTATTCATGCTGACCCTGGCCGCGCTGTCGGTGGTGTTGTCGCGCTACAGCGGTCAGGCCGATATCCGCATCGGCGCGCCCAATGCCGGTCGTACCCGCAATGAACTGGAAGGCCTGATCGGCTTCTTCATCAATACCCAGGTGCTGCGCATTCAGGTGGATGAGCGCCAGACCTTCGTCGAGCTGCTGGATCAGGTCAAGAACGTGGTGATGGGGGCGCAGTCCCATCAGGAGTTGCCGTTCGAGCATCTGGTGGATGCCTTGGCCCCCGAGCGTAATCTGGGCCACAACCCGCTGTTCCAGTTCAAGATCAACCAGCATGTCTTTGCCGGTGATCAAGGCAACGCCGGTACGGCTGTGGCCGGGCTGACCGTGGCCGAGTTCCCGGTGGGCGGCGGTGATGCGCGTTTCGACCTGGCCTTTGACTTCACCGACACCCCGTCGGGGTTGCGCGGTTATTTCACCTACGCCACCGACCTGTTCGAGGCTTCGACCATCGAGCGTATCGCGGCGTCGTTGCATGACGTGCTGGAAGCGCTGGTGGCGCATTCCGGCGAGCGCCTGGCGGATCATCCGCTTGCCGTCACGGCTCCGGCTGCACCTCGAACTGCCGATTTCGCCAGTTCCGATTTCCTGACCCTGTGGCAAAAAGGCCTGCAAGCCGGGCAGGGCAAGCCGGCATTGCGTGTTGGTCAGCAAGTGCTGAGCTATGACGAGCTGGAACAGCGCTCCAGCCAGTTCGCCCGTTATCTGCAAGGCGAAGGCATTGCCTCTGGCATGACCGTGGCGCTGTGTCAGGACCGTTCGGTGGAGTGGGTGGTCAGTCTGCTGGCTGTGCTGAAACTGGGTGCGGTTTACCTGCCGCTGGATACCCAGCAACCTGCCGAGCGCTTGCAGCAACTGGCCAGAGACAGCGGCGCGGTGCTGCTGATCCACGCCCGAGGCGATGACAAGGCTGCCAGCCTGGGTGTCTGCCCGGTGCTGGCCTATGACGCCAGCCTGTGGGCCGATGTCGATAAAAGCCCGTTGAATATTCAAGTGCTGGCGCAGCAACCGGCCTACATCATCTACACCTCCGGCTCCACCGGGCAGCCCAAAGGCGTGGTCATCAGCCATGGCGCGCTGGCCAACTATCTGCAAGGCGTGCTCCAGCGTCTTTCTCTGAGCGCCGAGGCGAGCATGGCCATGGTGTCCACCGTGGCTGCGGACCTTGGGCATACGCTGTTGTTCGGCGCCCTGGCATCCGGTCGTCAACTGCATTTGCTGTCCCATGAACAGGCATTCGATCCCGATGGTTTCGCCGCGTACATGGCCGAGCATCAGGTGGCAGTGTTGAAGATCGTGCCGAGCCACCTGCAAGGCTTATTGCAGGCGGCAAGGTCCTCCGATGTGCTGCCGGAGCAGATGCTGATTCTGGGTGGCGAGGCCAGTTCCTGGGCCTTGATCGAACAGATCAGAACCCTCAAACCGGGTTGCAGGATCGTCAACCACTACGGCCCGACCGAAACCACGGTGGGTATTCTGACCCATGAGGTGCAGGAAAAACTCGAGGCCTGCCGCAGCGTGCCCGTGGGACAACCCCTGGCCAACGGCAAGGCGCGGGTGCTGGACGCCTGGCTGAACCCGATGGCCGAGCGGGTGGCCGGTGAGTTGTATCTGGGTGGTCGCGGCCTGGCTCAAGGTTATCTGGGACGCGCGGCCATGACTGCCGAGCGTTTCGTGCCGGACCCGCAAGGCGATGGCGAGCGTCTGTATCGCGCCGGTGACCGTGCGCGCCGGGTAGACGGTTTGCTGGAATACCTGGGCCGTGCCGACGATCAGGTAAAGATTCGCGGCTATCGGGTCGAGCCGGGTGAGGTCGGCCAGGTGCTGCAAGCGCTGGATGGCGTGGCCGAAGCCGTGGTGCTGGCCTTGCCGCTGGAAAGCGACGAATCCCGCCTGCAACTGGTGGCCTATTGCGTGCCAACGGCGGGTACGAAGCTGGAAGTGGAAGCCCTGCGCGAACAATTGACCGCCAGCCTGCCGGAATACCTGGTGCCTGCGCAGTTCGTGGTGCTGGAACGCCTGCCGCTGACCGCCAACGGCAAGCTGGATAAACGCGCCTTGCCCAAGCCGGGCGTGGTCAAACAGCGCTATACCGCACCGGTCGGCGAGATCGAGGAAAAGCTCGCCGCCGTCTGGGCCGATGTACTCAAGCTGGAGAAGGTCGGCACGACCGACAACTTCTTCGAGCTGGGCGGGGATTCTATCCTCAGCCTGCAAATCATCGCCCGTGCCAAGCGTCAGGGCCTCAAGCTGAGCCCCAAGCAACTGTTCGAGAAACAGACCATCGCCCAGTTGGCGACGGTGGCCAAGCTGATCCAGAAGAAGCCTGCTGCGGTGGTCGAGCAGGTCAGCGGAAGCCTGCCGCTGCTGCCGATCCAGGCACGTTTCTTCGAGATGAACATTCCCGAGCGCCATCACTGGAACCAGTCGGTGATGCTCAAACCCAACAGCCTGCTGGAAGCCAGTCATCTGCTGGCCGCCTTGCAGGCCTTGATCGAGCAACATGACGCCTTGCGCCTGGGTTTTGCCCAACAGGATGGCGAGTGGCAGGCGACCTTCGGGCCGTTGAACACCCGTGACCTGCTTTGGGAACACGAACTCAATGATCTGTCGCGCCTGACCGAACTGGCCGACGAAGCCCAGCGCAGTCTGGACCTGAAAAATGGCCCGCTGCTGCGAGCAGTGCTGGTGGGCCTGCCCGAAGGCGAACAGCGCCTGCTGCTGGTCATCCATCACTTGGTAGTGGACGGCGTATCGTGGCGTGTCTTGCTGGAAGACCTGCAACAAGCCTATGTCGCCCTGAATACCGGCAAGGCTCTGGCGTTGCCTGCCAAGACCAGCTCTCTCAAGGCCTGGGCTGCGCAGTTGCACACTTACGCCCAAAGCCCGGCGCTAGAATCGGAACTGGCTTACTGGCAAGCGCAGTTGCAGCACGTCAGCGATGCCTTGCCGGTCGACCATCCGGACGGCGGGCAGCAGCAGAAACACGCCACCTCCGTGACCACTCACTTGAACGGCGACCTGACACGGCAATTGCTACAGGACGCTCCGGCCGCCTATCGCACCCAGATCAACGACCTGCTGCTGACCGCACTGGCCCGTGTGATCAGCCGCTGGACCGGCAAGCCCGATGCCTTGATCAAGCTGGAAGGCCATGGCCGCGAAGACCTGTTCGACGACATTGACCTGAGCCGCACCGTTGGCTGGTTCAGCAGCCTGTATCCGGTCAGGCTTACTCCGCATGCGGAGCTTGCCGATTCGATCATGTCGATCAAGGAGCAACTGCGTGCCATCCCCAACAAGGGCATCGGTTACGGCGTGTTGCGTTATCTCGGCGCAGAACCTGTGCGGCAGAGTCTGCAACAACTGGCGCAGGGCAGCATTGTCTTCAATTACCTGGGCCAGTTCGATGGCAGTTTCGATGCCAGCGATGCGCTGTTCGCACCCTCGGGGGAAAGCAGTGGCACGTCCCAGAGCAGTGAGGCCCCGCTGGCGGCCCCGATCAGCATCAATGGTCAGGTCTACAACGGCGAGTTGCGCCTGAGCTGGAGTTTCAGCGCGGCGGTTTTCGAGCCCGATACCGTACAGCGCCTGGCCGATGAATACGCCCGGGAATTGCAGCAACTGATCGCCCATTGCACCACCGAGGGTGCGAGCGGCATTACCCCGTCCGACTTCCCGCTGGCCCGTTTGAGTCAGAAACAACTGGGGCAACTGTCGATCAACCCGCGTGAAATCGAAGACATCTACCCGCTCTCGCCGATGCAGCAAGGCATGCTGTTCCACACCCTGTTCGAGGAAGAGGCGGGCAACTACATCAACCAGATGCGCGTCGATGTGGCCGGTCTTGATGTCGGGCGTTTCCAGGCTGCGTGGCAGGCGACGGTGGATGCCCATGAAGTGTTGCGCAGCGGATTCGTCAGCCATCTGGAACACTCGCTGCAAGTGGTGCAGCGCACAGTGAACGTGCCGTTTGTCGAGCTGGATGCTCAGGGGCAATCCTCTGTCTGGCTGGATAACTGGGCACAAACGGATCGGCAGAAAGGTTTCGATCTGGCTCAGGGGCCGCTCTTGCGTCTGGCGGTATTGCGCACCGGCGACAATACCCATCACCTGGTCTACACCAGCCATCACATCCTCATGGATGGCTGGAGCAGTTCGCGTCTGTTGGGCGAAGTGCTGCAACGCTACAGCGGTCAGCCAATGCCACAACAGGGCAGCCGTTATCGCGATTACATCGAATGGCTGCAACGCCAGGATGCACAGGCCAGCGAGCGCTTCTGGACCGAGCAGGTGGCCGAGCTGGATGAGCCGACCCGCCTGGTGCAGGCGCTCAAGTCCCATGCCGGCGGGCAGGGCCATGGCGATCACTTCCAGTTGATCGATGCTGCCAGCACTCAGCGCCTGAGCGAGTTTGCCCGCGAGCAGCGTGTGACACTGAACACGCTGGTGCAATCGGCATGGCTGCTGCTGTTGCAGCGCTACACCGGGCAATCCAGCGTGACCTTCGGTGCAACCGTGGCAGGACGCCCGGCGGATTTGCCGGGGGTTGAAGAGCAGCTTGGCCTGTTCATCAATACCTTGCCGGTCATCGCCAGCCCGCGACCTGAACAGACCGTCGCTGACTGGGTGCAGCAAGTGCAGGACAAGAACCTTGCCCTGCGTGAGTTTGAGCACACGCCGCTGTACGAAATCCAGCGTCTGGCGGCCAGCGGTGGCGAAGCGTTGTTCGACAACATTCTGGTGTTCGAGAACTACCCGGTGTCCGAAGCCCTGCAACAGGCGTCGCCGGACGGCCTGGCCTTCAGTGGCCTGATCAACCAGGAACAGACGCATTACCCGCTGACCCTGGTGGTGAATCTGGGCGAGACGCTGTCCCTGCGCCTGAGCTACGCCCGTCAGTACTTCAGTGAAGACGTGGTGACGCAACTGGCAACCCACTTCCAGCACCTGCTTCAGGCGCTGGTGCGTGATCCGGCTGCTGCCATCGGCGAGCTGTCGTTGCTGGATGAACGGGAGCAGCAACAGATTCTGCACGAATGGAACGCCACCTCTGCCGAGTTCCCGGGCGAGCGGTGCGTACAAACCCTGATCGAAGCCCAGGTGCTGGCGACCCCCGATGCTCCGGCGCTGATCTTCGACAATCAGCAGATGAGCTATGCGCAACTGAACGCCCGCGCCAACCAGTTGGCCCACAAACTGCGCGAGTCGGGTATCGGCCCGGATGCGCTGGTGGGGATCTGTATCGAACGCAGCCTGGAACTGGTAATCGGCTTGCTGGCGATTATCAAGGCCGGTGGGGCTTATGTGCCGCTGGACCCGGATTATCCGCAGGATCGTCTGGCCTATATGCTGGCTGACAGCGGCATTGGCCTGTTGCTGACCCAGACTTCGCTGCTGCAAGGCCTGCCGGTGCCCGATCATGTTCAGTCGTTGTGCCTGGATCAGGAAGGTGACTGGCTGGAGGCTTACAGTCAGGACAACCCGGTCAATCGCACCCATCCCGAAAACCTGGCGTATGTGATCTACACCTCAGGTTCGACGGGTAAACCCAAAGGCGCTGGCAATAGCCATCGTGCCCTGGTCAACCGCCTGCACTGGATGCAGAAAGCCTACGGGCTGGATGCCAGTGACACCGTGTTGCAGAAAACCCCGTTCAGTTTCGACGTCTCGGTCTGGGAGTTCTTCTGGCCGCTGCTCACCGGCGCACGTCTGGCGATAGCCTTGCCGGGGGATCATCGGGACCCTGAGCGTCTGGTGCAGACCATTACCCGCTACAACGTCACGACCCTGCACTTCGTACCCTCGATGCTTCAGGCCTTCATGACCCATGAGCAGGTGGAAAACTGCCATAGCCTGCGCCGCGTGGTGTGCAGTGGTGAGGCCTTGCCGGCTGAGCTGGCGTCGCAAGTGCTCAAGCGTTTGCCGCAAGCCGGTCTGTTCAACCTCTATGGCCCGACCGAAGCCGCCATCGACGTGACCCACTGGACCTGCACGCCGGACGATACCCTGAGCGTGCCGATCGGCCAGCCTATCGATAACCTCAAGACGCACATTCTGGATGACGGCCTGCTACCGGCAGCCCGTGGCGCTGCGGCCGAGTTGTACCTGGGCGGTGTGGGGCTGGCGCGGGGTTACCACCAGCGTGCTGCGCTGACTGCCGAACGCTTCGTGCCCGATCCGTTCTCGGCCAATGGCGGTCGCCTGTATCGTACTGGCGACCTGGCACGCTACGGTGCCGATGGGGTGATCGACTATGCAGGCCGGATCGACCATCAGGTCAAGATCCGCGGGCTGCGCATCGAGCTGGGTGAAATCGAGGCGCGGCTCAATGAACATCCGGGCGTGCGCGAAGCCCATGTGATCGATATCGACGGCCCGAGCGGCAAGCAGCTTGCAGCCTACTGGGTCGCGAACGATGGCGCGCAGGATGCGAATGGATTGAAGGAGCATCTCAAGACGCTGCTGCCGGATTACATGGTGCCGACGCACTTTGTCGCGCTGGAAGTCATGCCGCTGACCGCCAACGGCAAGCTGGACCGCAAGGCCCTGCCAAAGCCCGATGCCAGCCAGTTGCAACAAGGTTATGTGGCGCCACGTACCGAACTGGAAGAGCGGCTTGCCGGTCTCTGGGCGGACGTGCTGAAAGTCGAGCGTGTGGGCCTCAACGACAATTTCTTTGCTCTTGGTGGCCACTCGCTGTTGGCGGTGTCCCTGGCGGGCAGGATTCGCGAAGCGTTCGATATCTCCATCAAACTGCATGATTTCCTGTTGATGCAGACTCTGGGCGAACTGGCTGACTTCCTGCGGGCAGGCAAGGCGAAGGTCAAGTCTGCGGTCATCCGCATGAACAACAGCCAGTCTGACAAAACCCCGCTGTTCTGCTTGCCGCCCGGTGGCGGCGGCACTTACTCCTATTACCCGCTGGCAGGCAGGCTGAGCGAAGATCGGCCGGTGTATGGTCTGGTCAACAAGGCCTATGTGGTGCCGGGCTGGTTCGACAGGTCATGGGAGGAAATGGTCGGTTACTTCGTCGAGCAGATCAGACTCACCCAGCCTGTCGGACCATACAACCTGCTGGGCTGGTCCCTGGGCGGAGCCTTGGCCATCGATGTCGCTCATATCCTGGAGCGCGGCGGCGACAAGGTGAACTTCCTGGCGCTGGTGGACACGATGCTGCCAGCTTGCGCAGGCCTGAGCTGGATCGAGGAAGACCCTGAAGTCCGGGCACGGAATCAGGACCAGAACCTGTTCCAGAGCCTGATCCAGAGTCTGGTGGCGTTCGTGCCGGGGCTGGCCCGTGAGCGTGTTATCGAGTTGATCGCAAGCGCCAGGGTATCGCTCAAGGATGAACGTGAAATCGCTGACCGGGTGATCGAACAGGTTGCACAGGATGCCGGTATCGGCGTCGAAAGCCTGCGCAGCGTGTTCCAGGACATCGCGATCCAGGATGAAATCGAAACCGGCTACAAACTGCTGCACGCCAATGCCGTACTGGCCGAAGCCTTCACCCTCAAGACACTGGACGTGAAAGTGGATTGCTGGTGGGCAGGACAAAGCCGCGAACCGGATCAGATCCTCAAGGCGCAAGCCGTGGTTGAAGAACAATGCTCGGTAAACGGGCTGCGCTCCTCGACCACAATTCAGGAGCGACACGACAATATTGTGATAGGGGAGGCGTTTTTGGATGGGGTTGTAGAAGAACTGAAGGGGAGGTGAGCGGCAAGTGGCAAGTGGCAAGTGGCAAGTGGCAAGCTTTAAGCTTTAAGCTTTAAGCTTTAAGCTTTAAGCTTTAAGCTTTAAGCTTTAAGCTTTAAGTCAAAAGCTTGTAGCTTGTAGCTTGTAGCTTGTAGCTTGTAGCTTGTAGCTTGTAGCTTGTAGCTTGTAGCTTGTAGCTTGTAGCTTGTAGCTTGTAGCTTGTAGCTTGTAGCTTGTAGCTTGCCGCTGCTGCCTTCGGCAGCTCTAAAACTCCCCACGCAATGTGAGCATGTAATTGCGCGGGTCGCCGTAATAATTCCCTCGGTCGACATCCCCGGTCGCCTTGTAATACTTGCGATCCAGCAGGTTATTGCCGTTCAGGGCCACGCTCCAGTTTTCGTCGATTTTCCAGGAGGCTCTGGCGTCCCAGATAGCGCGGCCGGGGTTTTTGATTTCTGCTGATGATTCCGCTTCCGAATAGCCGCTCTGGGCCGAAACCCCGGCGCCGAGGGTCAGACGGTTCCAGGTGCCGGGCAGGGTGTAGTTGCCGGTCATGCGGAACAGGTGTCGGGGTGTTTCGGCCGAAATGGACTGGCCGTCGCTGCCACGGGTCATATTGAAGGTGTAGCCCGCCACGGTTTGCAGGCCGGGCAAGGGTTCGCCGCTGGCTTCTACTTCAAAGCCCTTGCTGCGCCGGATATTGCCGTTCAGGTAGCAGGTGCCGTAGATATCGTTCATCAGGCACTCGCCAGGGTGGGTGTTGTCCTCTATGGCCACATCCTTTTGCTTGACGTAGAACAACGCAAACGAAAGGTTCAGGCGCTGATCGAACAGTTCGCCCTTGATGCCGGTTTCGTAGTTGGAGCCTATGGCCGGTTCCAGCAGGTTGCCAGCGGCATCCCGGTAAACGCTTTGCGGCAGAAAGATATCGGTGTAGCTGGCATACAGCGACCAGTTCGGGTCCAGGTCGTAGATCGTGCCTATGAACGGCGTGACTTCATGTTCCTCCCTGGACTTACGGGTGACGCCTGCCGCCTGGGTCTGGTAGTCATACCAACTGAGGCGACCGCCCATGACCAGGCTCAACGATTCGGAGAGATGCAGGCGCAGATTGGTGTAGGCACCATAGCGTTTGTCGCTGAAATCGGTGATGGAAGTCCAGTCGGGCTGTGCCGGTTCGGCAATCAGGTGGTTGTCGGGGTTGAAGATGTCGATTGGCTGGTTGGACGTTACGTTGACCTGCCTGGACTTGCGCGTCTGCTCCGACCAGTTGCCGCCGAAGGTCAGTTGGTGCTCCAGGCCGAAGGCCTCGAAATGACCATCCATGTGCGCGTCGAAGCCGTTGCTTTGCAACTGGTCGGAGCGAAACAGGGTCCGGGCGATACGGGAGCCGGTCAATGTCGTCGGGTCGATGGCGCCTTGGGCATAAGCCACTTTCTGCTCGAATGAACCCGTGGAGTGGGTGGCGGACAATGTGCCCGACCAGCTCTCGCTGAAGTGATGATCCAGCTCCGTGAACACTTCGTCCGTACTGGTCTGGTGACGGTTCCAGTCCTGAGCCAGAGAGGTCGAGCGCGGCAGGTCGATGGCACCGCCATCGCTGTAGCGGGGCAGGCCGAAGATGGTGAATCCTTTGATGTCGGCTTCCTGGCGACGCAGACCTACAGCCAGGGTCGTGTCGTCACTCAGATCGGTTTCCAGGATGCCGTACAGCAGAGGTGCAGACTTCTCCAGGCCATCGATGAAGTAACCACGATCCGCATAGGACGCCACGAAACGGCCACGAATGCTGCCTGAATCGTTCAGCTTGCTGCTGCCATCCAGATCGACCCGATAGTTGTCCCAGGTGCCGGCGCGGGTAGTGATCGAAAACTGCGGTATGGCGGTAGGACGTTTACGTACCAGATTCACCGTGCCGCCGGGGTTGCCTGCGCCGATCAGCAGCCCTGCAGCGCCCCGGAGGATTTCCACCCGGTCATAGATTTCCATATCGGGGGTCATCCAGCCGGTCACGCTATAGCCCTGACCGGATATGCCGTCGATGGTGTAGCTCTCGTCCTCCATGGCAAAGCCACGGGAACTGAAGACATGGGAACCGAAATTGCGCTGGGAAAAGGTGACGCCGGTGGCCTGGGCCATCACGTCTTCCAGGCTGTAGAGGTTCTTGTCGTCCATCAACTGGCGGGTCACGACACTCACCGACTGCGGAATTTCACGCAGGGACTGGGCGCTTTTGGTGATGCTCACTGCGGACGTGGTGTAAGAACCCGAGCCTTCGGTCGTCAGGCCTGTCGGCGGCGCCTGAATCGACAAGGGCTTGAGGCTGACCGGAGGCACAATGGCGGTTAGCGTCAGGGTGTTGTTTTCAAGGTTGTAAGGCACTCTGGCCTGTTCGAGCAGGTTTCTGGCTGCCTGCTCGGGGGTGAACCTGCCGCGCACGGTCTGGCTGCTTTTGCCCTTGATATCGTCCGGGTTGTACAGCACTTGCAGATCACCCTGGCGCCCCAGCTCATTCAGGGCGCTGTTCAGGGGTTGGGCGGGGATATCGAACTCGATTTCCTGAGCCAGGGCCTCACCCTTGAACGCCATCAGCAGCGCAAGGCTCACCACTCTCATCGCAGGCCTTGGCTGGAGCAGCAGGCGGACAGGCAGTGGAGGGCGGGTGCGTGATTGCATAGTGATGGCTCTTCGATCAGTAACGCAGGGTAAACCATACAGCCGTATGGGGCACTGCCTCTGGTCGTCCTTTACCAGGCTATGTGAAAACTACTGCGTTCGGTCATGCTGCGTTGAAAGCAGTCTGTTCACGGCACGTTTTTTCAGCGTGATTCATAAAGAATCCATACGAATGAGGTCGGAATCAATTTAGTGAATTCTGTAAATAAAAAAGACCAGAGGTTGGCCTCTGGTCTTTTTGTGGTGCGCTGCGGATCGATTCATCCGCAGACAGTGAGCGGGATCAGAAGTCGCCGCGCAGGGTCAGGACGTAGCTGCGTGGTTCGCCGTACAGGTTGGAGCGATCCAGAGCCACGGCTGTGGTGTAGTACTTGCGATCAAACAGGTTGTCGGCGTTCAGAGCGACGGTCCAGTGCTCGTCGAGCTTCCAGGAGGCGCGTGCATCCCAGATGGCGCGGCCTGCAACACCCAGTTGATCGTTGGACGGTACTGTGTAACCGGAGTCAGCCGATACGCCAGCGCCCAGAGTCAGACGGTTCCAGGCGCCGGGCAGGTTATAGCTGGTGTTCAGACGCAGCATGTGTTTTGGCGTCTCGTAGGCCACTTCCATATCGGAACTGTTTGCCAGCTGGTTGAAGGTGTAGCCGCCAAAGACCTGAAGCCCTGGCAGTACTTCGCCACTTGCTTCGATTTCAACACCTTTGCTGCGCTTGATGCCGCCCTGGACGTAGCAGGTGTTGTCAGAGCCGCCTGGGCAGAGCTCTTCTGTCGTCTGGTCGACATAGGCCACGTCTTTCTGCTTGATATAGAACAGAGCCATCGACAGGTTCAGTCGCTTGTCGAACAGTTCACCCTTGATACCCGTTTCGTAGTTGGAGCCAATGGCCGGGTCCAGCGGGGCGCCGCCGACCTGTCTGTAAGCGGCTTGCGGGGTGAAGATATCCGCATAGCTGGCATACCAGGACCAGTTGTCGTTGATGTCATAAATCAGGCCGGCGAAAGGTGTAAATTCCTGAGTCTGTTTGGATTCATAGGACAGGGCCGGGCCGTATTTGGCGTTGTAGTCATACTCGAACCAACTGAGGCGTCCTCCCAGTACCAGGCTCAAAGGCTCGGTCAGGTGGATGCGGGTATTGGCGTAGAGGCCAGCTCGTTCTTCAGTCGAGACGTAATTGCTTGTCCAGCCTGTATTCACCGGTTTGGCAAGTGAGCTGGTGTCGACATCGAAGATATTGATGGCAAGGGGAGTCGCGATTGTGACGTTCTTGTTGTCTGCTCTCTGTCTCGACCAGTCAGCACCCAAAGTGACCTCATGGGACAGGCCGAAGGCGTCGAACTTGCCTTCCAGCTGGCTGTTCAAGCCCAGGCTGTTGACTTCATCATCGCGAAACAGCGTGCTCTGGAAGCGTGAGCCAGCCAGTGTTGTCGGGTTGACTGCACCACGTGCAAATGCAACGGCCTGATCGAATCCGCCTTCGGAGTAGGTCAGGGAGGTCTTGTTGAGCCAGTTTTCGTTGAAGCGATGCTCGACTTCAAAGAAGGCTTCGTTCATGTAGGTTTCGAGACGGTTCCATTTGGGAGCCAGGTTCGTCGAACGGGAAAGATCCAGCGACTGCCCGTTGCTATAACGCGGCAGGCCGTAGATCGAGTAGCCGTTGATGACCTTTTCCTGACGACGCAGGCTCATGGTCAACGTGGTGTCGTCGGTCACATCGGCTTCGAGGATGCCATACAGCAGGGGCGTGCGGCTGTTGCGGTTATCCTGATACGAGCCGTTGTCTTCATAAGCGGCCACCATGCGGCCACGGACAGTGCCCGAATCATTGAGCTTGCCGCTGCCATCCAGATCGACGCGGTACTGATCCCATGAACCCGCACGGGTGGTGATCGAGAACTTGTTCTCGGCGGTCGGACGCTTGCGCACCAGATTCACTGCACCACCGGGTTGGCCTGCGCCCACCAGCAGGCCCGAAGCGCCGCGCAATACTTCAACACGGTCATAAATCGCCATGTCCGGCTGCATCCAGCCGGTGATCTGGTAGCCCTGGCCGCCAATGCCATCGACCAGGAAGCTTTCCGCCAGCAGCGAGAAGCCACGGGAGGTATACACGTGACCACCGAAGTTACGGTACTGGAAGCTGATGCCAGGGGTGTCTTCCAGCACTTCGCTCAGGCTGGTGAGGTTATTGTCGTCCATGACCTGACGGGTCATGACCGTGACCGATTGCGGCGTTTCACGCAACGATTGTGCTGCGCCCTTGCCGATAGTGGTCGCACCGGTGGTGTAGGAGCCGGTGCCGTCAGTGGTGGTGCCCAGAGACTGGGAGTCAATCGCGGTCGGTGCCAGGTTGATGGCCGCCGATGAGTCCTGCGCACTCAGGGTCAGTGCATTGCCTTGCAGGCTGTAGGTCAGGCCTGCTCCGGCCAGCAGTTTCCCCGCTGCCTGTGCCGGAGTGAACTTGCCTTGTACTGCGCCGCTGGTTTTACCTTGTACGTCCGCCGGGCTATAAACCGCGCGCACACCACCCTGGCTTTCCAGTTGACTCAGGGCACTGCTCAGCGGTTGGGCCGGGATACTGAACTCGATTTCCTGGGCTTGTACCTGGGCGGCCATGGGCATGCTCAGCGCCAGACCAATTGCTGCCATGGCAGGTCTTGGGCGGAACATGCGGCTGATCAGCAAGGCCTTGCTCAGTGGTGTGAGTCGTGATGGTGTGTACATGGAGTGGCTCTTTCTAGTTGGTATTGGCAGGGAGATCAAAGAGCGTTGTTCAGGCCTGTCCGGAGGCTGGCTTGTGCAGAATCGGAGCAAACGCTGTTCAACTTTTTACAGGGAGCCAGGCTGACGACAGATGCCCGCGCAGGTTTGTTGCTAAAGAGAACGAAAATGCCTCTCAGTTATTTAATGAATTTTTCACATTTGCCTTTAAAAAGATGGCGCAAGGCCATTTCTGGTGTTTCCCAAGAGCAAAAAAAGCCCCGCTCGCGGTCTGAGCCGGGCGGGGCCATGTCATGGATAACGGGCTGGATTCAGGCAGATACCTGTTCGGCCTGCACCTGTTCCACGTCGATCTTGCCGGCCTGCATGCGCACCAGTTGGTCGGCAATCGGGAAATACCGGTCGTCGTGGGAGATGACGATGATGGTCTTGCCTTGCTGCTTGAGTTCGGGCAACAGCTCGGTGTAGAACACGCGGCGGAACGCCGGGTCCTGATCGGCGGCCCATTCGTCGAACACCAGCACCTGACGCTCGTCCAGCCAGGCATTGATCAGGGCCAGGCGCTTGCGTTGGCCGGTGGACAGGTCGGTGGTGGTAAAAGCGCCATCGCGGATGCTGACCTTGTGAGCGATATCCAGACGCTCCAGGTATTTACCCGCATCGGCAGGCAGTTTCGCTTCGCCCTGCATCGGTTCGTCGAACAGGTGGTAGTCGGCAAAGATGGTGGTGAACAACTGGCGATAATCGTCCAGCTCTTCTGGCATGACCGCTTTGCCGTTGAGGCGGATTTCACCTTGCTGTGGCTTGTACAGCCCCAGCAGCAGCTTGATCAGCGTGGTCTTGCCGCAGCCGTTCTCGCCCACGATGAATACGATATCGCCCTGTTTGATGCTCAGGTTGACCGGGCCGAGATGGAAGGACTCGCTGCCTTCCACGGGTGGGTAGTCATAACGCAGTTGATGCAATTCCAGGGTCTGCATGTTTGCCAGCGTATTGGGGCGATCGCTGACCAGCAGGTGCGGCTCGGGGCTGGAGAACTTCCACGACAGTTCGGCGATGCGGCGCATGGCGATCTGTGCGCGGCTGATGCCGGGCAGGGCGGTGATCAGGCGTTCCAGTGGGCCTTTCATATACAGCATGACCAGCACGAAACCGCCCAGCACAGTCTTTTCGGTGCTTGGCCATAGCGCCTGAAAGGCAATGGCGATGCCGATGACGGCGAAGAACAGCATCGAACCGAAGGTTTCTGCGCTGACGAAAATGTTGGCGGCGCGTACGTTGGATCGGCAGATGCGCTCGGTCGCGCCATGGATCTGCTCATCAAGCATGTGCTGACGGCGTTTGCGCTGGATGCGCAGTTCCTTGGCACCGGCCGACAGGGCCTGATAGTGCTTTTGCAATTCGTCTTCGCCGTTACGTGCTGCGATGATGCTGCGGGTTCCGAAATGATGAGCCAGGTACTGCGCGCCAGTGCCCAGCACCACGGTCAGTACCGTCAGGGCCAGAATTTGCCACGAGAGCAGGGCCAGATACGTCAGGCAGCCCAGAGTGACGGTGAACGAAATCACCATCGGCGCAATCGACAAGGCGAAGGTGCTGAGGGTGTTCACGTCATTGAGCAGCACCGGGATCAGGCGATGTGAGCGGTAGCGCTCCAGTTGCTCGATGGGCGCGACCAGCACCTTGGCGGCCAGCTCCCGGCGCAGGTTGGCGACCACACGCTGGCCGACATAGTTGGTCGACAGGTTCGAGACGGTAGAGCAGGCCAGGGTCAGCACGCACAGGCCGGCGAACAGCAGAGCGGTGTGGGTGTCGGGGCCGCCTGCCATGTTCATCGCATTGTTGATGGTGGCCAGCAGGGCGGTCACGCTCAGGCCGCTGACAACCCCCAGCACAGTGGAGAGAGCCACCAGCCACCAGAATGGCTTGAGGATCCTCAGGGTTTCCCGGGCGAGGCTTTCTGATTTGGGTGTCATGCTGTTGTCTCGTTATTGTCCGTTGTAGCGGTAATGCCGATCAGTCAAGGCACAAGCAAAACCTGTGGGAGGCAGCTTGCTGGCGAAAAGGCCTGAAAACTGGCAGATATTCTGCGTCTGTACGCCAGAGTCGCCAGCAAGCTGCCTCCCGCAAAGTGATTCATTGACCTTGACTGATCGGCATTGCGTTGTGAAAGCGTCAGAGTTCGCGAACGACCCGAAAGCCCAGCCAGTCGCCACGTACATCGGGCTTGCGGCTGTTGCGGTTACCGGAGCGGGAGAAGATCGGCGCTTCGGTCCAGTCGTTGCCGCGAATCATCTTCCAGCTGCAATCACCGGCCAGCCAGGCACTGCCATCGGTGGGGGCGCCGTTGTAGTTGCTGGTTTCGCAATCGGCGGTCCACTCATACACGTTGCCGTGGGCGTCATAGATGCCGAAGTCATTGGGGCTGTAGCTGCCGGCGGGGGCTGTGACGCTGAAGCCGTCTTCCGGGCCGTAGGTGTTGGCATGCTTGGCGATGCCGTATTGCTTGCCTTCATCCATGGGGAAGGGGAACGGCCCGGTGCTGCCGCCACGGGCTGCATACTCACGCTCGGCCTCGCTGACCAGCCGGTAGGTTTTGCCGGTCTTCTTCGACAGCCAGGCGGCGTAGGCCTTGGCTTCGTTCCAGTCCATGCACACCGCAGGCTGGCGATCGGTCAGTGGATAGCGCGGCTGTCCGGCCTTGCACTCGCGACCCGGACGGGTATCGCCATCGGGCATCTTGTAGCCGGTGCTTTTGATATAGGCCTTCCACTCGCCGCTCAGCACCTGGAACTGACTGATGGCGAACGGTTTGGCAAAGGTCACTTCATGCAGCGGGCCTTCGTCGGGCTGGCGGCCGAGTTCGGATTCCGGTGCGCCCATGGTGAAGGTGCCGGCAGGCAACACGACCATTTCCGGACAGTCCTTGCAGTCCTTGAACACCTTGCCCGGTTCGGGCGTGGCGGCCATGGCGGCTGCGGGCAACAGCGCACCCAGCAGGGCGGTCAGGGACAGAGTGGACAGCATGTTGTTCATAACGGGCCTCAAGGCAGAAAACTGAAAGCGGGTGACAAGCGTCATGGGCGTTGGCCGAGGACGGCCAGGAAGCGATCTATTTCGGCCTCGTTATTGAGCAGGCCCGGAGCGGTGCGCACGACCGGTCCTATATCTCGATCCACGGCATCGACCACTACATGGTTTTTCATCAGCCAGGCCGCCACGTCGTCGCAGTTGCGGTCCTTGACTCTGAAGAAACTGAACCCCGACGACAGTTCGGGCGCCATGGGCGTGACCAGTTCTATGCCCGGCTGTTCTTTCAGGCGTTGCTTGATGTAGGTGTTGAGCTGGTGGATGCGCGACTGGACATCGGCCTTGCCCAGTTGCAGGTGCAACTCAAAGGCCTTGTCTACCGCCCATCGGTGCTCGAAGGAGTGGTAGCCGCCGGGTGTCATGATCGTGCCGAAGTGGGTCGCTTCCGAAAAACTGGGGATCAGCGGGGTGACATCTTTCAACTGCTCCGAGCGGGCGCAGATGATGCCGGTGCCTCGTGGTCCGAACATCCATTTATGGGTCCCGGCGACGAAGAAGTCGCAGTTCATGCTCGGGAAGTCCAGGTTCTCGACCCCGAAACCGTGTACGCCATCGATCACGTACAGGATGCGGTCCTTGTCGTCGCGATTACGGTTCTGCTCCTGAACCAGGGCACCAATCTCACCGACCGGCAGCTTGACGCCGCTGCCCGATTGCACCCAGGTCATCCCCAGTACGCGGGTTTCGGGACGAATGGCCCGGGCGATATTGCCGATGATTTCGTCGGTCGAAACGGTGCTGGAATCCTTGAACAGGCGGATCTTGCGGACCTGTGTGCCTTCTCTCTTCTTGCGCGAGTTCAGGATGTTGCGGGTACAGAAGTGTTCATGTTCGGTGGTGAGAATTTCCTGATCCGGCCGTACATGAATGCCGCCATAGATAATGGCCAGACCTTCGGTCGTGCTGCCGGTCAGGGCGATCTGACCGGGCCTGGCATTGAAGTACTTGCCGGCCCACTCGCGAACCTTGTCTTCGCGGCGGCTGGTTTCCTGCAGGTCCCAGTCCATGGCCAGGCCGGGGTTACGATCGATATTGGCCCGGTGTTGCTCGATGGCATCTTTTACCGGCCTGGGGTGCGAAGTAATCAGGAAGTTGGCGAAGTGGATATAGTCCGGGTCCTGATTGAACAGGCCGCGCAAGGTGGTCCATTTGTCCTTGGGAGCCAGTTCGATAGCGGCCGCCGTGGCCGAGTGGGTCAGGCTGGCACCCATGGGCAGTGCAGCCGCGAGCAGGCCAGCCTGTTTGAGAAAGGTTCTGCGGTCAGTCATGAGCGGCCATACCTGAAATGTCGGTGTGCAAGCTGTAGAGGTTCATTGGCGGGTGACCGGTCTGGCCGAGTTCTGCACCTGCTCCCAGACCCGCAGGAAGTTGCCACCCCAGAGCTTGGCAATGTCGGCTTCGGCATAGCCGCGCTCGATCAGTTCGGCGGTCACGTTGCGGATCTCGCTGACATCCTTGAAGCCATCCACGCCGCCGCCATCGTTGAAGTCGGAGCTGATGCCCACGTGATCGATGCCGATCTTCTTCACCGTGTAATCGATGGCGTTGACGAAGTCCTTGACGGTGGCCTTGGGCTCTTCTTCGAGGATGGCGTACAGCTTGCTGGCGTAAGCACCGAAACGTTGCTCCGGCCAGACGGTAATGATCGCGTCGCCCGGCATCAGCGCCATGGCCAGGTTCGGCAGTGGCGGCAGGTCGAAGTCCTTGCGCAGCTTGTTGAGCTTGTCCTGGGTCTTCTGGGTCAGGGGTTTCAGGTAGGCCGGGAACGCCACGACCTGCACCACGCCGCCACTCTGCTTGATGAGCTGCAATTCCTCGTCGCTCAGATTACGTGGAATGTCCACCAGCGCTCGTGGCGCGGAGTGTGAGGCCACCAGTGGCGTGCGGCTCAGCTTGCTGACCTGTTCCAGGCCTTTGCTCGACATTTGCGACACATCGATGATCACGCCCAGATCATTCAGGCGATGCACCGCCTGCTTGCCGATCTCGGACAGCCCGCCCAGCGGGTCCTGGGAGTCATTGAAGAACGGCAACGGACGAGAAGAGTCCGCCCAACTGTTGTTGCCCACATAGCTGAAGCCGAACATGCGCATGCCGCGCGCCGTCCACTGGTCCAGCAGATTGATGTCGTTGCCCAGCGGGTAGGCGTTGAGCATGCTGATGAAAATCGCAAACTTGCCTTCGCCATGCAGGCGGCGCATGTCGTCCGGGGTGTAGGCGATGCCGACCTGGTTCGGGAAATCGCGGACCATGCCGGTGATGATCTTGTAGCGGACCTCTTGCTGATGGCGCGCCTCATCCACGAAGCCCGGTGTCGGGCGGTGCGGTGCATTGGGGCCGTTCCAGATTTCCGGCCAGCCAAATACCGTCAGTGCCGCACCCGACAAACGCCCGCGTGCGGTCTTCACCAGATCGAATTGCCCGGAGCCATCCTTGTCCGCTTCGTTGCGCTCGCTGCCGAACTTCAAAGGCACGGTGATGTGGCTGTCAAAGGAAATGATTCGTTCCTGCAGCTCTTCGGCCTGTTTCATCACCTTGACCGGGTAACCCGATGGCGACCAGTAATTCCAGGCCAGCCAGCCTGCGCCTGCACTGATCGCCAGAGCCAGGGGCAGGCCAATGAAAAGAGCCTTTTTCCAACGCGGTTTTGTCATTGCCATCTCTTTCAGGTTCGCCGTTCAGAAGCACGCACAAGGGCCTTTGCTATCTGGGGAGAACGAGCGGATGACGGAAAAATTTAGCGCGGATGCAGTTCGCGGTTCTGCCCCTAAATTTCTCCGTCGATGCTACGTCCTAGCTTGGATAAAGACCGTTTCGGGGCGTTAACAGGTAGGGCAATGACGATTTCTCGACGAGGTTTTATAGCGGGCCTGGCGCTGACCGGTGCTGCGGTACCGGCTGCTTATTACGCACATCGCGAACTCACGCGCGTCGAAGAGCCCGTTACACCGGGGGAAGCGACTGCCGCAGCGGCCGACACCGCCACCCAGAGGCTGGCCGATAAGCTGCGCGGGATATGGGATATCCGTTTCGAGGGGCGTGATGCTGGACTGGCCGGAGCACCGCTCAAGGGCCTGGAAATGTTCCTGGACATTGCCCCGCGTGGTCGTGGCCTGCGGGGTTATATCGACACCGCTGAGCGTCTGCGTGGCGAGGCTGAGCCGCGCTTTCGGGTGATCGGCGACCTGCGTTCTGCCGACGCCTCGAAGCTGTATTTTCGGGTCATTGACGGCCATCTCGATGACAGCCCGCAAAGCGATGCGCCGGACTATGAATTCAGCATGGTTCTGGATGAAGTCTGGGGCAGCTTCGGTAATGCGGGCAGCGGCACCTTGAGTGGGCGCATCGAGCGTCTGGATCGTCCGCTGGCGTTGCCTGAGCTGGAAAATCGTTTTATTGCCACCAAGCAAGTGTTCCCCGAAGCCCGTGACCGTATCGGGCTGACGCCGCCGTTTCTGGCCTGGCTGGTTTCAAAGGAGCATCGCCTGTTTCACCAGCTCTGGCATGCCAGCCGCGACAAGTGGCATCGCCTGCCCGAAGAAAAACGCAATGCCCTGCGCGGTATCGGCTGGCAGCCAGGTCCGCGAGACAAGGAGCGCGATGCCCGTGGTGAGCGCAAGGACCGTAATGGCTCGGGCATCGACTTTTTCTATATGCATCGGCACATGCTGATTCAGGCCCGTCAGTTTCAGGAGCTTCCTTCCTGGCCGCGCTTTCCCTTGCCGCAACCGGAGCTGGAGCGGGATCGTCAGGGCTTTGCCCGTTACTTCGATAATCACGATGGCTGCGCGTTGCCACCGCCCTGGCAGGCCAATGGCGATGCGGAATATAGCCAGTTGGTCAGCGATATCAAAAGCGACGAGACATTCAGCACGCATTTTCAGGCGTGGGAATCCCAATACCGGGACCCGCGCTTCTTGTCGAAACTGACCCTTGGCCAGTTCGGTTCCCAGGTTGAGCTGGAGCTGCATGACTGGTTGCACATGCGCTGGGCGTCCGTTGCGCGAGACCCTTCAAATGGCGAGCCGGTGCCCATGGCCCGTGACTCGGCGGATTTCGCGGCACGCTGGTTCGAGCCGGAAAACGACTTTCTCGCTGACCCGTTTTCATCCCATGTGCATCCGGTGTTCTGGATGTTCCATGGCTGGATCGATGACCGGATCGACGACTGGTTCCGTGCCCATGAGCGCTTTCATCCGGGAGAGGTGAGCCGTCTTGAGGTCAATGGCGTGCCATGGTTCGCGCCGGGGCGCTGGGTTGAGATCAGCGATCCCTGGCTCGGCCCGCAGACTCATGGATGCAGCACCACACCGGGCCTGAATGCCGGGACCACCATGGAAATGGAACCGGAGGTCATGAAACTGGCGCTGCGCATTACTTTTGCGGCTGATGACAAGCTCGGTAACCTCCTGCGCCGCGTGCCGCGTCGGCCGTGGTATGCGAGGAACCTGCTGCCGGAGAAGTGGTTTGGCGGGGTTTGATTCCTGAATCTGTAGGATCGAATTTATTCGGGAAGGCATTATTTCTTCAGATAAAGATGCGGCGGATGTACAGGCCCTTTCCCGGATAAATCCGGTCCTACTCTAGTACGGTGCAAATCTGTAGGAGCGAATTTATTCGCGAGACATTAGTGAAGGGTTTGTGTCCAACCGCCACCCAGGGCCTTGTACAACGCAATACTTGCCTGCACCCTCGACAGCCGAAGCTGCACGCTCACATCCTGGGCCAGATACAGCGTGCGTTGGGTTTCCAGCACGGTCAGCAAATCCTCCGCGCCAGCCTCGTAACGGCTCTGGGCGATGCGGAATGCGGTCTGGGCCTGTTTGAGTTCTTCGTCGTGCCAGTACCTTTGCTGGTCCAGGCCGCTGATGCTGTTCAAGGCTTTCTCCACGTCGGCGAAGCTGTTGATGATCGCGCCGCGATAGGTTTCCAGCAGTTCTTCCTGACGGGCCGTGGCCTTGTCGCGCTCTGCGCTCAGGCGTCCGTTATTGAAGATCGGTCCGGTCAGGCCGGCAGCCAGACTGCTGAAGGGCGCTCGCAGCCAGTCTTCGGCCCGAACCACCTCCGTGCCTAAAGTAGCGCTCAAGGTCAGTTTGGGCAGCAGGGCAGCGCGGGCTACGGTGACATCGGCTTGGGCGGCGGCCAGTTCGGCTTCGGCCTTGGCGATGTCAGGACGACGGGTCAGCAGTTCGCTGGGCAGCCCTGTGCCGATCTGTGGCCAGCTCAGGTTCTCGAAATCCTGATTGCCCAACTGCAGATGTTGCACGGGTTGGCCGAGGAGGGCAGCGAGGGTGATCTGTTGCTCATTGGCCAGTTGCTGAATACGCGGCAGTTCACGTTGCTGAGTCGCAACCAGGTTCTTCTGCTGAGCCAGTTCCAGTGCCGTGGCGGAACCCGAGTCGTAGCGAGTCTGCACCAGTCTCAGCACGTTCCTGGCATTGGCCAGGTTCAGCTCGGCGATATGGCTCTGCTCTCTGGCTGACAGGGTTTGCGCGTAGCGATCGGCCACGCTGCTGAGGAGGGTCAGTTCCACCGTAGCCCTGTCGAACTCACTGGCCTTCAGGCTCTGTAGCGCACTGTCGCGAGCAGCCGATACGCCACCCCAGAAATCCACTTCGTAACTGGCGGTCAGGCTGGTGGTAAAGGCGTCGGTATTGTTGTCATCCGAAGGGCTGGCCTTGCGGTCGCTGCTGCGCAGGAACTTGTTGCGCTCGCCCCGGATGTCGTAAGTGAGTTCAGGGCGCGTGGGTGCTCCGGCGATGGTCGCCGTTGCCTGAGCCTGACGTACACGGGCCATGGCGGCGGCGACTTCATGGCTGTTGACCCGGGCCTGTTCGATCAGGCGGTTCAGGTCCGGGCTGCCGAATTGTTGCCACCACTGAGCATCAGTGCGCTGCAAGGCGGCGCCTTGGGCGAATTCCCAACTTGGCGGTGGCTGGATGCCGCTGTCGATGGAGGGTGTAGAAGTGTTGCAGGCCGCCAGCAGCAGGCAGCAGGTCAGCAAGGTGAGGGTTGGCTTCATCGATAGATCATTCGCTGGTTAGGGCTGCAACCGGATCGAGCCGGGCAGCTTTGCGGGCAGGCATGAAACCGAAGACCACGCCGGTCACCAATGCACAGGCAAAGGCCCCGACAACGGCAAACAGCGAAAACGCCACGGCGATCTTGCCGAGCAGCAGCGCTGCGCCCATGCCGAGGGCCAGTACGATGCCAGCCAGCCCGCCGACCACCGAGAGCATCACGGCTTCGGTGAGGAACTGACGCAGAATGTCGCCCTGGCGTGCGCCGGTGGCCATGCGGATACCGATTTCCCGAGTGCGTTCCCGTACGGTCATCAGCATGATGTTCATTACGCCGATACCGCCCACCAGCAGCGAGATGGCGGCAATCGAGCCGAGCATCAGCGACAGGGTGTTCTGGGTCCGGGCTTCGGCCTGGATCATTGCGGCGTTGTTGGTCAGTTCATAATCGTTCTTGCCGTTGTGCAGGCGCTGCATCAGGTCATTGATCGAACGTTCGGCTTCCTTGACCTTGCCGGCATCCTTGGTGGCGATGGCGATGTATTCCGGGTTCTGGGTACCGAACAGCCTGATGCTGGCCGAGGAGTAGGGGATGGCAATGCGGTTGTCGCTGTCCAGGTCGCCGGAACTGGCGCCTTTTTCCTGCAGGACGCCAACCACCTGGAAGGGCACGTTCTCGATCAGGATGTACTGGCCGATGGGGCTGGCCATATCCTTGAACAGCTTTTGCCGGACCTTATGGCCGATCACTGCCACGGCTGCTGCGTTTCTTTCGTCGGCTTCGGTGAAGTAACTGCCTTCGACCACCGGCCAGTTGAAGATGGCCGGGAAGTGCGTGTCGTTGCCGCCCACGTAGCTGGAGTGATCGGCATTGCCAAAGCGCACGCCTGCCTGTCCGCCATTGACCGGCATGATCATTTTCACCTCGGGCAGTTCGCCCAGTGCGGCGACTTCCTCCAGCGTGATGATGCCTTTGGGAGTGCGCGGGCTGGGGGACTTGCCGTTGAGGTAAATGATGTTGGAGCCGAAGGACGACATCTGCGCCATGACCTGACGCTTGCTGCCTTCGCCCACCGCCAGCATGACCACCACCGAGGCAACGCCGATCACGATGCCCAGCAAGGTCAGTGCGGTACGGAACCGGTTGATCCACATCACCCGCCAGGCGGCCTGGATGGCATCGAGCAATTCACCTTTCCAGGCGCCATTGCGGGTACTGCCTTCGCTCAGGCGCTGGCGCAGGTCGACGGCCTGCAAGGCGGCCGGATTGGTCGGGGCTTGTGCCTGCGGGTTGCCGGATGCCGTATCGCTGACGATCAGGCCGTCACTGACTTCAATGACGCGCCTGGCGCGGGCGGCGACTTCCCGGTCGTGGGTGATCAGAATCACCACATGCCCCTGGCTGGCGAGTTCGTCCAGCAGGGTCATGACTTCTGCGCCGCTATGGCTGTCCAGTGCGCCGGTAGGTTCGTCGGCGAGGATGATATGCCCGCCATTCATCAGCGCCCGTGCGATGGAAACCCGTTGCTGCTGGCCGCCGGATAGCTGGTGCGGGCGGTTTCCGGTGCGCGAGGCCAGCCCCAGTCGGTCGAGCAGGGCGGCGGCGCGGGCATGGCGTTCAGCAGCGGGTGTTCCGGCGTAGATGGCTGGCATCTCGACGTTTTCCTGGGCCGAGCCCGACGGAATCAGGTGATAGCCCTGAAACACGAAGCCAAAGGCTTCACGCCGCAACCAGGCCAGTTCGTCGCTGTCCAGCCCGGCCACATCCTCTCCGGCGAACAGATATTGCCCGGAGCTTGGGCGGTCGAGGCAGCCGAGAATATTCATCATGGTCGACTTGCCCGAGCCGGAGGCGCCGACAATGGCCACAAACTCGCCGGCATGGATCGACAGGTCGATCCCTCGCAGCACGTTGACCAGCGGGCTGTCGCCACCCCCGTAGGATTTGCGGATATCCCGCAGGTCGATCAGCGGCGTTTGCATTCAGCCTCCGCTGCCGATGGACGGGCCGATCAACAGCCGGTCACCTTCATTCAGCCCTTCGAGAATCTGCACCCGCAAACGGTCGCTGATGCCGGTACGGACTTCACGGTTCTGTATGTCGCCGCTGGCGGTGAGAACCCGTGCGGTCTGCAGATCGGCCTGTGGTCCGCTTTTCAGGGCGGCAAGAGGAGCGGTCAGGGTGTTCTGGGCGCTATTGGCGACAAAGAAGATCTGCGCGGTCATTTCCGCCATCAGTGCCTGATCGGCGTTATCGACATCCAGCAACACGGTATAGAGCACCACGCGGCCGCTGCCGTTCTTGCCCGAGCTGCTCGGGCTGCCGCCACCCTGATTGGCTTGCTCCAGAGGCTTGGGCGGCACCGGGAGAATCTGCCGCACCGTACTGCTCCAGCGCCGGGTACCGCCGCTCAAGGTGGTGAAGTAGGCGTTCATGCCGGGTTTGACGTGGCCGATATCGGCTTCGGACACCTCGGCCCAGACGGTCATGGGCGAGAGGCGGGCGATGCGCAGGATCAGCGGTGTCTGCTGCTGGGCATTGAGGGTCTGGCCTTCCCGTGCATCCAGCGCGACCACGGTGCCGGACATCGGCGCGTAGATGCGGGTGTAGCCCAGCGCGGCTTCGTCACTGCGCAGGCTGGCCTGGGCCTGGAGAATCTGCGCCTTGAACATGTCGACCCGTGCCTGAGTGGCGCGAAACTCGGATTCGGCGGCCTGCACATCCTCGGCGCGAGTGGCACCACCGGCAGCCAGGCTTCTCTGACGCTGCTGTTTCTGCTGGGCCAGTTCGTGCAGGGCACGCTGCTCCTGAAGTTGCGCCTTGAGGTTCTCAATGGCATAGCGTGCGGCGTCGAGCCGGGCCTTTTGCGTGGACGGATCGATCTCCACCAGCAACTGGCCTTCCTTGACCTGATCGCCGACCTGCGCGTGGATCTTCATGATCTGGCCGGTGGCCTGGGAACCCACATCCACATAACTGCGCGGTTGCAGAGTGCCCAGCGCCGTCACGCTGCTTTGAATGTCGCTGCGGGTGACGAGCGCGGTGGCTGCATCGTTGTTGCCCGAAGGCATGATTTGCCAGGCGCATACGGCGATGACCGGAAACATGCACAGCGCCAGAAGGACGGCGCGTCCAGGGTGTCGAGAGCGTTTCATGCAGGGTTCCTGCTTGGAGAATTCAGCCCGTCGGCAGGCGACGGCCACGGGAACTGTCCATTAAACGAGGAGCGGGGGCGGGAATTTAGCGGTATGAGTCAGCAGGTAAGGGCGCCGTGTCTTTTGTCGGAAGGCTCCAGAAGGGGGGTGGTATGGGTAACAGGAGCCCATACCACCCAGGCTTTCTGTTTTGCGTCGCAATCAATAAAAAAGCCCGACATTGTCTTGTTTTCTACCTTCCAGCTTTCCCCAGGGGTCACTAGGGAGGTAGACCTGGACTTTCGTCGCCGTTGAATTACTGAAAGGGAGAGTGGCAAGTTGGGAGTTGGTATTAGTGGTTTTCCCCAGTAAACCATTGGCCACGGCGCGAACCAGAAGGTGCTCGCAGTTGTTGGCCCCTTTCAGATACATGGAGTGCCCGCCCGACACGGTCGGCAGGCAATAGGCGCACAAGATGTTTTTCGCATAGGCATTGGGTATGCCCATGATATGGAAGACTTCCGTACGGCTTTTCCATCTGTCAAAGGCATTATCGGCATAGCCCACATAGGTTGAGTTCTCATGGGTGTTATGAATGATATATATGCAGGCGGTGGTAGCCGGTGCCGGGTTACTTGAATTCGTGATGGTGGTGCCGCAGGCAGGTCCCATGTTCCATGCGTTCTGTGTCTGGAAGTAAAATTCTACTGTGGCCATAAAACGCTCCAATGCCTGACCTGAAATCAAAGAAGTGATACGCAGTTTGTAAATAAGGTGTTGTGTTGTTTTTCCATGCTCAAAGCGTTGCGGTTTTACAGGAGCACACTCATGAAAAAGGGAAGCCAGACTTGCGTCTGCTTCCCTTGTTGTCCTAATCGGCGTGCGCCAATACTTACTGCGACATCATGAAATGGATTTTGTAGTTGTAAGGTGCCGACCATTTCTTGGAAACGTATTCATAGCAGGCACCATCCGAGAGTTGTCCGTAACCCTTGGCGCTGCTGGTGTATTGCGGGCCGGTCGAATATTCCTTGTGGCCTGCCTGGAATCGGCATCCGCCGGTGGACTGGCCGCTCGCATAATCAGCCTGCACATCGCTGCTGCTGAAGCCGGATGGCGCGATGAACGTGACGGTTTGATAAGGAGCCAGAGTGGACGGGAAGCCGCTGGTTGAAGAAACAAGCGTCAAGGTCTTTGGCGTGTTGTTCTGCATGGTGACTTCAATGACGGCCGCCATCGATGCCAGTGGGCTCAGCGACAGGGCCAGGGCTGCTGCAGTGAAGGGGAGTTTGAAAGATTTGAACTTCATGTAATCTCCGTATTGTCCTGAATACATTCTGATGCAGGCGATATCGCCTGCTTGTCCATGTGGGCTTTCATCCAGAAAACCACGGACAGATTAGCGGCCCTGCCGGAAATAACTTGAGGTGTTTTTTGCAGGTACAAAAAAAGGAAGCCGGATTCTCGCCCGGCTTCCCTTTCATGTTGCAGTGCAGATTTACAGCACTTGCTTGATCGCGTCACAGACCGCGTCGATGTTCTTCTGGTTCAGTGCTGCCACGCAGATACGGCCGGTATCCAGAGCGTAGATACCGAACTCGTTGCGCAGGCGTTGAGCCTGTTCGGCAGTCAGGCCCGAGTAGGAGAACATGCCGCACTGACGGCCGACAAAGCTGAAGTCCTGACCGGCCGGGTTGTTGGCCAGACGCTCGACCATGGCTTTGCGCATGCCGTGGATGCGCACGCGCATTTCGCCCAGTTCTTCTTCCCACATGGCACGCAGTGCCGGGTCATTGAGGACCGCAGCAGAGATGATTGCGCCGTGGGTCGGCGGGTTGGAGTAGTTGGTGCGGATCACGCGCTTGACCTGGGACAGGACGCGGGCGGTCTCTTCCTTCGACTCGGTGATGATCGACAGTGCGCCGACACGCTCGCCGTACAACGACAGGGACTTGGAGAACGAGCTGGAGGCGAAGAAGGTCAGGCCCGAATCGGCGAACAGACGGACTGCCAGTGCATCTTCGTCGATGCCTTGACCGAAGCCCTGGTAAGCCATGTCCAGAAACGGTACGTGACCTTTGGACTTGACCACTTCCAGAACCTTTTTCCAGTCTTCCAGAGTCAGGTCGACGCCGGTCGGGTTGTGGCAGCAGGCGTGCAGCACAACGATGGAACCGTTCGGCAGGTTTTGCAGGTCTTCGAGCATGCCGGCACGGTTGACGTCGTGGGTCGGAGCATCGTAGTAGCGATAGTCCTGAACCGCGAAGCCCGCCGCTTCGAACAGGGCACGGTGGTTTTCCCAGCTTGGGTCGCTGATGGCGACTACGGCATTTGGCAGCAGGCGCTTGAGGAAGTCTGCGCCTATTTTCAGAGCGCCAGTACCGCCGACGGACTGGGTGGTCAGCACGCGGCCGGAGGCGATCAGTGGCGAGTCGGCACCCAGCAGCAGTTTCTGCACGGCCAGGTCGTAGGCCGAGATACCGTCGATTGGCAGGTAGCCGCGAGGAGCGTGTTGTGCCACGCGAATCTTCTCGGCCTCGGCAACTGCGCGCAGCAGCGGAATGCGCCCGTCTTCGTCACAGTAGACGCCCACGCCAAGGTTGACCTTGGTGGTGCGGGTGTCGGCGTTGAATGCTTCGTTGATACCCAGGATCGGATCGCGGGGCGCCATTTCGACAGCGGAGAACAGGCTCATTGTTTGCGGCAGCTCTGAATGAAGAGTGAAGGGGAGTGCAGTGCATGCTCCGACAGAATGCGCCAGAGCGGTGCACAAACGGGGAGTCAGTATAAAGAGCATCCACTCCGGGAGCGACAGGGCGTAACAGGTTTTTTCAAGGTTTTTCCGGCTTATGGGACAACGTTCGTCTATTCGATAGGCAATCGATGACTTGAAAGATGAGTATATGGCTCCATCTACACTGCATCACTTCAAGCACTGCACGTCCTTCCCGGCGGGATCGGGCGTTGGCGGTGATTTCGTTTTTGCGTGTAGGCTCTGCGCAGACGAACCCTTTGCGCGAACGAATCAAGAGGTAGGTCATGTCCGAGTTTCAGCTCGTCACCCGTTTTGAGCCAGCCGGCGATCAGCCCGAGGCCATTCGCCTGATGGTGGAAGGGATCGAGGCCGGGCTGGCGCATCAGACCCTGCTGGGTGTGACCGGCTCGGGCAAGACCTTCAGCATTGCCAACGTCATTGCCCAGGTGCAGCGCCCGACGCTGGTCCTGGCGCCGAACAAGACCCTGGCAGCCCAGCTATATGGCGAGTTCAAGACGTTCTTCCCCAATAACGCGGTGGAATATTTCGTCTCTTATTACGACTACTACCAGCCTGAAGCCTATGTGCCGTCGTCGGACACCTTCATCGAGAAGGATGCCTCGATCAACGACCATATCGAGCAGATGCGTCTTTCCGCGACCAAGGCTCTGCTGGAGCGCAAGGACGCCATCATCGTCACCACGGTGTCCTGCATCTATGGCCTGGGCAGCCCGGAAACCTATCTGCGCATGGTCTTGCATATCGACCGTGGCGACAAACTCGACCAGCGGGCCTTGCTGCGCCGTCTGGCGGACCTGCAATACACCCGCAATGACATGGATTTTGCCCGGGCGACCTTCCGGGTCCGTGGCGATGTCATCGATATCTACCCGGCCGAATCCGATCTGGAGGCGATCCGCGTCGAACTGTTCGATGACGAAGTGGAGAGCCTGTCGGCGTTCGATCCGCTGACAGGGGAGGTGATTCGCAAGCTGCCGCGTTTTACCTTCTACCCCAAAAGTCACTATGTAACGCCGCGCGAGACGCTGCTTGAAGCGATGGAAGGCATCAAGGTCGAGCTTCAGGAGCGTCTGGAATACCTGCGCAACAACAATAAGCTGGTGGAAGCCCAGCGTCTGGAGCAGCGAACCCGTTTCGATCTGGAAATGATTCTGGAGCTGGGTTACTGCAACGGCATCGAAAACTACTCGCGCTATCTTTCGGGCCGCCCGTCGGGAGCACCGCCGCCCACGCTTTACGACTATCTGCCGCCTGACGCCTTGCTGGTGATCGATGAATCCCACGTCAGCGTGCCGCAGGTCGGCGCGATGTACAAAGGCGACCGCTCGCGCAAGGAAACCCTGGTGGAATATGGCTTCCGGCTGCCTTCGGCGCTGGATAACCGGCCCATGCGTTTCGACGAGTGGGAGGCGGTCAGCCCGCAGACCATATTCGTTTCGGCCACGCCCGGCAATTACGAGGCCGAGCATGCGGGGCGTATCATCGAGCAGGTGGTGCGCCCGACAGGGCTGGTGGACCCGCAGGTCGAGATTCGTCCGGCGCTGACTCAGGTCGATGACCTGCTCTCGGAAATCACCAAGCGTGTGGCGCTGGAGGAACGGGTGCTGGTCACGACCCTGACCAAGCGCATGGCCGAGGATCTGACCGATTACCTGGGCGACCATGGGGTGCGGGTCCGGTATCTGCACTCGGACATCGATACCGTTGAGCGCGTCGAGATCATCCGCGATCTGCGTCTTGGGGCTTTCGATGTGCTGGTGGGGATCAACCTGCTGCGTGAAGGCCTGGATATGCCGGAAGTGTCGCTGGTGGCGATTCTCGATGCCGACAAGGAAGGTTTTTTGCGTTCCGAACGCTCCCTGATCCAGACCATTGGTCGGGCCGCGCGTAACCTCAATGGTCGGGCGATTCTGTATGCCGACCGTATTACAGGCTCCATGGAGCGGGCCATTGGCGAGACTGAGCGGCGTCGTGAAAAGCAGATCGCCCACAACCTGGCCCATGGCATCACGCCCAAGGGCGTCATCAAGGACGTGGCGGACATCATGGAAGGCGCGACGGTCCCCGGTTCGCGCAGCAAGAAACGCAAAGGCATGGCCAAGGCCGCCGAAGAAAATGCCCGCTACGAGAACGAACTGCGTTCGCCCAGCGAAATCACCAAGCGTATCCGGCAACTGGAAGAGAAGATGTACCAGTTGGCCCGGGATCTGGAGTTCGAGGCCGCGGCGCAGATGCGCGACGAGATCGCCAAATTGCGCGAGCGGTTATTGGCAGTTTGATGGGGTATTGGGGCCGCCTCTGTCGCTGCCAAGGCCCCTCCCACTTCAGCCTTGTGCAAGTTTCGTGGGAAGGGGCTTGCCCGCGAAGCTTTTACCCGTGCTGGAGCGCCTGTTAAGATTCCGCGCTTGATCGATCTATTTCGGAATTTTTCATGACCACCGTTCGCACTCGCATTGCGCCATCACCCACTGGCGATCCCCACGTTGGCACCGCCTACATCGCGCTTTTCAACTACTGCTTTGCCAAGCAGCACGGTGGCGAGTTCATCCTGCGTATCGAAGATACCGATCAGTTGCGTTCGACTCGCGAGTCAGAGCAGCAGATTTTCGATGCATTGCGCTGGCTGGGCATTGAGTGGAGCGAAGGTCCGGATGTTGGCGGGCCTCATGGTCCGTATCGGCAGAGCGAGCGGGGCGAGATTTATCAGAAGTACGCTCAGCAACTGGTCGATCTTGGTCATGCCTTCCCTTGCTTCTGTACCGCTGAAGAGCTGGACCAGATGCGCGCCGAACAGATGGCCAGGGGCGAGACGCCGCGCTATGACGGTCGTGCCTTGCTGCTCTCCAAGGAGGAAGTGCAACGTCGTCTGGATGCAGGCGAACCGCACGTCATCCGCATGAAAGTGCCGACCGAAGGCGTTTGCGTGGTGCCGGACATTCTGCGTGGCGAAGTGGAGATCCCTTGGGATCGCATGGACATGCAGGTGCTGATGAAGACCGATGGCTTGCCGACCTACTTCCTGGCCAACGTGGTCGATGACCACCTGATGGGCATCACCCACGTACTGCGTGGTGAAGAATGGCTGCCGTCCGCGCCGAAACTGATTCTGCTCTATGAGTACTTCGGCTGGGACAAACCGCAGCTGTGCTACATGCCGCTGCTGCGTAACCCCGACAAGAGCAAACTGTCCAAGCGCAAGAACCCGACGTCGGTGACGTTCTACGAGCGCATGGGCTTCATGCCCGAGGCGATGCTCAACTACCTGGGTCGCATGGGCTGGTCGATGCCGGACGAGCGCGAGAAGTTCTCTCTGCAGGAAATGGTCGATAACTTCGACCTGTCCCGTGTCTCCCTGGGCGGTCCGATATTCGATATCGAGAAGCTGTCCTGGCTCAATGGCCAGTGGCTGCGCGAGCTGCCTGTCGAAGAGTTTGCCAGCCGGGTGCAGAACTGGGCGCTGAACCCCGAATACCTGATGAAGATCGCGCCCCATGTTCAGGGTCGTGTCGAAACCTTCAGCCAGATTGCGCCATTGGCCAGCTTCTTCTTCGCGGGCGGCGTGACGCCGGATGCGAAGCTGTTCGAGCACAAGAAGCTGTCGGGCGATCAGGTCCGCCAGTTGATGCAGTTGATCCTCTGGAAGCTTGAGTCCCTGCGTCAGTGGGAGAAGGACCCGATCACGGCCTGTATCCAGGCCGTCGTCGATCATCTGGAGCTGAAGTTGCGCGATGCCATGCCGTTGATGTTCGCTGCGATTACCGGGCAGGCCAGTTCGGTTTCGGTGCTCGATGCGATGGAAATCCTCGGTCCGGACCTCACTCGTTTCCGTCTGCGTCAGGCCATCGATCTGCTCGGTGGCGTTTCCAAGAAGGAAAACAAGGAGTGGGAAAAACTGCTGGGCGCCATAGCCTGATGCAGTAGAGGATCACTGTGCGCTCGCAGGGCAGGGCGCACAGTGGTCGATTCGACCTCGGTTTTTCGGGGGCGAAGCGTTAAGTGTTTGTTATGTCGACGAAAAATTTTCAAAAATGTTGAAAATAAATTTGACAGGTTAGCGACTCACGCTTAACATGCGCCCCGTCCACTGATGTGGGGCTATAGCTCAGCTGGGAGAGCGCTTGCATGGCATGCAAGAGGTCAGCGGTTCGATCCCGCTTAGCTCCACCAAACAAAGAGTTTCAAGGTCGGCTACATTACCTTGAAACAGTACGATGACCGGAACCAGCGCCGGTCATGTACGAAAGAAGGTTTTGTCCCCTTCGTCTAGTGGCCTAGGACACCGCCCTTTCACGGCGGTAACAGGGGTTCGAGTCCCCTAGGGGACGCCATTTTCAAAGAGTGATGCCGCAAGGTTGATCTCCGCCGCGAGGCGATAAATCCGGGGCTATAGCTCAGCTGGGAGAGCGCCTGCATGGCATGCAGGAGGTCAGCGGTTCGATCCCGCTTAGCTCCACCAATTTTGCCAGGGTTCGCTGTTAGCGAATCTGCTCGAAGGTTTTGCGTCCCCTTCGTCTAGTGGCCTAGGACACCGCCCTTTCACGGCGGTAACAGGGGTTCGAGTCCCCTAGGGGACGCCACGATTTCTCGCTATGCGAGACCAAGGGTCATTCGATTATTGAATGGCCCTTTTGTTTTTTGGGCCTGTTTTAATTTCGCCCGCTCTGCTGCCACTTCCTCTTTTCCTTTCAGGCAACTTCTCTGTCTTCGGCAGATAAGCCGCGTTGCGCTTGTCATTCGGGATTATGCGAATAATATTATCTGCGTAATTTCTGGAGGTCGGCATGACAGATAAAAAAGCGCAAACTCGTGAGCGGATTCTCGATGCTGCCAGCGCGGCCATGATCAGTCGTGGCCTGGAGCAGCCGAGCGTCAATGAGATCATGAGTGCTGCCGGGCTGACGGTGGGTGGTTTCTATGCCCACTTCGATAGCAAGGAGTCGCTCATGCTTGAGGCCTTCGACCGACTGTTGAAGCAGCGACGGTCTTCCATTGCTCAAATCGATGAGCAGCTTCCCTGTCATGAACGGCGTGCCTTGCTGGCAGCGTTCTATCTGTCACGCAAGCACCGCGACGCCACCGATGAAGCGTGTCCGCTCCCTTCTACGGCGGGGGACGTGCCGCGCTTGCCGGAAGGCTTTCAGGCGGCCTTGGCCGAGCATGTGGAGTTGATGGTGGCGCAATTGTCCTCGAACCCTGAAGAGGCGGACAAGGCCCTGGCTGACCTCGCTCTGATGGTGGGCGGTCTGGTGCTGGCCCGTGCGCTGGGCACCGGAGAGTTGTCGGATCGTGTGTTGCGGGCGGCCAAGTCGGCAGTGGTTTAGACTGACCTTTGCCAACTTGTCCGGTGCAGCTGTGCGTAGGAGCGGATTCGTCCGCGAAGACGTCGGTGCAGGGATATAGAGGGCATTCCCTTCGCGACAACAGGAGCAAGTATGGTCTGGGATCGGGCAACGCCTTTTGTGATCGACCTCAATGTGGCAGCCGATGATATCGATGGCCTGGGACACGCCAATAACGCGGTGTATGTTTCCTGGCTGGAGCGCTGCGCCTGGCGGCATTCCCAGCATCTCGGGCTGGACCTGAGCGAGTATCGGCGTCTGGACCGGGCCATGGCGGTGGTGCGGCATGAAATCGATTACCTGGCCAGCGCCTACGAAGATGACGAACTGCAACTGGCCACCTGGATTGTCGACTGGGACAAGCGTCTGAAAATGACCCGCTGCTTTCAATTGAGGCGTCCGGTGGACGGCGTGACCCTGCTGCGCGCCCAGACCACCTTTGTCTGTATCGAGTTGTCCAGCGGCAAGCCCAAGCGCATGCCCGGCGAGTTTATTGAGGGTTATGGGGCTGCCATGTCGGGCGACATTCCAAATCCCGCCGCCGGGCAGTAAACTGCCGGACTTTTTTTCGAGTGTGACCCATGCAAATTGCTCTGGCGCCCATGGAGGGGTTGGTCGACGACATCCTGCGTAATGTGTTGACCCGCGTCGGCGGCGTTGACTGGTGCGTGACCGAGTTCATCCGGGTGACCGAGCGGGTCATGCCTGCCGCCTATTTCTACAAGCTGGCCTCGGAGCTGCACACTGATGCCAAGACAGCGGCAGGTGTGCCGTTGCACCTGCAATTGCTGGGTTCGGACCCTGTCTGTCTGGCAGAAAATGCCGCGTTTGCCTGTGAGCTGGGCGCGCCGGTGCTGGACCTGAACTTCGGCTGCCCGGCCAAGACCGTCAACCGATCTCGTGGCGGTGCGATCCTGCTCAAGGAGCCTGAGCTGCTGCACTCCATCGTCAGCCATGTGCGACGTGCTGTGCCCAAGGGCATTCCGGTCACTGCCAAGATGCGTCTGGGTTACGAAAATACCGACGGTGCCCTGGATTGTGCGCGAGCGCTGGTGGATGGCGGTGCCGAGCGGATCGTGGTTCATGCCCGGACCAAGGTCGATGGCTACAAGCCGCCTGCCCATTGGGAGTGGATTGCCAGGATTCAGGAAGTGGTCAAGGTCCCTGTGGTTGCCAATGGCGAGATCTGGACGGTGGATGACTGGCGGCGCTGCAAGGAGATTTGCGGTGCGCGGGACATCATGATCGGTCGCGGGCTGGTGGCACGTCCGGATCTGGCCCGGCAGATCGCTGCGGCGAATGCGGGTGAAGAGGTTGTCGAGATGACCTGGGCCGAGCTGCAGCCGATGTTGCGCACTTTCTGGAAGGATTGCCTGGCCAAGATGACTCTGGTCCAGGCGCCCGGACGTCTCAAGCAATGGCTGGTGCTATTGACCAAGAGCTACCCGCAGGCGGTTGTCATGTTCGATACCCTGCGCCGCGAAACGGACTGCGACCGGATCAGTGCATTGATCGGTTTTTCTCCCGACGAACGGTCGTAAACGCTGTAAAAAACGGCTCTTGAAATCTGCAGGGCAGACCTTAATTTGGTGGTTAAGCGATACCGGATACGGATCGCATGACTACCGTCTCACTGATTAAGGAGAACCATTTATGGCAACTGCATTCTCTTTGGCCCCACTCTTTCGCCATTCAGTGGGCTTCGACCGCTTCAATGACTTGTTCGAGTCCGTGGCCCGAAATGATTCAACCAGCAGTTATCCGCCTTACAACGTGGAAAAGCACTCCGACGATCACTATCGCATCGTGATTGCGGCTGCCGGCATGCAGGAAGAGGATTTCGAACTGCAGATCGAAAACGGCGTGCTGACCGTCAGTGCGGGCAGGCGGGGTGATGAAGTCGAAGGTATTACCTATCTGCACCAAGGCATTACCCGGCGAGAGTTCAAGCTGTCCTTCCGCCTGGCGGACCATATCGAAGTCAAGAATGCCAGCCTTTCCCACGGCCTTCTGAATATCGATCTGATCCGGCTGGTGCCTGAAGAGGCCAAGCCAAAGCGTATCCCCATCAATCAGCAGAAAGTTCTGCAGCATTAATGTCAGGTACAGGAAGGCATCCCGCGGATGCCTTCCTTTTTTCTATTCCTGCTCCAGCAGGGAGTGCATGTTGTTTTCGGGCAATCCTCTTTCCAGTCGCAGCAAGGCTTCAAACTCCGCATGGGGCACGGGTTCGCTGAACAGGTAGCCCTGATAGGTGTGGCAATCCAGTTGTTCGAGAAACGCCAGTTGCTCGATGGTTTCCACCCCTTCGGCGATGACGTTCAGATTGAGGCTCTGGGCCATGGCCACGATGGCTCGAACGATCTCGGCATCGTTGGGGTCGGTGGCGGCTTCGTGGACGAACGACTGGTCGATCTTCAGAACGTCTACCGGCAAACGCTTGAGATACGTCAGGGATGAATAGCCGGTGCCGAAATCATCCATGGCAAAGCTGACGCCGATCTTTTTCAGGCGAAGCATCTTGGCGATGGTGTCGTCCAGGTTCTGGATGACAATGCCTTCGGTGATTTCCAGCTTGAGCATGGTGGGCGGCAGGCGATGGCGTTTCAGGCAGCTTTCCACTTGTTCGACAAAGTCGGTCTGGCGGAACTGGCGCGGGCTGATGTTCACGCCCAGCAGGAATTCGTTCAGCGGCAGCAGGCCTTGTTGCAACAACTTGCCTCCGACCTTGCAGGCCTCTTCCAGCGCCCAGCCACCGACTTCCAGAATCATCCCGCTTTCTTCGAGTATCTGGATGAACTGTGTAGGTGCCAGCAGACCGTAATCGGGATGCTGCCAGCGCAGCAAGGCTTCCGCGCCAATGATCTTGTCGCTCTGGGTGTTGACCTGGGCCTGGTAGTACAGGTGCAGTTCGTTGCGGGTCAGCGCCATGCGCAGGTCGTTCTCCATGCGCAGGCGCTGGCTGGCAGCTTTCTGCATGGAGCGGTGGAATAGCTGTGCGGCATTGCGGCCGGAGTCCTTGGCGCGATACAGCGCAATATCGGCACGCTTGAGGATATCGGCGGGGTTCGAGCCGTGATCGGGGATCAGGGCAATACCGATGCTCGGTGTCACTTGCAGCCGCTGCCGGTCGATGAACATGGGTTCTGCCAGCAGCTTGCGCAGGTTGTCGGCCAGTTCCTGCACTTGAGTGGCGACTTCATGCCGTGAACCTTCAAGGCCGCCAATCAGTACCACAAACTCATCGCCGCCCAGGCGTGCGACGGTATCTTCAAGGCGTACGCTGGCTTCAAGGCGGGCGGTCACGATGGTCAGTACGCAGTCGCCCATCGGGTGACCCAGCGAATCGTTGATGTGCTTGAAGTGGTCCAGGTCCAGAAACAGCAGGGCACCGCGCAGGTTGTCCTGCTTGAGCTGAGCGAGTTGCTGGCTGAGCCTTTCCATCAGCATGGCGCGGTTGGGCAGGTTGGTCAGCGGGTCGTGATAGGCAAGGTGCTGGACCTGGGCCTGGGCGTATTTCAACTGGCTGATGTCCCGTGCTGTCACCAGCAGGCAGGCGGTTGCATCCAGCGTGATGCACTCGGCCGATACATCGAGAACGAGAGGGGTGCCATTCTTGTGGCGCCCGTTCATTTCCATATGGTGGAGCTGTCCTTCCTTGCGCAGTTGATCAATCAGTTGCTGAAGCTGGTCCGGTTCTACCCAGAGTCCCGCTTCATAGGCTGTGCGCCCCAGTACTTCCTGGCTGGTGAAGCCGGTCAGGCGGCAGAAACCGTCATTGACCTCTATATAGTGGCCCGATTCCAGTTCGGTGATGGTGATCGAGTCGGGGCTTGAGTGAAACGCCTTGGCGAATTTCTCCTCGCTGGCCAATAACGCCGAGCGGGCATGCTGCTGGGTGATGTCCAGCAAGGTGCCGGACAGCTTCAGCGGCGCGCCGTTTTCATCCCGATACAGACGGGCGCGGCCTTCCAGCAGGCGGGGTGCGCCATTTTTCAGTTGCAGCCGGTAAGTGATCTGGAAGTGGTCGCTCTGGCTGTCGAGCATGGCGTTGTACGCCTGGCGCATGCGGTTGCGCTCTTCGACAGGTACGTCAGTGAAAAAGATATGCAGGCTGTCGTGGAATGACAGTGCTGGCATCCCGTGCAACTGTGCTGCCTGCGCCGATGCATGCAGCATGTCGCTGGGAATGTCCCAGTCCCAGGTTCCCATCTGTGCAGCCCCCAGAGCCATCTCCAGACGGTCGCGCAGTTCCTTTAACGTTTGTTGCGCACTGATGTGCGTCAGGGAGGAGCTATCTACTGGGATGGACATGTGATCACGAGCCTTTAACGAATAAAGCCACTAAAACGATCGAGTTACATCATGTAACCCATATATCAGGGTTACGGTGTTCTGTCTTGGAAATAAACGGCCGGCTGTCAGGCCTGGGCATCCAGGAGCGCCATGAACGCCTTGGCGGCATTCGAGAGCGTGCGCTCGGTGTGCAGGATGTAGCCTAGCTGGCGATTGAGTTGCACGCCTGGCAACGGAATGCGCGCCACCTGTTCATCGAGCATGGTGCGCGGCAGAACGCTCCAGGCCAGACCGATGGAAACCATCATTTTGATGGTTTCCATATAGTTGGTGCTCATGGCGATATTCGGTTTGAGGCCCTGGGCTTCGCACAGGCCGCTGACGATGTGGTGGGTAAAGGTGTTGCCTCCGGGAAATACGGCCGGATAGCGCACGATGTCTTCGAGTTTCATCGGGCCGCTGTTGGTCAGCGGGTGTTCCGGCGCGGCGACGAAATCCAGGGGGTCATCCCAGACCGGCACGGCACGCACCAGTGCGTGTGGATGGGGGGCGAGGGTTATGACCGCCAGTTCTGCGCGGCCATGGAGAATCTCTTCATAGGCCACTTCGGAATCAAGGAACTGAATGTCCAGTGCCACTTCGGGATAGGCGCGAGTGAACTCCCTTAATAAAGGCGGCAAACGGTGCAGGCCGATGTGATGACTGGTAGCCAGGGTCAGACGGCCGGTGACTTCGCCAGTGAGGTTGGTCAGTGCCCTGCGGGTGTCATCCAGGACATTGAGAATCTGATAGGCGCGAGGCAGAAGGGCGCGGCCAGCCTCGGTCAGGCTGACTTCCCGGCCCAGGCGATCGAAGAGGCGCACATTCAATTGTTGTTCCAGACCGGCAATGCGTTTGCTGATGGCTGGCTGGGTCAGATGCAGTTGTTCGCCTGCTCCCGAGAAGCTGCCGGTTTCGGCAATGGCGATAAAGGCGTTGAGGTTGGCGAGATCCATGGTCGGATTCCAGTTGGTTATCCAAAGCATAAAAAATATGAATTTGAGTTATTTAAGCATATTCCATAGCATTGTCCGCACAAGCCAAGGGGTCATCGATGTCCGATTGCCCAAGGCATAGAAAGAAAGCTGATGAGGAAGTACGTCCGATGGCCGGCAAAACGCTCTACGACAAGCTCTGGGATTCGCATTTGGTCAAACAGCGCGACGATGGTTCGGCGCTGATCTACATTGACCGCCATATCATCCATGAAGTGACCTCGCCACAAGCCTTCGAAGGCTTGCGTCTGGCCGGGCGCAAACCATGGCGCATCGACTCCATCATTGCGACCCCGGACCACAACGTTCCGACCACATCGGAGCGCAAGGGCGGTATCGGTGCCATCGAAGACGAAGTCTCGCGTCTGCAGGTCCAGACCCTGGACGACAACTGCGACGAATACGGCATCACCGAATTCAAGATGAACGACCCGCGTCAGGGCATCGTTCACGTGGTTGGCCCGGAGCAGGGCGCTACCTTGCCGGGCATGAGTGTCGTTTGCGGCGACTCGCACACGTCGACCCACGGTGCATTCGGTGCGCTGGCCCACGGCATCGGCACTTCCGAGGTCGAGCACGTGCTCGCGACCCAGTGCCTGGTCGCCAAGAAAATGAAAAACATGCTGGTATCGGTCGAAGGCCAGTTGCCGTTTGGCGTCACAGCCAAGGACATCGTGCTTGCGGTCATCGGCAAGATCGGTACGGCAGGCGGCAACGGTTACGCCATCGAGTTCGCTGGCAGCGCGATTCGTGACCTGTCCATCGAAGGCCGCATGACCATCTGCAACATGTCCATCGAAGCGGGCGCTCGCGTCGGCATGGTGGCCACCGACGAGAAAACCGTCGAATACGTCAAGGGTCGTCCGTTCTCGCCCAAGGGCGCAGAGTGGGACCTGGCTGTCGAGGCCTGGAAGGACCTGGTTTCCGATCCTGATGCGGTGTTCGACACTGTGGTCGAGCTGGACGCTGCGCAGATCAAGCCGCAGGTCAGTTGGGGTACTTCGCCTGAAATGGTGCTGGCCGTCGATCAGAACGTGCCCGATCCTGCCCAGGAAGCGGATCTGGTCAAGCGTGGCTCCATCGAGCGCGCCTTGAAATACATGGGCCTGAAAGCCAACCAGCCGATCACCGATATTCAGCTGGATCGCGTGTTCATCGGCTCCTGCACCAACTCGCGGATCGAAGACCTGCGCGCCGCGGCGGATGTCGCCAAGGGCCGCAAGGTGGCTGCGACTGTCAAGCAGGCCATCGTGGTTCCGGGTTCGGGCCTGATCAAGGAGCAGGCCGAGAAGGAAGGTCTGGACAAGATCTTCATCGAAGCCGGTTTTGAATGGCGTGAGCCGGGCTGCTCGATGTGTCTGGCCATGAACCCGGACCGTTTGGGTTCCGGCGAGCATTGCGCCTCCACCTCGAACCGTAACTTCGAGGGACGCCAGGGTGCCGGTGGTCGTACTCACCTGGTCAGCCCGGCGATGGCGGCAGCGGCAGCGGTCAACGGTCGTTTCATCGATGTCCGTGACTTGATCCAGCACTAAGGAGCCCAGCATGAAAGCGTTTACCCAGCACAACGGCCTTGTCGCTCCTCTGGATCGTGCCAACGTCGACACCGACCAGATCATCCCCAAGCAGTTTCTCAAGTCGATCAAGCGCACGGGTTTTGGCCCGAACCTGTTCGATGAGTGGCGTTACCTGGATGTGGGTCAGCCTTATCAGGACAACTCCAAGCGTCCGCTGAACACCGATTTCGTGCTCAACCATGCCCGTTATCAAGGCGCCAGCGTGTTGCTGGCCCGCGAGAACTTCGGCTGCGGCTCCAGCCGTGAGCACGCGCCATGGGCGCTGGAAGAATACGGTTTCTGCGCAATCATCGCGCCGAGCTATGCCGACATCTTCTTCAACAACAGCTTCAAGAACGGCCTGCTGCCGATCATTCTGGCTGAAGACGAAGTCGATCAGTTGTTCCAGCAGGTTGAAGCCAATGAAGGCTACCAGTTGAGCATTGATCTGCAGGCGCAGACCGTGACCCGTCCTGACGGCAAGGTCCTGAGCTTCGAGATCGACGCCTTCCGCAAACACTGCCTGCTCAACGGTCTGGACGATATCGGCCTGACCCTGGTGGACAGCGATGCCATCGCGGCCTTTGAGAGCAAGCACCGCGCCAGCCAGCCTTGGTTGTTTCGTGGCTGATCTTTGATCGCGAATGAATTCGCTCCCACACACCCGTAGGAGCGAATTCATTCGCGAAAAGCGACATGTCAGGTGCCGCCCAAGGCACCGATGCACAAAATTGAGGATGTTATGAGCAAGCAGATTCTGATTCTCCCAGGCGATGGTATTGGTCCGGAAATCATGACCGAAGCGGTCAAGGTGCTGGAAGTGGCCAATGAGAAGTATCAACTGGGCTTCGAGCTGACCCACGACGTGATCGGCGGTGCCGCCATCGACAAGCATGGCGTGCCTCTGGCTGACGAAACCCTGGACCGTGCCCGTGCTGCCGATGCGGTGTTGCTGGGTGCCGTGGGTGGTCCGAAGTGGGACACGATCGAGCGTGACATTCGTCCTGAGCGCGGTCTGCTGAAGATCCGTTCGCAACTGGGCCTGTTCGGCAACCTGCGTCCGGCGATTCTGTACCCGCAACTGGCCGATGCTTCCAGCCTGAAACCGGAAATCGTTGCTGGCCTGGACATCCTCATCGTCCGTGAGCTGACCGGCGGTATCTACTTCGGCGCGCCACGTGGCACCCGCGAACTGGAAAACGGCGAGCGTCAGTCCTACGACACACTGCCTTACAGCGAAAGCGAGATTCGCCGTATTGCGCGTGTCGGTTTCGACATGGCCATGGTTCGTGGCAAGAAGCTGTGCTCGGTGGACAAGGCCAACGTACTGGCTTCCAGCCAATTGTGGCGTGAAGTGGTCGAGCAGGTCGCCAAGGACTACCCTGAAGTCGAACTGAGCCACATGTACGTCGACAACGCCGCCATGCAACTGGTACGCGCGCCCAAGCAGTTCGACGTGATAGTGACCGACAACATGTTCGGCGATATTCTCTCCGACGAAGCTTCGATGCTGACCGGTTCCATCGGCATGCTGCCGTCGGCCTCGCTGGATGCCCACAACAAGGGCATGTACGAGCCTTGCCACGGTTCGGCGCCGGATATCGCCGGTCAAGGCATTGCCAACCCGTTGGCGACCATCCTGTCGGTATCGATGATGTTGCGTTACAGCTTCAACCTGACCGCTGCCGCTGATGCCATTGAACAGGCTGTCAGTCTGGTTCTGGATCAGGGTTTGCGTACCGGCGACATCTGGTCGGCCGGTAACGTCAAGGTCGGCACGCAGGAAATGGGCGACGCAGTAGTCGCCGCGCTGCGGAATCTGTAATCTCTCTGGCCCGCTGCTCGCTGTGCATGGCACATGTGCGGCAGCGGTCCCACTTTTATTCAAGGTGTAGTTGCGATGAAACGTGTAGGTCTGATCGGTTGGCGTGGCATGGTTGGTTCCGTGCTCATGCAGCGGATGCGGGAAGAGCAGGACTTCGATCTCATTGAACCGGTGTTCTTCACTACCTCCAATGTCGGTGGCCAGGCTCCGTCGGTAGGCAAGGATGTTGCGCCGCTGAAGGATGCTTACAGCATCGACGAACTGAAAACCCTCGACGTGGTTCTGACCTGTCAGGGCGGCGACTACACCAATGAGGTGTTCCCGAAGCTGCGCGAAGCCGGTTGGCAGGGCTACTGGATCGACGCGGCCTCCAGCCTGCGCATGCAGGATGATGCCGTGATCGTGCTGGATCCGGTGAACCGCAAGGTCATCGACCAGCAACTGGACGCGGGCACCAAGAACTACATCGGCGGCAACTGCACCGTCAGCCTGATGCTGATGGGCCTGGGCGGCCTCTTCGAGGCCGGTCTGGTCGAGTGGATGAACGCCATGACTTATCAGGCGGCCTCCGGTGCCGGCGCGCAGAACATGCGTGAACTGATCAAGCAGATGGGTACTGTCCATTCGTCGGTTGCCGATGACCTGGCCAACCCGGCCAGCGCCATCCTCGACATCGACCGCAAGGTTGCTGAAGCCATGCGCAGCGAAGCCTTCCCGACCGAGAACTTCGGTGTGCCACTGGCTGGCAGCCTGATTCCCTGGATCGACAAGGAACTGCCGAACGGCCAGAGCCGTGAAGAATGGAAAGGCCAGGCCGAGACCAACAAGATTCTGGGTCGCTTCAAGAGCCCGATTCCGGTCGACGGCATCTGCGTTCGTATCGGCGCCATGCGCTGCCACAGCCAGGCACTGACCATCAAGCTGAACAAGGATGTACCGATTGCGGACATCGAAGGTTTGATCAGCCAGCACAACCCGTGGGTCAAGCTGGTCCCGAACCATCGCGAAGCCAGCATCCAGGAACTGAGCCCGACTGCTGTAACCGGCACCATGAGCGTTCCGGTGGGTCGTCTGCGCAAGCTGAACATGGGTTCGCAATACCTGGGCGCCTTTACCGTAGGCGACCAGCTGCTGTGGGGCGCGGCCGAGCCGTTGCGTCGCATGCTGCGGATTCTGCTGGAGCGTTGATTCGCTGAAGCCGTACAAAAGAACGCCCCTTGTCCGGGGCGTTTTTTATGGCTGCGATTCAGGGGGCCGTTTCCTGGTGTTGTGCTCGGGCGTCGGCAGTACCCGTGACCTTGCGACCCCATGCCTTGCCCAGTTCAATGCCCGGTAGCTCGATATAGCGGTACGTCAGCATCGACAGCAGCAATACCATCCCCAGGCTGATCGCAATGATCAGATTGTCGAGCGCCATGCTTTGTGTGTGGATGTAGCGCAGAGCAACGCCCGGGATTTCACTCGGAATGTCGATCAACAGTTCCTGTCCGGTGATCTTGCCGTACAGCATCAGGCCCGTCGTCACGGAGAAGAGCACGATGGTGTGAGTCATGTAGATCGAAAAGGACAGGGTGCCAGCCCATTTGAATGGCCGGGTACACAGCCCTCGCGAAATCCCGCCAGCCTCAAAGGCAAATAGACCGATCACCCAGCAGAACAGCAGGCTCAGGGAAATGTTCTGCGAGGGGCCGCTGTAGGTGATTGCCATGTACACCGCAACCAGACTCAGTGCCTCCAGCAAGGTCGCCCAGCCTTTGTGGAACTCAAAGCCTTTGAATCTTGCATACAACCGATAAGTCATTACTCCGCTGAAGAAGCACGCCAGGCCTGTCAGTGCTCCTTCGTTGAAGAAGGTGTCTTTGAAGTACAGCGCGACGAAAGCCAGAACAGCGATGGCCGCGAATATCTGCCGCGACATCCCTGGTATCCCGACGGCAATCAGGGCGAAGAGCAGGTACAGATAGAACTCGACGCTGATGCTCCATGACGGGAAGTTGAACGACAGCTGATTGAAGCCAGGCCACCAGGATTGCAGCAGCAACAGATTGGGCAGGATTTCTTCGGCAGCTCTGGGGCCGGTAAAGCTGCCCGCGGCAAAAAGGATGCCCTGTTGTTCGGCGGCCAGCTTCAGGAACTCGAACAGCAGAGCCGCTAGCAGGGTCGCCAGATGCAGCGGGTACAGGCGGCAGATGCGTGCAATCACAAATCGTTTGAGCTGTGCGGTGCTGCCCAGTCGGTCGGCGTAGATGTGATAGAGCACAAAGCCGCTGAGCACGAAGAAAAAATTCACCAGGTAATTGGCGTGCTGGAAAAACGGCAGCTCAGTGACGCTTTGCGTTGCATGAAAGTGATGCAGGACCACCGCAAGGGCACAAAGCCCGCGAAAGCTGTCGAGCACAAGAAATCGCTTCATGGCTTGGGTTCCTTGAAGGGCGTTTGAGGCTGCAAACAGCGCAGGAGGGCAGTGCTGAGGGATGGGGCGTCGATATGTCGGGCACGTTACCACTGCGGCAAGGCTGCCGAGGGAAAGGGTATTTAGAGAGACGTTACCAACGTTAGCGCATTACGACGCAAGGCAGGGTTTAAATTAATCCCTATATATGGGATTGAAAATTACATATTGAGATTTATCGTTCGATGGGCTTATAGTCCGCCTCGCACTCACTTTTAAAAAAACAACAGGTGAAGCGATGGCGGCGCAATTGATCGCGCTCGATTGGGGGACAACCTCACTTCGTGCTTATCGACTTGGCGAACACGGCCAGGTCCTGGAACAACGCTCCTTGAGCGCAGGCATCATGCAATTGCCGGATACTCCCCGGCTGATCGCAGGTGCCATGTGCAGCGATGGTTTTGAACTGGCCTTTGATCAGGCCTGTGGCGACTGGCTCGATGCGCAACCGGATCTGCCGGTGATTGCCTGCGGCATGGTGGGCAGTGCCCAGGGCTGGCGCGAGGCGGTGTACCGGGAAACTCCGGCCAGCGTCGGTGAACTGAGCGCAGCCTTGCAGACCGTGCGCAGCCTGCGCGGTGTCGATATCCATATCATCCCCGGTGTATTGCAGCGCTCGACCCTGCCCAATGTGATGCGTGGTGAAGAAACCCAGGTGCTTGGCGTACTTGCCTCGCTTGATGAGGAGTCGACCCGTCGATCGCTGTTGATCGGTCTTCCCGGCAGCCACTCCAAATGGGTGCGTGTGGTTGAGGGCTGCATCGTCCATTTCGATACCTTCATGACCGGCGAGGTATACGCCGCCTTGTGCGGGCACACCATTCTCGGCCGTACCATGCGGCCCGGCGAAACCTTCGATACCAATGCGTTCGACTGCGGGCTGTCCATTGCCCTGTCGCCAGAGGGCGCGTCCGGTCTGCTCTCGACCATTTTCAGTTCCCGGACCCTGGGCCTGACCGGCCAGCTTGATGCCAGCGCCCAGCCTGACTATCTGTCCGGCCTATTGATCGGGCATGAGCTGGATGCCCTGACCAGAATCCAGCAAAGAAGCCTGAAGCAACTGCCTGCCGTGATCCTGATCGGCAGCGAGTCGCTTTGCGCACGCTACACACGCGGCCTTACGGCTTGCGGTTTCGATCAGGTGACCACAGCCGCGCAAGCGACCGAACGGGGCCTGTGGCAAGTGGCCGTTCAGGCCGGCCTGATCGCGTCCGGGCCTTCAACAGATCCCTACGAGGTGTGAAATGCTCAAGCAAGCCCTGAAGGAAAACGGACTGGTCGCGATTCTGCGCGGCCTGCGTCCCGAAGAAGCTCCAGCCATTGGCGAGGTCTTGTATCAGGCCGGTTTCCGGGTGATCGAGGTGCCGCTCAACTCGCCGCAGCCTTATGACAGCATCACTCTGTTGCGCCAGTACCTGCCTGCCGATTGTCTGGTCGGTGCCGGAACCGTGCTGACACCGGAGCAGGTCGATCAGGTCAAGGAGGCGGGCGGTCAGGTCATTGTCATGCCACATAGCGACCCGAAGGTCTTGCGTGCGGCCAAGGCTGCCGGATTGTTCCTGTCGCCAGGTGTCGCCACGCCGACCGAAGCCTTTGCGGCTCTGGCCGAAGGCGCCGATGTGCTCAAGCTGTTTCCGGCCGAGCAAATGTCGCCTGCGGTGGTGAAGGCCTGGCTGGCGGTATTGCCAGCCGGAACGGTGCTGTTGCCAGTGGGTGGCATTACGCCGGAGAACATGAAGGTCTTCCTCGATGCTGGCGTCAAAGGCTTTGGCCTGGGCTCCGGGCTGTTCAAGCCGGGCATGAGCGCGGCGGATGTGGAGCTGCGCGCCAAGGCTTACGTCAGCGCCTGGCATGAACTGACTTCCAACTGATCGGCGCGCCGAGCGCTTCTTCCCCTACCTAATAAGAGAGAAATTGCACACATGAAAATCACCAAGCTCACGACCTTTATCGTTCCGCCACGCTGGTGCTTTCTGAAAGTCGAAACCGATGACGGTGTTGTCGGCTGGGGCGAGCCGGTTGTCGAAGGCCGTGCCCATACCGTCGCTGCGGCAGTGGAGGAGCTTTCCGATTACCTGATCGGCAAGGACCCGCGCAACATCGAGGATATCTGGACGGTGCTGTATCGCGGCGGTTTCTACCGTGGCGGCGCTGTACACATGAGCGCGCTGGCCGGTATCGATCAGGCGTTATGGGACATCAAGGGCAAGGCATTGGGCGTTTCGGTCAGTGATCTGCTGGGTGGTCAGGTGCGGGACAAGATCCGCGTCTATTCATGGATCGGCGGCGACCGGCCAGCCGATACCGCACGTGCTGCCAAAGAGGCCGTAGGGCGCGGCTTCACTGCCGTGAAAATGAACGGCACCGAAGAGCTGCAATTTCTCGACACCTTCGACAAGGTCGATCTGGCACTGGCCAACGTTGCGGCGGTGCGTGATGCGGTCGGGCCGAATGTCGGCATTGGCGTGGACTTCCATGGCCGGGTTCACAAACCTATGGCCAAGGTGCTGATGAAAGAGCTGGACCCCTTCAAGCTGATGTTCATCGAAGAGCCGGTCCTCAGCGAGAACTACGAAGCGCTCAAGGAGCTGGCGCCACTGACCAGCACGCCTATCGCTCTGGGGGAGCGGCTGTTCTCGCGCTGGGACTTCAAGCGGGTCTTGAGCGAAGGCTACGTCGATATCATCCAGCCGGATGCCTCTCATGCAGGCGGTATCACCGAAACCCGCAAGATCGCCAATATGGCCGAAGCCTACGACGTCGCGCTGGCGCTGCATTGCCCGCTTGGGCCGATTGCGCTGGCGGCCTGTCTGCAACTGGATGCTGTTTGTTACAACGCCTTCATTCAGGAGCAGAGCCTGGGTATTCACTACAACGAAAGCAATGACCTGCTGGATTATGTGAAGCACCCTGAAGTGTTCGATTACGACAAGGGCATGGTGAAGATCCCCAACGGGCCGGGCCTGGGCATCGAGATCAATGAAGAGTACGTCAAGGAGCGTGCCGCCATCGGTCATCGCTGGCGCAACCCGATCTGGCGCCATGCCGACGGCAGCTTTGCTGAATGGTGATGGAGATCTGAATGATCGTGCAGCGCTCTATCGCTGCACGATCAGGCATTGCAGAACGCAGTCCTCACATAAATCCAACAAGGGGCAATCTTCATGCAAACCCGCACTCTCGAAGGGGCGGCGTCTTTAGTCACGCCTACTCGCAAGCGTTTCTTCATCATGGTGCTGCTGTTCATTACGGTGGTGATCAACTATCTGGACCGCAGCAACCTGTCCATCGCGGCGCCGGCCTTGACCAGCGAATTGGGCATCGATCCGGTTCATGTCGGCCTGATTTTCTCGGCTTTCGGCTGGACCTACGCGGCCATGCAGCTTCCAGGCGGCTGGCTGGTGGATCGTGTTCCGCCGCGCATTCTCTACACCGCCGCGCTGCTGCTGTGGTCGATTGCTACCGTCATGCTGGGCTTTGCGGCGAGTTTCATTGCGTTGTTCGTGCTGCGCATGGCCGTGGGTGCGCTTGAAGCGCCTGCCTATCCGATCAACAGCCGCGTGGTCACCACCTGGTTTCCCGAGCGTGAGCGGGCGACGGCCATCGGTTTCTACACCTCGGGGCAGTTTGTCGGCCTGGCGTTCCTGACCCCGGTACTGGCCTGGCTGCAAGCCCATTACGGCTGGCATATGGTGTTTGTCGTCACCGGTGGCGTCGGCATACTCTGGGCCGTGATCTGGTATGCGGTGTATCGTGAACCGCGTGATTTCAAAGGCATCAACAAGGAAGAAATCGACCTGATCCGCGAAGGTGGCGGGCTGGTGGATATTCAGGTCGATACCGAAAAGCAGAAGCGTGGCTTCAGTTGGAAGGACCTGGGTGTAGTGCTGAGCCAGCGCAAGCTGTGGGGCATTTATCTGGGGCAGTTCTGCCTTAATTCGACTCTCTGGTTTTTCCTGACCTGGTTCCCGACCTATCTGGTCAAGTACCGCGGCATGGACTTCATCAAGTCCGGGCTACTGGCGTCGCTGCCGTTTCTGGCAGCCTTTGTCGGCGTGCTCTGCTCGGGGTTCTTCTCTGACTGGCTGATCCGTCGCGGCCACAGTATTGGTCTGGCCCGCAAGCTGCCGATCATTGCCGGTCTGCTGATCTCGACATCGATCATCGGTGCCAACTATGTGGAATCCACGCCCCTGGTGATCGCGTTTCTGGCGTTGGCGTTCTTTGGCAATGGTCTGGCATCGATTACCTGGTCACTGGTCTCGACCCTGGCGCCGGCCCGTCTGCTGGGGCTGACCGGCGGCACCTTCAACTTCATCGGTAACCTGGCGGCCATTGCCACACCTATCGTGATCGGCTTCCTGGCGTCGGGCGACTCCTTTGCGCCTGCAATTACCTATATCGCCATACTGGCGCTGATTGGCGCGCTGTCCTACATCCTGCTGGTGGGCAAGGTGGAGCGTATCGAGTTGTGATCACTGGCATGCAGAAGAGCTGGCGATGATAATGCTGCCAGCTTTTCATAGGCCCGCTCTGGCCCTTGAGCGTGAAACTAAAACCCGGTGTTCACCCCCCAGCAGCGACCACCTGATGACGACCAGACTTCTTGGCCATATAGAGCTGACTGTCTGTTTCTCGTAAAAAGGCATCCGGTGTTGTTGCGGGGGTCGCAATAGTGCTGGCAACTCCAAGGGAAATGGTGACTTTCTGCCCGATATCGGAGCTCAGGTGTTCCATCCCGAGGGCATCAACAGCGTCTTTCATGGATTCGGCTACCCTGGCCGCTCCTGAAATATCGGTATGGGGCAAGATGCAAACGAACTCTTCTCCCCCATAACGTGCCAGTAGATCAAAAGGGCGTCGGATCAGTTCTGACAAGGAGTGGGCAATGGACTTCAAACAGTGGTCTCCTGCCTGATGGCCGTACCGGTCATTGTAGAGCTTGAAGTAGTCGACATCGATCATTATCAGGGAAAGGGGAGTGCTGTTGCGTTCACTCTGACGCCAGCATTGCTCGAACATGTCATCAAACTTTCTCCTGTTGGAAACGCCTGTCAATCCATCGGTGAATGCACTGCGCCTGAGAAGATCGCTTTGCAGTTTTAACGTGAGGTGAGTAATGACGCGGGCTCTGACGATCGTTGGGTTGATGGGTTTGGTTATAAAGTCCACAGCCCCTAATTCAAAGCCTTGTACTTCATCGAGTTCATCTCGCTTGGCGGTGACGAAAATGATGGGGATGTGTTGTGTCAGTGGCGATTCTTTCAGTTGACGACATACTTCATGTCCGTCTGTCCCCTCCATGACGACATCCAGCAGTACCAGATCCGGAAGTTGAGTGGCAGACAACGTCAACGCTTGCTGGCCGTCGGTCGCCATGATGATGTCGCAGGACTCTCGAAATATTTCCCTGAGAATTAAAATGTTGCTTGCCTGATCATCGACAATAAGAATCTTGGGTCTGGCAATGATCCCGGGTTCCCACACGTCATGGATGAAATTCATTCTTCCGGTTTCCGGCTGTAGTCATCGATAATTTTTAGTGCTGAGCGAAAGTCCAACTCGTTTATTCGTTGGATGAGCAGTTGAAGCTGAGACTTTTCAATAAAGGGAATCCCTTGGGTAAGCGTATCGATCTGCTCAAGGACGTCGAGGTTTCCAGCACCAAGCAATCCTCTGAGTGTTTTCAGTCTGCTTTCCCAGCCCTCGGTGTTTGACGCTGTACCAACAAGAGCAGGGGGGCTTTCTGTTTCGTGGAACATGGACTGTAGAGCCTGCTCGTTGTCGTGAAGCACTTTGCGAAATGTTGGGATGTCGAGATGAGAAATCGTATGGGCTGCCTCGTTGCGTGCGCTGGATCTCAACAACTTTTCCGATTCGGCGGCCAGTTCGGAGAGTGATTTTGCTCCCATCGTTGATGCGCTGCCTTTAAGGGTATGCAGAAGGTTAAGGGCCGCGGTGAGATCGTGATCGAGTAGTGCTTTTTCCAAGGCTGTTAATTGAATTTCCGTATTGGGCAGGAAGCTACACAGAACCTGCCTGATAAGAGAAGTGTTGTTGCCGAATCGCGCCAGAATAGAGTCTCTCTCCTCCACGACGGGGCCGGATAACCGAGGTGTTCCTGATTCGACCCGAAGAGGAGGGTCAACGTTTGAAATATGGCTCAGCAGGCATGAAATCAGGCGTTCGTTGTCTATGGGCTTCGCAATATGGTCGTTCATGCCGGCTCTCAAACATGCCACTTGATCATCCTGGGTGACATTGGCAGTCATCGCCAGAATCGGGAGCGTGGCGAATCTCTTGTCATCGCGGATTCGGCGGGTTGCTTCCAGCCCATCGATATCGGGCATTTGCATATCCATCAATACGGCATGAAAAGGATGTCTGGACTCCAGCACTGCTTGAACGCCCTGCAGCCCACCTGTAGCCATTGCGACGACGGCACCTTCGGCTGCCAGCAATTCGGAGGCGATCTGTCGATTTAAAAAGTTATCTTCCACGACCAGTACGCGGACACCTTCCAGCCTCTTGTTCTTTTTCTCTATGGCGCTGACAGGGGCAGAGGGTTTTTCGAGTGCTCTCGTTATCGCGTTGCTCAACTGGAAAGGGGTCACGGGTTTTGCCAGAACATCCGAAAAAACAGAAGTAAGGTTGTTCTGTTCCCTGGCCAATACTTCGCTGCCAAAGGCCGTAATCATTATGATTCCGGGCTCATCTGTCATGCCTTGAATGATTCTGGCGGCTTCCAATCCATCAAGTTCTGGCATTTGCCAGTCCATCAACACGACATCGTAATGCCGGTTTTTAAAACCGGCTTCGCGAACTCGCTCCACAGCCTTGAGTCCGCTGTTGACACACTCTGCTCGCCATCCAAGCGCTGTAATCATTTGTGTCAGAGAAACGGCGGACTCTTGATTGTCGTCCACGATCAGGATGTTCAAGACTCTTTTGAATGTGCCGCACAGGTCAATCAGGGAGCTATCACTGTCAATGGCCAAGTCAATCTCGAACCAGAAACAACTTCCTTTTCCCAGTGTGCTGCTTACCTGCAATTCCCCACCCATTAACTGGACGAGGCGTCTCGAAATGACCAGTCCAAGCCCTGTACCGCCGAACCGGCGAGAAATGGAGGCCTCTGCTTGAGTAAAGCCATCAAAGATAATGCGTTGCTGTGCTTCGCTTATACCGATTCCAGTATCTTTGACCGAGATTCGCAAACGAATGCTTTCAGGTTTTCGGAGCACCTCTCTGATGCCGATGGTGATCTGGCCCTGAGGCGTGAACTTCAACGCATTGCCTGCGAGATTGATGAGAGTTTGTTGTAGCCTCATCCGGTCTCCGATCAAGATGCCTGGAATGTTGTAATCCAGGTCATACATGATCTCGACATTCTTGCCGTCCTGATTGCCGGACAACACGGTCGAGAGCTCTTGCAATAGAGAGTCCACTGTAAACGCATGGATATCCAGAATCAGCTTTCCGCTCTCTATCTTGGAGTAATCCAGGATATCGTTAAGCAGGCCTAATAATGACGTTGCCGCCGAATGGGCTTTTGTGACGTAGTCCTCCTGTCGCCGATTGAGATCGGTCTGTTTGACTAGATGCAGCATGCCCAGTACGGCATTCATGGGGGTACGGATTTCATGGCTCATATTGGCCAGGAACGATGACTTGGCAGCGCTCGCGGCGTCTGCCAGATCCTTGGCTTCTCGCAGTGAGGTTTGAAGCTTTCTTTCTTCGGTTATATCAAGGTTAATACCGGTTATTCGTGTTGCCGCTCCTGTTGCATCGTAATGAACGCGCGCCGCTGCCTGGATGAAACGAATTTCTCCATTGGGCAGAAGTGCACGAAATATCGGGTCGTAGACACCGATACCCAGTATGGCGTTATTGAGTTTAAGTTCGGTTTCTTCGATATCGTCGGGATGGACGCGGGCTCTCCAATGCTCATATTTCAGCCCGCCATTTTGCAGTTCAATGGGGAGCGCATAGAGCTTGTACATCTGATCGTTGAATTCAAGGTGTGCCTTGATCAGGTCCCAGTTCCAGATGCCCAGATTGGCGACTTCTGCAGCCAATGTCGTATGGTCGTGAGCCGCAAGGATTTCGTCGCGTTGTCGCCGTTGCTCGGTAAGGTCCGCTACGATTGCCACAAACATGGGGTCTTCAGAGGTGCCCATTATGCCCAGGCTCATTTGAGCCGGGTATGAACTGCCCTCTTTTCTTAATACTCCAACCTCTAGGCCAGAACTATAGTTTTCGACACATTGCCGGGTGAGGAAGTCACTGACAGGGGTATCGCCCTGATCCGTAAATAGTCTGGGCATCAGTTCCCTGATGTTGATACTTTCCAGTTCATCGCCGTTGTACCCAAATGCACGTTCTGCAGCAGGGTTGTAGGTCTTTAAAATACCTTCACCATCCAGGGTTATTACTGGATTTACAGCCGTAGCCAGAATGGCACGAGTCGTTGCCAAGCTGCTGGCCAACTCCTTCTCGAAGGTTTTGCGTGAGGTGATATCTGTTGCGATACCGAGATAGCCGACAATACTGCCGTCAAGATGACGGACCACCGTGACGGACAGTGATACGTTTATATGAGAGGTGTCCTTGCGAACATAAGTCCATTCGCGAGTCTCCGATCCCTCCTGTTCTGCAATCTCTACAAAGGTTCTAATCCCTTCAATAGGTTTATGGAAATACGCGGACAGTTCAGATTGCCTCTCTATTACTTCTGATTCCAGGTGGAAGAGGCTCGGTGTATAGTGGTCAATCACTTCATCTGCACTGTAACCCAGCATATTCTGGGCGCCGCGATTGAAGATCTTCACAATGCCTTGCATGTCGGTGACGACAACTGATATTTCCGAGGCTGATTCAAGTATGCTGCCCAACAGCACATTGAGCTTTTCAAGCTCGACTGTTCGTTCTGATACCTGGCGCTCCAGATCGGCATTCAGATCCTGAATTCTGGCTTCGGCAGCTTTTTGTTCGGAAATGTTTCGTACGGTTTTGGAGGCCCCGGATACTGAACCGTCGGAAGCAAAGATGGGCGATACGCTAAGTGAAACATCAATGAGATGACCGTCTTTATGCTGTCGCACGGTGTGGTGATTGGTAAAACGATCGCCATCCAGTATTCGGGATAATATTTCTGTTTCTTCTTGGGCCAGAGCGTCTGGCGTGACCAGCTCTCGTATGGTTTGTCCTATCGCTTCCTCAGAGGAATACCCGAACATCACTTCCGCGCCGTGATTCCAGCTTGTAATTACCCCTTGAAGGTCTTTGCCAATGATTGCATCGGTTGAGCTTTCAACGATGGTGCTTATCCGGGCCTGCTGATTGGAGTACTGTCTGCGTCTTATGGAGGCCGTTTCCATCAAGCTGGCTAACAATGCCAGCAAGGCGCTGATCAACAGCCCACTCAACATGACTGAACGTGGTGAAGTCAGGTTCAGACTGCTGGCAAAGGCAGGCTGAGCAGCGGTAGTCAGTTTCCAGATGCGCCCATATAGTTGGATTGTTTTCTCGGTCTTGATCTCATCGGGTGTTTCATGGGGCGCTCTGTCTGTCGTGTAAAAAGGCGATGAGTCATTACCTTCGGTGATATCGCTGAGTGTAATGGTCAGTCTTTGTGGGTCGATATTCATCCCGGCCAACACCTCGGATATCACGAGCGGAGCGTAACTCCAACCTAGGCAACTGTTTTCGCGGTTTTTTTCATCCTCTGGAGTTTTACCGTCTTTATAGATGGGAAGAAGTATCAGAAAGGATTGCTGCGGTTTTCCTGACTCCTGAACCAATGTAATAGGGCCGCTCAGGGTTGTTTTCCCGGTTTTCATCGCGCTCAGGGCTGCCTGGCGACGAGTGTCTTGCGATGCTATATCCAGCCCTATCGCGGATAAGTTTCGATCGACGGGTTCTATGTACTGAATGACGTATCGCTCGCCTGTGTTGGGCGAGAGCTCTCGTATATTGAAGTCTTTTTTTCCGTCTGCCCGGGCACGGGCCAGAAAGAGTGCTTCTTCTTCGGTCGCCACACGGCGAATGAATCCAAATCCCCGAGCGCCGGGAAACTCTTTGCTGATATCGCGGGTCTGGCTGTAGCGATAAAACAGGTCACGGTTTATGTTTTCACCGGCAGTAAGGATTACGCCTCGTACACCGCGAAGTCCGTATTGATAGAGATCGACTCTTTCTACTGTTGCTTGCGCGAGGCTTTCTGCTTCGTTGGTCAAGCGTGAGAGGACATATTTCCTGTTCTGTATGTCCACCAGCCAGGCACTCAGCAGAGACACTATGATGCCGACCGCAAGTGTGAGGTAGAGGGAAGGGCGTAGCTGGGGAATACTCAGGTTCTTGACCACTGGGCCTGTCCACTCGCGAATGACCAGTCATGCGACTCTGCGGTAATGGACGCTTTCAGCTTTCCATTTTTGTCTTCAGCATAGTTCGCATTTTTTATCTTGCAGTCTGTCCTTTCATATATCGGAAGGAGAAAAAATCGATTTGTGCAATGACTGACACTCTATGGCTGTTTGCAACGGGGCTTTCATTTCGTGCTGCCATGTGGCGTCCCGAACGGTTTTCACTGTTCGGGAGTTGACAGGTCTTGCAGCCTGAGTCTCTCGACCTTATCGAGCAATCCGCAGAATATGTCTGTCAGGAGTGGATCGAAATGCTGCCCGGATTGTTCTTTTATGTAGGCAGTGGTTGCCTCCAGTGTCCAGGGCTGTTTGTAAGGGCGTGGCATGCGCAATGCATCAAATACGTCGCACAGGGCAACGATTCTTGCGCTCAGTGGAATGTCTTCTCCTTTCAAACCGGATGGATAACCACTCCCATCCCATTTTTCGTGATGCCCTAACGCAATTTCTGCAGCCATGTCTGTCAGGTCCGAACCGTTGGCGTCATAAAGAATTTCATAACCGATGCGAGCGTGGGTCTGTATGTGTTGGCGTTCTTCAGTCGTGAGTGCGCCCGGCTTTTGCAGAATGCTATCGGCAATGCCTATCTTGCCAACATCATGCATCGGTGCTGCCTGTTCGATCAGTTCGCACCAGGCACTGGGCATACCGATGGCTCTGGCCAGCAAGGCCGCTGATGCACCAATGCGAAGGATATGGCTTCCTGTGTCGTCATCGCGGTAGCTGGCTGCACGGCTCAGGCTTTTCAGCATGGCACGGTAGCTTTCCTGAAGTTGGGCTGTGCGTTGTTCAACCTTTTGTTCGAGTTCTCGCTTGGCGTTCTGTAGAAGACGACCACTTTGTGAGAGCTCCAGGCAACTGCGTACCCTGAGTAGCACTTCTGGCAGGTCGATTGGTTTTGAAATGAAATCGTTGGCCCCTTTTTCAAGACCTATACGGCGACTTTGAGGATCGTTCAGTGCCGTGACAATAATGATCGAAGAGGCCGTTCTGTCTCTGGTGTTCAGATGGTCAAGAATCTCGAAACCATCCGGTGCCGGCATATCGATGTCCAGAAGGAGCAAGTCCCAGTCATTGGCCTGACACCACTGCAGGCCCTCAAGGGAGTTGGAGAATGTCTCGAATCGGTGCATGCCGAAAGCACGGAGGCAGGATTCCAGCAGCCGCAGATTGGTGGCCACATCGTCGATGATGACAATCACGGCATCGTTTCTTATCCTGGAAAACATTACGTCACTCCTATGGATAGCCTCAAAGATGTGTGTGCAGGCTGTTATTTGAATTCATGCGTATCCGGTTTGGCGATGACGCCATTCTGAAAGAGCGGCAAACTTATCCAGAAGTGACTACCCACTCCTGGTTCACTGGTGACTCCCATTTCTCCATTCATCAACTCTGCCAGTTCTCGACACAGCGCTAACCCGATTCCAGTGCCTTTAATGGCTGAGTTTTCCTTGCCCAGACGCTGGAAGGGTTTGAACAGTTGTTTCTGCAGTTCATGCTCGATGCCCGGGCCGCTGTCACTCACGAAAAGACTTGCCATCTGGCAGGCTTTATCAATATCTACTCCAATCACGATTGAGCCTCCCTTGCGGTTGTATTTGATGGCGTTGGAAAGCAGGTTGATCAATACCTGCTTGAGGCGTCGGTTGTCTGCCAGCACAAGGCAAGACTGAGCGGGAAGGCGCAGTTCAACCTTGATACCTTGGGTGATGGTCTGGGTACGAATCATGTTCAGGCAGTCTTGTGCCAATACAGCTGCATCGACCGGTCTGAGCGATAGATGAGGGGCTTCGGCCTGTAAGCTAGACCAGTCCAGAAGGTCGTCTAACAGTTGGCTTAAATGTTCACTGGCACTGATGATTTCATTCATGTCGGCGAGATCATCGGCATTTTTCGTGTCTGTAGAGGCCAGTTTCATTCTGCGAAGCTGAGCGAAGCCGAGGATGGCATTCAACGGTGTCTTGAGTTCATGACTCATGCCGGATATGAAGCGCGATTTTGCCTGACTGGCGGCCTGAGCCTCTATGGTCTTCTCCCGCAGGGATTGCTCAACCTGTTTGAGTGCTTCTATGTCGACGCAGGTGCCTGCTACGGGAGGTATGGATATATGCAGGCCCGAGAGGGTCCGGCCGCGGCAAAGCAGCCAGACCATTTCATCCTGTCTGGTCGACAGGCGAAATTCGACTTCGACGACATGGTCTTCGTTGTTCTGGGTTGCGCTGAGGAACTGGCAGAATCTTTTACGATCTTCTTCAGGCATTCGCGCCAACAAGTGTTCGGAGTCAACAGGATGGACGGGGAGGTTGAAGCGCTCACACAGCGCGCCTTTGAAGCTGAAAAGGTTTGTCGATGGCTGATATTCCCAGAGGCCTTCGGTAGCGCTTTCAATGACCAGTTCCAAGCGTTGTTGAGCTGCTCCCCGGCGGGCTTCGGCATGAGCCAGTTGGCTACCCATAGCCAGTGCCTGTTCCGAAATGGCTGCCAGTTCCTTTATTCTGGTGCGGCCGGGGGGTGGGCTCCATTTACCTTTGCCGATTTCCTCCAGCATGTTTGAAATCCCGATTATGGCCGTACTGAGTTGATTGCTCAGTTCTCGGGAGCGGAACCACAAGAACGCGAAAAATAATGAGTAAAAGACTATCAGGCCGGCGACCATCAGGTAGCCGATATCCTGATAATGCCTGGCCAACTGTTGTGTCTCCTGCATGATCACACTTTCGTCGACCACGGCCAGTAAATGCCACCCTGCTGGCAGGATATCGCTCCAGCTCACCAGATGAGGATGGTCGTTCAACTGAATTGGCAGCAACCCTTTGACTTGCTTACGCAGTGCATCGACCAATGGTTCCAGGTTTGAGTGCGTGGTCAGGTTGAAGCCGTCTGGCTGGAAGTGATCGTGCTTCATCCTTTTATAGTCAATGATACTTTTCATCTGCGACAGACTGAAATCACGTTCTGCTGCCGTTGGTAGCGCCATGATGTTCAGTTTATTGCTTACCAGTACCAGATAACCCGCCGACGGCACATGTAGCCTGGCGATTCGCTGCAGAATCGTGTCGACCGTGATGTCAATTCCCACCACGCCTTCGAGGGTATCGTCTTTGTAAACCGGCGTTATGACAGACATCATCCAGCCATGGCCTGCCGGATCCAGATAAACATCGGTCCAGACAGTCTGTCGTGCGGGATTGTGGGCGGCATCGGCCAGGTAATAAAAGTTGTACCGGGTCGAGTCCATATTGTGAGGGTATTGCGACAGCGTATTGAACCAAGGGTAAATGTGGTTATAGCCATCGGAGCTGTTGAAGTACAGGCTTACAATCGAAGGGTTTCCGGTTTTAAGGGTTTTCATCATGAAGTCGACATGCCTGAGACGATAGACCTTGTCGAGATCCTGTTGATCCAGAGGTGTGATACTTGAATAGAAGGAGGCTGCGCCGCCGTCATCGGTAGCGCTGTAGCGTGCGCCGTCGGGGCTGATGGTGAGTTCGGCTGGGTGATAGGGCAAGTCTTCTGCCAGTTCTGTCTCTATCGTTCTGGCAAGCAGGGTGGCCATGCTGCTGAGCTGCACTAGCTGGCCTTCGATGATTTCAGCGCTCTGCATGACGGATGCCTGAAGCTCGCGAGCGGCACTGTGATGCAAATACTCTCTCTGAGAATCCCTGATGGATTGATTACTCAGGAAGTATGCGGCCAGCAACGCGACCTCGACCACAATCAGCGGTATGAGAGAGGTACTCAGGAATGCTCTCCAGATCCAGCTACGCAAAGTCAGTGAAGATGGGGCCCGAATCATCGAGTAGTCCTCTCTAACGTCGTGATTGCCGAATTAGTGATGTTGCAGTGATATCAACTGTGGCACCAATCACCTAAAAGTCCAATCTATTGGCAGGTTTCAACGTGGGATATGCCGATCAGGACACGAGGAGTCTTTGTCCTGTCTGCGCTTGTGAGCGTGTGTCGAATGGTGATCACTGGCATGCAGAGGAACTGGCGACGATAATGCCGCCAGCTTTCCGATCTTATAAGGGCTGATATGCACAATGATCCACTCACGTCCGTGAGCACCGCGGGCAAGGACTCCGCACCGACCGGGACGCAAACCCTGTTGCGCGGTCTGGCGGTAGTGCAGGCCGTTGCCAGTGGTGCCAGGGACCTGAAAGCCATTTCCAGCCTGATCGGTACGACGCGCAGCACGACCCATCGGCTGGTCAGTTGCCTGGTCGAGGAGCGTTATCTGCGGGTTTTGCCTCAAGTGGGCTATCTCTTGGGGCCTCGCTTGATCGAGCTGGGTTTCCAGGCTCGGGAAGAAGTGCCACTGGCGATTCTGGCCCGACCTTATCTGGACGAGCTGTCGGAACTGACTGGCGATACCGTGCATCTGGCGATTCGCGACGGTGACGAGGTGCTTTATCTGCACAAGAACCCTGGTCGTAACGGGCCGGAGATGCGCTCTCGGGTAGGGCATCGCATGCCGCTGGTGCGCACAGGCATCGGCAAGGCGCTGCTGCTGGACAGTCAGGAGCAGGAGTGGCAAAGGCTGTATGAAATCAGCCTGCCCGTTGCAGGAAAGAACCCGCAGTGGCCGACCCACGAGCAGCAGACCTGGGAACAGTTACGTCAGCGCAGGCAAGAATACGTGCAGGGCGGTTATGCGTTCGACCTGGAAGACAACGAGCCGTCGATTCGCTGTGTGGCTGCACCGGTTCGTGATGCGGGCAAGCAGATTGTCGCGGCTATCAGTATTGCCAGTACCGTACCGTATATGCCGCTGGAGAAGATGACTGACCTGGTGCCGGTCATCAAGCAAGCGGCGGCAAGGCTTTCGGCGGAACTGGGCGGGTAACGGCGTAGGAGCGAATTCATTCGCGAATGAATTCGCTCCTACGGTTTTTTATGCCTGCAGAGTCGCCATATCGATCACGAAGCGGTATTTCACGTCACCCGCCAGCATGCGCTCGTAGGCCTCGTTGATATTGCGGATATCCAGCATTTCGATATCGCAGGTAATGTCGTTTTCCGCGCAGAAGTCCAGCACTTCCTGGGTTTCTGCAATTCCGCCGATCAGCGAGCCTGCGATCACGCGACGTTTCATGACCAGATGGGCGGCGTGGATTGGCGGTTCTACCGGCTCGATCAGGCCGACCAGAATATGGACGCCGTCAAAACTCAGGGTCTCCAGGTAGGGGTTCAGGTCGTGCTGCACAGGAATGGTGTCCAGCAGGAAGTCGAAGCGACCTGCGGCGGCTTTCATCTGTTCGGCGTCGGTGGAGACGATCACATGATCCGCGCCTTGGCGACGTGCTTCCTGGGCTTTTGATGCCGAGCGGGTGAAGAGGGTGACTTCGGCACCCATGGCCTTGGCGAACTTGATGCCCATGTGGCCCAGGCCGCCCATGCCGAGAATCCCGACCTTGTCGCCGGCCTTGACGCCATAGTGTTTGAGGGGCGAGTAAGTGGTGATGCCAGCACAGAGAATCGGTGCGGCGGCAGCCAGGTCGAGTTTTTCCGGGATGCGGACGACGAATTCCTCGCGAACCACGATGCTGTTGGAGTAGCCGCCCATGGTGTTGCTGCCGTCCACGCGATCAGGGGTCGCGTAAGTCATGGTCGGGCCTTCAAGGCAGTATTGCTCAAGGTTCGCCTGGCAGGCTGAGCACTGTTGGCAGGAGTCGACCATACAGCCGACACCGACCAGATCACCCACTTTGTATTTGCCTGCGTTCGGGCCGGTGGCTGTGACCTTGCCTACGATCTCGTGGCCAGGCATCAGCGGGTAGACAGCAATGCCCCACTCGTTACGTGCCTGGTGAATGTCGGAGTGGCAGACGCCGCAATAAAGGATCTCGATGGCGACGTCATTGGCCCGCAGGCTGCGGCGTTCAAAAGTCATGGGGGCGAGGGGGGCAGTCGCGGACTGGGCTGCGTAACCGATGGCTGTGTACATGTTGTTCCTCGCGGATCAAGGGTGAATAGTGATGACTATTTTCCGGGTCCGGGCCGCTGAAGGCCATGAGCATTCCTCCGTGAGTCATGCCTATTCCTACGGAACTGGCCGCTCGGGCATGGCTGTGAAGCTGATATCTGCGATGATACGCATGTCTGATTCTCTACCCGGTGTTCCATGTCGCGACTTCATCCCCAGGATGCCAATGCCACTCTTGTTTACTTGATAAAGCCTCTGGCCACGAGTCCCGGATTCGTGACGACGTTATTGCCGGAGGTCAAGGTGGTTTCGGCCTATGAGTATGTGGCCAGCAGCCCGCAGATTTATGAGCCGAGCCTGATGATCGTCGCTCAGGGTGGCAAGTTGGCCAGCCTCGGTTCGCGCACGCTGGATTACGGTGCCGGACACTATCTGGTGCAGGCGCTTTCCGTGCCGTTCATGTGCGAAACCTTTGCCACGCCTCAAGCGCCATTGCTCGGCGTTTCGGTGGCGATTGACCGTGTCATGCTGGGCGAACTGGTGCAGTTGATGGGGCCGGTGCCTGATCACACGGTCGAGGCTCAAACGCCGGAATCAATGACATCTGCTGTGCTGGATGCGTCGATGCGCGAGAGTGTGGAGCGGTTGTTGCGCTGCCTGCATGATCCGCTGGATTGTCATGTCATGGGGCAGTCACGGTTACGCGAGGTGCTGTATGCGGCGCTACGCGGTCCACAGGCGGGCGTGTTGCGGGCGCTGGTTGCGCAGCAGAGTCATTTCGCCCGGATCGCGGCCTCTCTGGCGTACCTGCACAGCCACTACGCCGAGCCTTTGAATATCGATATCCTGGCGCGGCAGGCGAACATGAGCGCTTCGACATTCCACGAGCATTTCAAGCGCAGCACCTTGCTGTCGCCGGTGCAATACCTCAAGCGCCTGCGTCTGCTCAAGGCCCAGCATATGCTGGTCGCCCAGGGAATGGGCGTGGCCCAGGTCGCGCACGCTGTCGGCTACCAGAGCACATCCCAGTTCAGCCGCGAATACAAGCGCTACTTCGAGCGTAACCCCGTCGAAGAAAGCACTTATCTGCGAATTCCTGCATAAACAAGAAAGCCCCAAAAGGGGCTTTCTTGCAGCTTGCCGCTAAAAACTTGCAGCTTGTTTCCTACATGTTCGGGTAAGTCGGCCCGCCAGCCCCTTCCGGCGTCACCCAGGTGATGTTCTGCGCAGGATCCTTGATGTCACAGGTCTTGCAGTGAACGCAGTTCTGAGCGTTGATCTGGAAGCGCTTCTCGCCATCTTCCTGAGTAATCACTTCATAGACGCCGGCAGGGCAGTAGCGCTGGGCCGGTTCGTCATAGAGCGGCAGGTTGCTGGTGAGCGGAATGCTCGGATCGGCCAGCTTCAGGTGGCAAGGTTGTTCCTCTTCATGGTTGGTGCTGGAGAGGAATACCGAGCTGAGCTTGTCGAAGCTGAGCTTGCCGTCGGGTTTCGGGTAGTCGATCTTCTTCGAGTCGGCTGCCAGCTTGAGGCAGGCGTAGTCCGGCTTGGTATCGTGCAGGGTGAACGGGATCTTGCCGCCGAAAATGTTCTGGTCGATAAAGTTGAACGCGCCGCCCACGACTGTGCCGAACTTGTGCAGCGCCGGGCCGAAGTTGCGGCTGGCGAACAGTTCTTCATGCAGCCAGCTGGCCTTGAAGGCGTCCACGTACGAGGTCAGGACATCGCCGCCTTCCTTGCCGGCGAGCAGGGCGTCGGCCACCGATTCCGCAGCGAGCATGCCGGATTTCATGGCTGTGTGGCTGCCCTTGATCTTGGCGAAGTTCAGGGTGCCGAGGTCGCAACCGATCAATGCGCCACCCGCGAAAACCATTTTCGGCAGGGAATTCAGGCCGCCCTTGCAGATGGCGCGGGCACCGTAGCTGATGCGTTTGCCGCCTTCCAGGTACTGTTTGATGACCGGATGGTGCTTGTAACGCTGGAATTCGTCGAAAGGCGACAGGTAAGGGTTGCTGTAGGACAGGTCGACGATCAGGCCGACTACCACCTGATTGTTTTCCAGGTGATACAGGAAAGAACCGCCCATGTTCTGGTCGTCCAGCGGCCAGCCGGCGGTATGCACCACCAGGCCTTGCTCGTGCTTCGCCGGATCGACTTCCCAGATTTCCTTGAGGCCGATGCCGTAATGCTGGGCATCGGCTTCGCTGTCCAGGTTGAAGCGCTTGATCAGTTGCTTGCCGATATGGCCACGGCAGCCTTCGGCGAACAGGGTGTACTTGCCGCGCAGTTCCATGCCGGGTGTGTACAGGCCTTCTTTCGGGTTACCTTCACGATCTACGCCCAGATCGCCGGTGACGATCCCGCGCACTACGCCGTTTTCGTCGATCAGCGCTTCCTGTGCGGCAAAGCCCGGATAGATCTCGACACCCAGGTTTTCGGCCTGCTGGGCGAGCCAGCGGCACAGGTTGCCGAGGGAAATGATGTAGTTGCCCTGGTTGTGCATGGTCTTGGGCACGAACAGGTCAGGTACTTTTATGGAGGTGTCGGCGCTGCGCAGCATATAGATGTCATCACGCTTGACCGGCGTGTTGAGTGGCGCGCCAAGTTCCTGCCAGTTCGGGAAGAGCTCGTTCAGGGCGCGAGGTTCGAATACCGCGCCGGACAGAATGTGTGCACCGACTTCGGAGCCTTTTTCCACCACGCAGACGCTGATTTCCTGGCCCGCTTCGGCAGCCTTCTGTTTAAGACGGCACGCGGCAGAAAGCCCGGAAGGGCCGGCTCCGACGATGACGACGTCGAATTCCATGTATTCGCGTTCCACAGGCTATCTCCTACTCTCAAGGCTCACGGTATTTTTTTATATGAAGCGTACAAACCGACGTGCGGAGGCATGAGATGCCTGCCCGTCTTTTCAAGGAGCGCATTATATCTACACCACTTTGCAGGTCCAATACAAACGTTCGTTTGAATTGGCCGCAGGCCAGATAAATCAAAGACGCGAGACTCATGACTGGCCGATATGTCGTATTGACCGGAAAAGGCGTTGCGGTCAAGATACGGGCGGTTTTGCGCTCGCCGTAGGCTGAAGCGAGGTTCAATGAAACCTCTGAAAAGGCATCAGGTGAGCGTAGTGCAGGCAGTCCGGCCATTGCGCGCGGCGCATTCTACACGCCATGGAGGCGCTTGATGGGTGTGATCTGGCCTTGTATACGGTTTTTTGGCGGTTGTTTTGATAGACATCCCCGATGCCTGCACTGAAACGATTGCTTGTTGAGGGCACACATATCGATCGTCTGGTCATGCCGGGCGACTTTCTTTTCACCGGAGAGTGAGGAATCCATGAAGGTTCTTGTAGCTGTCAAACGAGTGGTCGACTACAACGTCAAGGTTCGCGTCAAGGCGGACAACTCCGGCGTCGATCTTGCCAACGTCAAAATGTCCATGAACCCCTTCTGCGAAATCGCTGTGGAAGAGGCTGTCCGCCTGAAAGAAAAGGGCGTGGCGAGCGAAATCGTCGTGGTTACCATCGGCCCGACTACCGCACAGGAGCAACTGCGTACTGCCCTGGCGCTGGGTGCTGACCGTGCCGTGCTGGTCGAGTCCGCCGAAGAGCTGACTTCCCTGGCTGTCGCCAAGCTGCTCAAGGCCGTGGTCGACAAGGAGCAGCCACAGCTGGTGATCCTGGGTAAACAGGCCATCGACAGCGATAACAATCAGACCGGCCAGATGCTGGCTGCCCTGAGCGGTTACCCGCAAGGTACCTTTGCTTCCAAGGTCGAAGTGTCGGGTGACAAGGTTGCCGTGACCCGCGAAATCGACGGCGGTCTGCAAACCGTATCCCTGAGCCTGCCGGCTATCGTGACCACAGACCTGCGTCTGAACGAGCCACGTTACGCTTCGCTGCCCAACATCATGAAGGCCAAGAAAAAGCCGCTTGAAACGCTGACTCCCGATGCTCTGGGCGTTTCCACGGCGTCGACCAACAAGACTGTCAAGGTCGAAGCGCCGGCAGCACGTAGCGCCGGTATCAAGGTCAAGTCTGTGGCTGAACTGGTCGAAAAACTGAAAACCGAAGCGAAGGTAATCTAAATGACTATCCTGGTTATCGCTGAACATGACAATGCAGCCGTGGCTCCTGCCACGCTGAACACCATTGCTGCTGCCCAGAAGATCGGTGGCGATATCAATGTCCTGGTGGCCGGTTCCGGCGTGAGTGCTGTGGCTGAAGCTGCTGCCCGAATCGCAGGTGTTGCCAAGGTTCTGGTTGCCGACAACGCTGCCTACGCGCATCAGTTGCCGGAAAACGTTGCGCCGCTGGTTGTCGAACTGGCCTCTGGCTACAGTCACATCCTGGCTGCCGCGACCTCCAACGGCAAAAACATCCTGCCTCGCGTTGCGGCGCAGCTGGATGTGGATCAGATCTCCGAAATCGTTTCGGTTGAATCGGCTGACACCTTCAAGCGTCCGATCTATGCCGGTAACGCCATTGCCACCGTGCAATCGAGCGCGTCGGTCAAGGTCATCACCGTGCGTGCGACCGGTTTCGATCCGGTAGCCGCAGAAGGTGGTTCGGCTGCGGTCGAAGCGGTCTCTGCTGCTCATGATGCAGGCAAATCGTCCTTCGTTGGCGAAGAGCTGGCCAAGTCCGATCGTCCGGAACTGACCGCTGCCAAGATCGTTGTTTCCGGCGGTCGCGGCATGCAGAACGGCGACAACTTCAAGCACCTGTACGCACTGGCGGACAAACTGGGTGCTGCGGTGGGTGCGTCCCGTGCCGCGGTCGATGCCGGTTTCGTACCCAACGACATGCAGGTCGGTCAGACTGGCAAGATCGTTGCTCCTCAGTTGTACATCGCGGTGGGTATTTCCGGCGCGATCCAGCATCTGGCGGGCATGAAGGACTCCAAGGTGATCGTCGCGATCAACAAGGACGAAGAAGCTCCGATCTTCCAGGTGGCCGATTACGGTCTGGTGGCTGATCTGTTCGAAGCTGTGCCTGAGCTGGAAAAACTGGTTTAAACCAGTTTCGAGAACCCGTTCAATCCGGCCGTGCATACCTGTCCTGACAGGGTGCGTGGCCTGAGTGAACGGGTTTTTTGTTGTGCTGAAAAAGGATTATCCATGGGCCAGCCAAGGCTGTTTTTGTCCTCGCTTCTTCTGGGGCTGCTGGTGCTGCCGTCGCTTGCAACTGCAGCAGGCAAGTGCGAGCGGCTGATCGTGACCGGCAGCCCGGATGCGCCGCCTTATCTGTGGCGTGATCCGCAGGACCCCAGGCATTTGATCGGGGCCAATGCCGACTTGCTCAGGCAGGCGGCGGAGTCGCTGGATCTGGATGTCGAGTTTCTGTATGCAGGCAAGCGCAGTCAGGCGCTTGAGGAAGTGCGAACCGGTCGTATGGACCTGCTGGCTGATGCGCCGTTGAATCAGGCGCAATCTGGCTCACTCGATTACATCGATCCCCCGATTGTCCAGAATGAAATCCTGGTCTGGACTCGTCATGATCGTGCCTTGCCGTTCAATTCCCTGGCTGACTTGCACGGGCAGCCGGGTGCAATTTCCGAGAGGACCCGTCTGACCCAGTCATTCGAGGCGACTGCGAAAGAACACCTGGTTCTGGAACGCTTGCCCAATCTGACCCTGGCTTTTCAGAAGCTGGCGCTTGGGCAGGTCGAATATGTATTGGCCGGGCGTTATTCAGGCATGGTCATGGCGCAGACGCTTGGCTTGTCGGCGGATCTGGTTGCTCAGCCTGAGCCTCTTGATAAACCGGGTCTGCATCTGGCGTTATCGGTGAATTCGGCCTGCAACGATCCATGGTTGCGCGGACAGTTGGTGAAAAAGATGACAGAATCGGCGGCTTCGGGCCTTGCGGGTCAAGTCATCCAGCGCAATCTGGAATTGTGGAAAGCCCAGTTGCTGCAACCTGCCAGCACCAGCGCCCCAAACAAGTAGGAATGTTTTTGTGAGTATTCGCCCTTTAATTGCATTCATGGCCATCGCCACATTGACCGGCTGTGCCAATGATCCGGCACCGATCGAACAATTCAAGCTGACCGAGCAGGCTCTGGAGCAGGCCAAGGCGGTCGGTGCTACCGATGAGCAGCCCGAGCTTGTCACGGCAGAATCCAGATTTACCCAGGCACGTGCCGACATGGCCGATAAATCCTATAAGGATGCGCGCATGAATGCGGAGCAGGCCGAGCTTGATGCGCGTCTGGCCGAGGCGCGTGTACTGACCCTGAAAAGTCAGGAGCAGATCAATCAGTTGAATGTTCGCCTCAATCGTCTGCGCAAGCAGTTGGGGGAAGCTCAATGAATGGTATTTCGCGTGTATTGAGCGGATGTCTCTTGCTGGGAGTGGCGGGGCTGTATGGCTGCGCCGGTCATCAGGACAGTGAGCAGGCCTTGCGTCAGGCCAGTACAGATTTCCAGAAAGTGAAAGAAGATCCCGATGTTCTACGCAGCGCGCCCAAGGACGTGATTCGCTCCGGTGAATCGCTGGCGCGGGCAGAGCGTCTGTCGAGTTATCTGGGCAGCGGGAGCGATGTCAGTCACTACGCTTACCTGAGTACCCGTTACAGTGAAATTGCCCGTGAGCACAGCAACTTGCTGCTGGCTCAGGAGCAACTGGCGAAACTGGAACTGGAGCGTCAGCGCCTGCAACTGGCCTTGCGCGAGGCCAAGCTGGCCAGCGCGCAGCAGCATGGCAAGTGGCTGGAAGACCAGATACTCAGTCTTGCCACCACGCAGACCGACCGTGGTCTGGTCATGACGTTGGGTGATGTGCTGTTCGATCCGGGTCATGCCGAGCTGAAAAGCTCTGCCAATCGCACCGTTCTTAAGGTCGTACAGTTCTTGCTGCTTAATCCTCGTCGAACCGTAAGGATCGAGGGTTATACCGACAGCACTGGTGATCGACAGGAAAACCTGAAACTGTCCAGGGATCGTGCGCAATCGGTTGCCGATGTTCTGACCGATCTAGGTGTGGATGACAAGCGCATTCAGGTCGAAGGCTATGGTCAGCAATATCCGGTCGATGTGAACGCTTCCGAGCGTGGACGGGCACAAAATCGTCGGGTCGAAATCGTCTTTTCCGACGATAAGGGCCAGTTGGGCGCTGCCCGGTAATAAAAAAATCTGAAAAAAGCCCGACGTCGGAAACGGCCTCGGGCTTTTTTTGGCTTAAAAGGCCGTGTTTTTGGCATCTTTGCCCGACAATATTTTTTGTCAGAGCGCACAATAACGGGCTTGAAGAGAAACTGTCCCAGTACACTTTATGACTGTTATGGTCTTTGGGCTATTATCTCCCCTACAAAAACAAATTGCGGGTCGGTGCGAGGCTGTGTAATGACCAATCTTTTGCTTTATCAGCGTATTGCTCAGCAGTTGGCGGAAGACATTCGTCGAGGTGTCTATCAGCCCGGCGAGCGTGTGCCATCGGTCCGCAAGATGAGCTCACAGCTCAATGTCAGCCATGCAACGGTGTTACAGGCTTACGCGAATCTTGAGGATCAGGGGCTGATTCGTGCTCGCCCGCAGTCCGGCTATTACGTACATCAGACGCCCGCATTGACGGCGTCGACGCCTGATATCGCGCGGGTTGAGCGCCCGGGTCTGGTGACCCGCAGCAGCATCATCCAGCAAGTGCTGGAGGAGTCGCGCCGCGAGGGTGTTTTCGCACTTGGCGCTGCTGTGCCTCACGTGGACTATCTGCCGGTTCGCGCCCTGCACCAGCAATTGGCAAAGGTGACGCGCTTTCACAGCCCGCGTGCGTTCAGTTACATGTTCAGCCCTGGCTTTGAGCCGCTGCGCAGGCAGGTTGCCATCCGTATGCGTGATGCTGGCGTGGTGGTTGATCCGTATGAAGTGGTGATTACCCACGGTTGTGTCGATGCCTTGCAAATGGCCTTGCGAGTGCTGACCCAGCCCGGAGACCTGATCGCGGCCGAGTCGCCTGCCTATTACGGCCTGCTGCAACTGGCGGATCTGCTGGGGCTCAAGGTCATCGAGATTCCCAGCGATCCATCGACAGGTATCAGCCTGGAAGCCTTGCAACTGGCGGCCAATCAGTGGTCGATCAAGGCTTTGGTGTTGACTGCGCGCTTGAGCAATCCATTGGGCGGCACCATGCCGGAAGAGCGGCAGAAGAACCTGCTGCGACTGGCGTCGGACTTCGATATACAGGTCGTTGAAGACGATGTGTATGGCGAGCTGATGTTTGAAGTAGGGCGCACCAAGGCCTTGAAGGCGTTTGATCGTCTTGGCCGAGTGATTTATTGCTCCAGTTTCTCCAAGACACTGTCGCCAGGTGTGCGTATCGGCTGGATGATTGCGGGGAAATATCAGGCTGAAATACAGCGTTTGCAGACCTTCAGTACCCATTCGGCCTGTAGCGTCACGCAGATGGCTATTGCTGCTTATCTGGAAAATGGCGGTTATGACCGGCATTTACGCTTTATTCGCCTGGAATATCGCAAGAATCTGAGTGCCTTCCAGTTAGCGGTGCAGCAGTTTTTCCCTGAGGGCACTCAGATGAGTCGCCCGCTCGGTGGCTTCATCCTGTGGGTCAGCCTGCCGGGGCGCGTCAATACCCAGGAATTGCATGTGCGGGCGCTGGAGCAGGGGATCAGTATCGCGCCGGGCCTTATTTTCAGTAATACAGAGCAGTTCAATCACTGTATTCGCCTGAACTGTGGCATGCCCTGGAACCGTGAAGCGGAGCGGGCCTTGATGACCTTGGGGATGCTGGCCAAGCAATTGTGTCAGGAAACGGTGCCAGCTTATTGAGCGCAAGTGCTTTTTGTCTGATCGTGGGCACTCTTGCCTTGTCAGGCGTGTTGCAAAAGGACAGCATGTGTACTTTCTGCCTCTGCCGTTTTATCTATGAATAATGCGTTTCGTTGTTTCGGATTGGTCGTCGCGGTGTTGTTGAGTGCGTGCGACTCTCAAGACGCGCCGGCCCCAAAGCCGAAGGTTGAGGCTGTTTCTGCGCCTGCCCGGCCATCGGCGGCGGTCGTCGCTCCCGATTCTGTGCCTGCCAGGCAGGTGGCACCTGCGCCTGTGCCTGCACCACCTGTGCATGAGTTGAAACCCAGTGCGCCGGTTGTCCCGGTGGTGGCGGGCAAGGAGGCGGTAATACCGCCGCGCCCTGTTTCTGCCAGCAAAGTCCCTGATTCCAGGCCTGTACAGGCCAAGGCTGCGACTGCAAAGGCTCCAGTGGCCAAGGTCAAGGAGAAAGCCGCTGTTGTGTCTGGGCGTGAAAAAAACAAGGCCGGCAAAGGCTCGGTCAAGGATGTTCGATTGGCTCAGCCCAAGCTCGATCTGAGCCTGCCGCCAGAGATGGTCAAGGAGCTTTCTCCTCCTGCCAATGTCATTACGGCCAAGCGCAAACCTTTGCTGCCGCAGATGTTCGGTAATAAAGGTTCTTCGTCTGATCCAAGTCCTTTCGAGCTTAATGGGCGTTTGCTGAGCAATGAAATGCAGCTGCAAATGCGCAATGAAAGCCGGCGCGATATCGAAGGGGCAGCGCTGGATTTCAAATTCAAGCAGTAAGGCCTTGTTGCTCGTCTGATATGGCGTTTTGAAACGTCCGTTTTAGCAGCTACTATCTTTCTTTTTCATCTTCAGCAAGGGTGTCTGGTCATGGACTGCCGCTCCGGTTGTGGTGCATGTTGCATCGCTCCCTCCATTACTTCTCCTATTCCGGGCATGCCAGCGGGCAAGCCTGCCGGAGAGCGTTGCCTGCATTTATCTGCCGAGTTGCTATGTGGCCTGTTTGGCAAGATTGAACGACCTGCTGTCTGTAGTCAGTTCAAGGCGGCGGAAGATGTTTGCGGTGTTGATCAGGCTGAGGCTATTCGTCTGATTGGCTGGTGGGAAAAGGCTACTGCTGTTGCATGAAGAATGTCGCTGCGCGGAATTGCTTTATCAGAACTTCAACAATAAGGAATAAACAATGGATACGCTGCATCGCATGGCTGTTGTCTGTGGGTTGACTGTGCTGCTGGCTGGTGTGGCTCAGGCTGAAGATTGGCAGGTGGCCAAGGACGAGGAGGGGATCAAGGTTTCCCTGAGCGATGTGCCGGGCTCCAAATACAAGGCTTATCGCGGCGTGACTACCATCAATGCCAGTGTTGCCAAGCTACGCGCCCTTCAGGAAGATGTGGTGGGTGCCTGCGCCTGGATTCATGAATGCCAGTCACAGAAGCTGCTCAAGCATGAAGGCAACAAGGCCTGGACTTATACAAAATTCAATACGCCATGGCCTGTTACCCCTCGTGATTCGATTCTGCTGATTACAAGCGAGGAGGGTGCTGATGGCAGCCTGACGCGCAATATTGACGAGCAATCAAGCTATCTGCCCGAAGAAAAGGGTTTTGTGCGGGTCGCAGAGGTCAAGGGCTTCTGGAAGCTGGTGCCCAAAGGGCCGAATCAGACCGAGGTGACCTATCAGGTGCATACCGATCCGGGCGGCAGTGTGCCGTCCTGGCTGGCCAACAAGTTTGTTGTGGATGCGCCGTTCAATACTCTGAAAGCATTGAAGGAAAGGTCGCAAAAGTAAGTCTGAAACTATCGAAGCACAAAAAAGGGCTGCCATTGGCAGCCCTTTTCATTGCTGGAAAGTCGCTTACTTGCGGTCTTCCAGTGGCACGATATCGCGTGTCTCGTTGCCGGTGTACAGCTGGCGTGGACGGCCAATCTTGTACGGGCTGGAGAGCATTTCCTTCCAGTGCGAGATCCAGCCGACAGTCCGCGCCAGGGCGAAGATTACGGTGAACATGCTGGTTGGAATGCCGATGGCCTTCAGGATGATGCCCGAATAGAAGTCGACGTTCGGGTATAGCGAGCGCTCGATGAAGTACGGATCGGTCAGGGCGATCTCTTCAAGGCGCATGGCCAGTTCGAGTTGTGGGTCATTGGTGATGCCCAGCTCGCGAAGTACTTCGTCGCAGGTCTTTTTCATGACCGTGGCGCGTGGATCGCGGTTCTTGTAGACGCGGTGACCGAAGCCCATCAGTTTGAACGGGTCGTTCTTGTCCTTGGCCTTGGCGATGAACTTGTCGATGTTGGAAACATCGCCGATTTCATCGAGCATGGTCAGTACGGCTTCGTTGGCGCCGCCGTGAGCCGGGCCCCAGAGTGCCGCGATACCGGCTGCGATACAGGCGAACGGGTTTGCACCCGACGAGCCGGCCATGCGCACGGTGGAGGTCGAAGCGTTCTGCTCGTGGTCGGCATGCAGGATGAAGATCTTGTCCATTGCCTTGGCCAGCACCGGGCTGATCGGTTTGATCTCGCAAGGGGTGTTGAACATCATGTGCAGGAAGTTTTCGGCGTAGCTGAGGTCGTTACGCGGGTACATCATGGGTTGGCCCATGGAGTACTTGTAAACCATCGCTGCCAGGGTCGGCATCTTGGCGACCAGGCGAACTGCCGAGATTTCACGGTGTTGCGGGTTATTGATGTCCAGCGAGTCGTGGTAAAACGCGGACAGGGCACCGACTACGCCACACATGACAGCCATCGGGTGGGCGTCGCGGCGGAAGCCGTTGAAGAAGCTCTTGAGCTGCTCGTGGACCATGGTGTGGTTCTTGACCACGGCAACGAACTGGGCTTTCTGTTCGCTGGTTGGCAGCTCGCCATTGAGCAGAAGGTAGCAGGTTTCCAGATAATCGGACTGTTCGGCCAGTTGCTCGATCGGATAACCACGGTGCAGCAGAATGCCATTGTCACCATCAATGTAGGTGATCTTCGACTCGCAAGAGGCGGTCGACATGAAGCCAGGGTCGAATGTGAAGCGGCCGGTGGCGGTGAGTCCGCGCACGTCGATCACGTCAGGACCCACGGTGCCGGTCAGTATAGGCAGCTCGACGGGGGCTGTGCCCTCGATGATCAACTGCGCTTTTTTGTCAGCCATGTGGCCTCCTATTTATGCTTCAAATCATCAGACAGGCCCCCCACGCAGGGCCCGCACCACTATAGTTAGATAAATTCTAAAGTCAATTTGCCTAAAGTCGTGTTCCGCAAGGCCTTTATGCTGATGTTTCTGCAAGCCATTGCTGCCGTTTACGCCTTTTATTCAATCCGCGCAATCCGCTATTGGCTGTAAGTCTGCGCGTTGTCATTAGTTCCCTAACTGTCTATACTCGGCGTCCGACCGCCAAGGGCTTTTGGGCCCGTTTTAAGGGGGTTGTCACTTCCTGGGTGGTGGGTACCTGACCAGTGCACTTCCCAACAACTTGCCCTGATTGTTAGGGGCTCTTCAGTGTGAAAAAAAAGCCGTGAAAAGCCAACGACCTGTAAATCTAGACCTAAGGACCATCAAGCTCCCAGTCACTGCTTACACGTCCATCCTTCACCGTATCTCCGGTGTCATCCTCTTTGTCGGCATTGCAATCATGCTTTATGCAATGGACAAGTCGCTGGCCTCCGAAGAAACCTTCGGTGAAGTGAAAGCGTGTCTGACCAGCCCGCTGGCCAAGTTTGTAATCTGGGGGCTGCTATCTGCCCTGCTGTATCACCTGGTGGCCGGTGTTCGCCACCTGATCATGGACGCGGGTGTCGGTGAAACGCTGGAAGGCGGGAAACTGGGCTCGAAAATCGTTATCGCCGTCTCCGTGGTGGTGATCATCCTGGCGGGAGTTTGGATATGGTAACCAACGTCACTAACCTGTCGCGTTCGGGCCTCTATGACTGGATGGCGCAGCGCGTTTCAGCGGTCGTGCTCGCGGCTTATTTCATTTTCCTGATCGGCTACCTCGTCGCTCACCCTGGCCTGACCTATGCCCAGTGGCATGAGCTGTTCTCGCACAACGGGATGCGTATCTTCAGTCTGTTGGCCCTCGTTGCCCTTGGCGCTCACGCCTGGGTCGGCATGTGGACCATTGCGACCGACTACCTGACGCCTATGGCGCTGGGCAAGTCCGCGACTGCAGTTCGTTTTCTCTTTCAGGCAGTAAGTGGCGTTGCAATGTTCGCTTACTTCGTCTGGGGCGTGCAGATTCTTTGGGGTATCTGATTCATGGCTAACACAAATACACTTTCCTTCGACGCCATCATCATCGGTGGCGGCGGCGCTGGCATGCGCGCTGCCTTGCAACTGGCTCAGGGTGGTCACAAGACCGCTGTTGTCACCAAGGTATTCCCGACTCGCTCGCACACCGTTTCTGCACAGGGCGGCATCACTTGCGCAATCGCTTCGGCCGACCCGAACGATGACTGGCGCTGGCACATGTACGATACCGTCAAGGGTTCCGACTATATCGGTGACCAGGACGCTATCGAATACATGTGTTCCGTAGGCCCGGAAGCGGTCTTCGAGCTCGAGCACATGGGCCTGCCGTTCTCCCGTACCGAGCAGGGCCGCATCTACCAGCGTCCTTTCGGCGGTCAGTCCAAGGACTTCGGTAAGGGTGGTCAGGCTGCACGTACCTGCGCCGCTGCCGACCGTACCGGCCACGCTCTGCTGCACACCCTGTATCAGGCCAACCTGAAAGCAGGCACTGTATTCCTGAACGAATACTATGCCGTGGATCTGGTGAAGAACCAGGATGGCGCCTTTGTCGGCATCATCGCTATCTGCATCGAAACAGGCGAAACCTCCTACATCCGCGCCAATGCAACCGTACTGGCAACCGGTGGTGCAGGTCGTATCTACTCGTCCACCACCAACGCCCTGATCAACACCGGTGACGGTGTCGGCATGGCTCTGCGTGCCGGTGTTCCTGTTCAGGACATCGAAATGTGGCAGTTCCACCCGACCGGTATTGCCGGCGCAGGTGTACTGGTTACCGAAGGTTGCCGTGGTGAAGGTGGTTACCTGATCAACAAGCATGGCGAGCGTTTCATGGAGCGTTATGCTCCGAACGCCAAGGACCTTGCCGGTCGTGACGTTGTTGCCCGTTCCATGGTTAAAGAGATCATCGCCGGTAACGGTTGTGGTCCGGATGGCGATCACGTGATGCTCAAGCTCGATCACCTGGGCGAAGAAGTGTTGCACAGCCGCCTGCCAGGCATCATGGAGCTGTCCAAGACTTTTGCTCACGTCGATCCTGCTCTGGCTCCGATCCCTGTCGTTCCGACCTGCCACTACATGATGGGCGGCATTGCCACCAACATTCATGGTCAGGCGATCACTCAGGACGCTGCTGGCACCGACCAGATCATTCCTGGTCTGTTCGCTGTAGGTGAAGTGGCTTGCGTATCCGTGCATGGCGCCAACCGTCTGGGCGGTAACTCGCTGCTCGACCTGGTGGTCTTCGGTCGTGCTGCCGGTCTGCACCTTGAGCAGAGCCTGCGTGAAGGCGTCGACTACCGTCGTGCTTCCGAGTCCGATGTCGATGCTGCCCTGGCGCGTCTGTCCGGCCTCAATGAGCGCACTACCGGTGAAGATGTTGCTTCGCTGCGTAAAGAGCTGCAAAGCTGCATGCAGAACTACTTCGGTGTATTCCGTACCGGTGAATACATGCAGAAGGGTATTGCCCAGCTGGCTGGTCTGCGCGAGCGCATTGCCAACGTCAAGATCAACGACAAGAGCCAGGCGTTCAACACTGCCCGTATCGAAGCGCTTGAACTGCAAAACCTGCTGGAAGTTGCCGAAGCCACGGCGATTGCCGCAGAACATCGTAAGGAATCGCGCGGCGCCCACGCCCGTGAAGACTTTGAAGATCGCGATGACGAAAACTGGTTGTGCCACACCCTGTACTTCCCGGGTGACAAGCGTGTAACCAAGCGTGCCGTGAACTTCTCGCCGAAAACTGTTCCGACTTTTGAGCCTAAGGTTCGGACTTATTAAGGGTGACCGATATGTTGCAAGTCAGTGTTTATCGTTACAACCCTGATCAGGACGCCGCGCCGTTCATGCAGGAGTTCCAGGTCGATACCGGTGGCAAGGACCTGATGGTTCTTGATGTGCTGGCCCTGGTCAAGGAACAGGATGAAGGTTTCTCGTACCGTCGCTCCTGCCGTGAAGGCGTGTGTGGTTCCGATGGCATGAACATCAACGGCAAGAACGGTCTTGCCTGCATCACTCCACTGTCTTCCGTGGTCAAGAATAACAAGCTGGTAGTGCGCCCATTGCCTGGTTTGCCGGTTATTCGTGACTTGGTAGTGGATATGAGCATCTTCTACAAGCAATACGAGAAGGTGAAGCCTTTCCTGCAGAACGACACTCCGGCTCCGGCCATCGAGCGTCTGCAATCTCCGGAAGAGCGCGAAAAGCTGGATGGTCTGTACGAGTGTATTCTGTGCGCTTGCTGCTCGACTTCCTGCCCGTCCTTCTGGTGGAATCCGGACAAGTTCCTCGGTCCGGCTGCGCTGCTGCAAGCCTATCGCTTCCTGGCTGACAGCCGTGACACCCGGACTTCCGAGCGTCTGGCTTCGCTTGATGACCCGTTCAGTGTTTTCCGCTGCCGCGGGATCATGAACTGCGTAAACGTTTGCCCGAAAGGTCTTAACCCGACCAAGGCAATCGGACACGTACGTAACATGCTTCTGCAAAGCGGCGTCTGATTTACCGCAGTACCGTAACACCGTTGCACGTAAAGTAGCCGCGGCGCAGGCTTCAACCGGCGTCGTGGCTTTAACCTGAGCAGTGGCTCGCAAGGCTGCCGCTCTTATTTTGAAGAAATGAGACCAGCAGGGGCATCCGGGCTGGTACCCGGGCTATCTGCGTGATCCTTAGTGACTTGATATGGTCGCTGCACACGACTGTTTCATGTTTGCTATGGCGTCTTCGCCGGTGGTGTCCCCTTACCGAGGGTGACCAAGCATGCAAGAAAGCGTGATGCAGCGCATGTGGAACAGTGCCCACCTATCCGGTGGTAACGCTGCCTATGTGGAAGAGCTTTATGAGCTCTACCTGCACGACCCTAACGCTGTGCCAGAAGAATGGCGCACCTACTTTCAGAAGTTGCCAGCAGACGGCAACTCTGCCACCGATGTATCGCATTCCACGATTCGCGATCATTTTGTGTTGCTGGCTAAAAACCAGCGCCGCGCTCAACCGGTATCTGCCGGGAGCGTGAGCAGCGAGCACGAGAAGAAGCAAGTTGAAGTATTGCGACTGATCCAGGCATATCGTATGCGCGGCCATCAGGTTGCTCAGCTCGATCCGCTGGGCCTGTGGCAGCGTCCTGCCCCGGCCGATCTGTCGATCAATCACTACGGCTTGACCAATGCCGATCTGGATACGACTTTCCGCGCCGGCGACCTGTTCATCGGCAAAGAGGAAGCGAGCCTACGCGAAATTCTCGAAGCGTTGCAGCAGACATATTGTCGCACCATCGGTTCGGAGTTCACGCACATCGTTGATTCCGAGCAACGCAACTGGTTCATGCAGCGTCTTGAAAGCGTGCGTGGCCGTCCTGCGTTCTCTGCTGAAATCCAGGGTCACCTGCTTGAGCGCGTCACTGCCGCTGAAGGGCTGGAAAAATACCTGGGTACCAAATATCCGGGCACCAAGCGCTTCGGTCTGGAAGGTGGCGAAAGCCTGATCCCGATGCTGGACGAACTGATCCAGCGTTCCGGTTCCTACGGCACCAAGGAAGTCGTGATCGGCATGGCCCACCGTGGCCGTCTGAACGTGCTGGTCAACACCTTCGGCAAGAACCCGCGCGAGCTGTTCGACGAGTTCGAAGGCAAGAAGAAAGTGGAGCTTGGCTCCGGTGACGTCAAATATCACCAGGGTTTCTCTTCCAACGTAATGACCGCAGGTGGCGAAGTTCACCTGGCCATGGCATTCAACCCGTCCCACCTGGAAATCGTTTCTCCGGTGGTCGAAGGGTCCGTGCGTGCGCGTCAGGATCGTCGTAACGATCCGAACGGTGACAAGGTTCTGCCGATTTCCCTCCACGGTGATGCTGCTTTCGCAGGTCAGGGCGTGGTCATGGAAACCTTCCAGATGTCGCAGACCCGCGGCTTCAAGACTGGCGGCACGATCCATATCGTCATCAACAACCAGGTTGGTTTCACCATCAGCAACCCGCTGGACTCACGTTCCACCGAGTACGCCACCGACGTTGCCAAGATGATCCAGGCTCCGATTCTCCATGTGAATGGCGATGACCCGGAAGCCGTGGTGTTCGTGACCCAGCTGGCTATCGATTACCGCATGCAGTTCAAGCGTGACATCGTGATCGATCTGGTCTGCTACCGTCGTCGCGGTCACAACGAAGCGGACGAGCCTAGCGGCACCCAGCCGTTGATGTACCAGCAGATCACCAAGCAGCGCACGACTCGCGAGTTGTACGCCGATCAGTTGATCAAGGCCGGTGTTCTCACTGAAGAGCGTGTCCAGGCCAAGATCGATGACTATCGCAATGCGCTGGACAACGGTCAGCATGTTGTGAAAAGCCTGGTCAAGGAGCCGAACAAGGAGCTGTTCGTCGACTGGCGTCCGTATCTGGGCCATGCCTGGACTGCGCGTCACGACACTCGTTTCGACCTCAAGACCTTGCAGGAACTGTCCGCCAAGCTGATGGAGCTGCCGGAAGGCTTCGTCGTTCAGCGTCAGGTCCAGAAGATCTACGAAGACCGTCAGAAGATGCAAGCCGGCGGCCTGCCGATCAACTGGGGTTACGCTGAAACCATGGCGTACGCGACCCTGGCGTTCGAAGGTCACCCGATTCGCATGACGGGTCAGGACATCGGTCGCGGTACGTTCTCGCACCGTCACGCTGTTCTGCACAACCAGAAAGACGCAAGTACCTACATTCCTCTGAAGAACCTGTTCGCCGGTCAGCCGCGTTTTGACCTGTACGACTCGTTCCTGTCCGAAGAAGCGGTACTGGCTTACGAATACGGCTACTCGACTACCGAGCCTAACGCTCTGGTTATCTGGGAAGCCCAGTTCGGTGACTTCGCCAACGGCGCGCAAGTGGTTATCGACCAGTTCATCACCAGCGGCGAGCACAAGTGGGGCCGTCTGTGCGGTCTGACCATGCTGTTGCCTCACGGTTATGAAGGGCAGGGGCCTGAGCACTCGTCCGCACGTCTTGAGCGTTATCTGCAGCTGTGTGCCGAGCACAACATTCAGGTATGTGTGCCGACCACTCCAGCGCAGATCTACCACTTGCTGCGTCGTCAGGTGATCCGTCCGCTGCGCAAGCCGCTGATCGTGTTGACGCCAAAGTCGCTGCTGCGCCACAAGCTGGCAATCTCGACTCTGGAAGAACTGGCCGAAGGCTCGTTCCAGACAGTCATACCGGAAGTCGATGCACTCGACCCGGCCAAGGTGACCCGTCTGGTGCTGTGTGGCGGCAAGGTCTACTACGATCTGCTGGAAAAACGCCGTGCCGAAGGCCGCGAAGACATCGCCATCGTACGTATCGAACAGCTGTATCCGTTCCCTGAAGATGATCTCATGGAAGCGATCGCGCCTTACACCAACCTGCAGAATGTAGTGTGGTGTCAGGAAGAGCCGATGAACCAGGGTGCCTGGTACAGCAGTCAACACCACTTGCGTCGCAGCATGAGCAACCACAACCGCAGCCTCGTTCTCGAGTATGCCGGTCGTGACGCTTCTGCAGCTCCCGCGTGTGGTTATGCTTCGATGCATGCCGAGCAGCAGGAAAAACTCCTGCAAGATGCCTTCACTGTTTAACGCCTTCGAGCATTAGAAACCGAATTAAGGAATTACAGATAATGGCTATCGAGATCAAAGCCCCCTCTTTCCCGGAATCCGTTGCCGACGGCACCATTTCCAAGTGGCACAAGCAACCGGGCGAAGCGGTAAAACGTGACGAGCTGCTGGTCGACATCGAGACTGACAAGGTTGTCCTCGAAGTTCTGGCCGAAGCAGACGGCGTGCTGGCATCGATCGTGAAAGGCGAGGGCGACACCGTCCTGTCCAACGAAGTGATTGCAACCCTGGACGCCGGTGCTACTGCATCTGCTGCTCCTGCCGCCGCTGCTGCGGCTCCAGCTGCTGCACCGGCACAGGCTGCTGCGTCGGCTGCTGACGAAGATGCAATTGCTGCTCCTGCCGCTCGCAAGCTGGCTGAAGAAAACGGCATCAACCTGGCCAGCGTCAAAGGCACTGGCAAGGACGGTCGTGTAACCAAGGAAGACGTGGTTGCCGCTGTAGAAGCCAAGAAATCCGCACCGGCCGCAGCTCCTGCCGCCAAGCCTGCTGCAGCCGCTGCTGCTCCTGTGCTGGCTGCCGGCGACCGCGTCGAGAAGCGTGTACCGATGACTCGCGTTCGTGCCACCGTTGCCAAGCGTCTGGTCGAAGCCCAGTCGAACATGGCGATGCTGACCACGTTCAACGAAGTGGACATGACCGAAGTCATGGCTCTGCGCGCCAAGTACAAGGACCTGTTCGAGAAGTCCCACAATGGCGTGCGCCTGGGCTTCATGTCGTTCTTCGTCAAGGCAGCTACCGAAGCGCTGAAACGCTTCCCGGCAGTCAACGCTTCGATCGACGGTGGCGACATCGTTTACCACGGTTATGCCGACGTCGGTGTTGCCGTATCCAGCGATCGTGGTCTGGTCGTACCGGTTCTGCGTAACGCCGAGCTGATGAGCCTGGCTGAAATCGAAGGCGGCATCGCCACCTTCGGCAAGAAGGCTCGTGACGGCAAGCTGTCCCTGGACGAGATGACCGGTGGTACCTTCACCATCACCAACGGTGGTACCTTCGGTTCGATGATGTCGACGCCGATCGTCAACCCGCCACAGGCCGCCATTCTGGGCATGCACAACATTCTGCAGCGTCCTATGGCGATCAATGGTCAGGTTGTGATTCGTCCGATGATGTATCTGGCTCTGTCGTACGATCACCGTTTGATCGACGGTAAAGAAGCGGTAACCTTCCTCGTTACCATCAAGAACCTGCTGGAAGATCCGGCTCGTCTGCTGCTGGATATTTGATGGCGTAGCCTCAAGCTGCAAGTCGCGAGCTTCAAACAGAAGCGCAGCGGCGTGCAGCCTGGGCTGGTATGTTGCATCTAATTAACAGGTTGCAAGCCCGCTCTGCAGAGCAGAGCGGTGCAGATCGGTTTGCAGCTTGCAGCTTGAAGCTCGCAGCTAAAAGGAATCTTTTTTATGTCCCAGAAATTCGACGTGGTAGTGATTGGCGCAGGCCCTGGCGGTTATGTTGCCGCCATCAAGGCTGCGCAACTTGGTTTCAAGACTGCCTGCATCGAGAAGTATCAGGACAAGGAAGGCAAGCTGGCCTTGGGCGGTACTTGCCTGAACGTTGGTTGCATTCCTTCCAAGGCGCTGCTGGACAGCTCCTGGAAATTCTACGAAGCCAAGAACGGCTTCGGCGTTCACGGTATCTCGACTTCGGATGTCTCCATTGACGTTCCTGCGATGGTTGGCCGCAAGTCCACTATCGTCAAGAACCTGACTGGCGGCGTTTCCAGCCTGTTCAAGGCCAACGGCGTGACCACTCTGCAAGGCCACGGCAAGCTGCTGGCTGGCAAGAAAGTCGAGCTGACCGCTGCTGACGGCACCGTTGAAATCATCGAAGCCGAGCACGTGATCCTGGCTTCCGGTTCGCGTCCGATCGACATTCCACCGGCTCCGGTCGACCAGAAAGTCATCGTCGATTCCACTGGCGCTCTGGAATTCCAGGCAGTGCCAAAGCGTCTGGGCGTGATCGGCGCTGGCGTCATCGGTCTGGAACTGGGCTCGGTATGGGCTCGTCTGGGTGCTCAGGTTACTGTTCTGGAAGCCCTGGATAAATTCATCCCGGCTGCTGACGAAGCTGTTTCCAAGGAAGCGCTGAAAACCTTCACCAAGCAAGGCCTGGACGTAAAGCTGGGCGCTCGCGTGACCGGTTCCAAGGTCAATGGCGAAGAAGTCGTGGTCAGCTACACCGACGCAACCGGCGAGCAGTCGATCACTTTCGATCGCCTGATCGTTGCTGTTGGCCGTCGTCCAGTGACCACCGACCTGCTGGCTGCCGACAGCGGTGTGGACCTGGACGAGCGTGGCTTCATCTACGTCGACGACTACTGCACCACCAGCGTACCGGGCGTTTACGCCATCGGTGACGTGGTTCGTGGTCTGATGCTGGCGCACAAGGCGTCGGAAGAGGGCATCATGGTTGTCGAGCGCATCAAGGGCCACAAGGCCCAGATGAACTACAACCTGATCCCTTCGGTTATCTACACTCACCCGGAAATCGCGTGGGTTGGTAAAACCGAGCAGACCCTGAAGAGCGAGGGCGTTGAAGTCAACGTCGGCACTTTCCCGTTTGCAGCCAGCGGCCGTGCCATGGCAGCCAACGACACCGGCGGTTTCGTCAAGGTCATCGCCGATGCCAAGACCGACCGCGTATTGGGCGTTCACGTCATTGGTCCAAGCGCTGCCGAGCTGGTACAGCAGGGCGCGATTGCAATGGAATTCGGTAGCAGTGCAGAAGACATCGGCATGATGGTCTTCTCGCACCCGACTCTGTCCGAATCGCTTCACGAAGCGGCCCTGGCAGTGAATGGCGGCGCCATCCACATCCAGAACCGTAAAAAACGCTAAGACAACAAGAGAAAACCACGACGGTCTGCCCGTCGTGAGCCTTGCGAGCAAGACTCACCGCGGAAAGTCCGTCGGACTCGAGCTCTCGGGCGGCTCCAGGGTGTTGAAGGACACCTCTGGAGTTATCCGGGAGTAGCGGTCACAGGTGGTGCGGCACACTGAATGTGCAGCACCGAATGCGCAGTACTTAAACGAAGACGGTAATAAGCATGAATCTTCACGAGTATCAGGGTAAGCAGCTGTTCGCTGAATACGGCCTGCCAGTATCCAAAGGCTACGCAGTCGACACCCCGGAAGCAGCAGCAGAAGCTTGCGACAAGATTGGTGGTACCGAGTGGGTCGTCAAGGCCCAGGTTCACGCTGGTGGTCGCGGTAAAGCGGGCGGCGTCAAGCTGGTTCGCAGCAAAGAAGACGCAGCAGCATTCGCACAGCAATGGCTGGGCAAGCGTCTGGTGACTTACCAGACCGACGCCAACGGTCAGCCAGTGACCAAGATCCTGGTTGAATCCTGCACTGACATCGCCAAAGAGCTGTACCTGGGCGCTGTAGTCGATCGTTCCAGCCGTCGTATCGTGTTCATGGCTTCCACCGAAGGTGGCGTGGACATCGAGAAGATCGCTCACGACACTCCTGAAAAGATTCTCAAGGCTACTATCGATCCACTGGTTGGCGCTCAGCCATTCCAGGGTCGTGAGCTGGCTTTCCAGCTGGGTCTGGAAGGCAAGCAGGTTGCTCAGTTCGCCAAGATCTTCACCGGTCTGGCCAAACTGTTCCAGGATCACGATCTGGCCCTGCTGGAAGTGAACCCGCTGGTGATCAAGGCTGACGGCGATCTGCACTGCCTGGACGCCAAGATCAACATCGACGCCAACGCCATGTACCGTCAGCCAAAGCTGAAGGCTTTCCACGATCCGTCGCAGGATGATCCTCGTGAAGCTCACGCTGCCAAGTTCGAGCTGAACTACGTAGCGCTGGAAGGCAACATCGGTTGCATGGTCAACGGTGCCGGCCTGGCCATGGGTACCATGGACATCGTCAACCTGCACGGCGGCAAGCCAGCCAACTTCCTGGACGTTGGTGGTGGTGCTACCAAAGAGCGCGTTACCGAAGCGTTCAAGATCATCCTGTCCGACACCAATGTCGCAGCAGTACTGGTCAACATCTTCGGCGGCATCGTTCGTTGCGACATGATTGCCGAAGGCATCATCGGTGCAGTGAAAGAAGTCGGCGTTAAAATCCCGGTTGTTGTTCGCCTTGAAGGCAACAACGCTGAGCTGGGCGCTAAAGTACTGGCAGAAAGCGGTTTGAACATCATCGCGGCTACCAGCCTGACCGACGCTGCTCAACAAGTTGTCAAAGCTGCGGAGGGCAAGTAATGAGCGTTCTGATCAATAAAGACACCAAGGTTATCTGCCAGGGTTTCACTGGTTCGCAAGGTACCTTCCACTCCGAACAAGCCATTGCCTACGGCACCAAAATGGTTGGCGGCGTGACTCCAGGCAAAGGTGGCACCACTCACCTGAACCTGCCAGTGTTCAACACTGTGAAAGAAGCTGTAGCCGCTACCGGCGCTGACGCATCGGTCATCTACGTTCCGGCTCCTTTCTGCAAGGACTCCATCCTTGAAGCAGCTTTCGGCGGTATCAAGCTGATCGTCTGCATCACCGAAGGCATTCCTACCATCGACATGCTGGAAGCCAAGGTCAAGTGCGACGAGCTGGGTGTAGTCCTGATCGGCCCTAACTGCCCAGGCGTCATCACTCCGGGCGAGTGCAAGATCGGCATCATGCCAGGTCACATCCACTTGCCCGGCAAGGTAGGTATCGTGTCGCGTTCCGGCACCCTGACCTACGAAGCTGTGAAGCAGACCACTGACGCCGGTTTCGGTCAGTCCACCTGCGTCGGTATCGGTGGTGACCCGATCCCGGGCTCCAACTTCATCGACATCCTGAAACTGTTCCAGGAAGACCCGAAGACCGAAGCGATCGTCATGATCGGCGAGATCGGCGGTTCGGCTGAAGAAGAAGCGGCTGCCTACATCAAGGCAAACGTGACCAAGCCGGTTGTTTCCTACATCGCTGGTGTGACTGCTCCTCCGGGCAAGCGCATGGGCCACGCAGGTGCAATCATCTCTGGCGGTAAAGGTACTGCAGACGAGAAATTCGCTGCACTGCAAGACGCTGGCGTGAAAACCGTGCGTTCCCTGGCAGACATCGGCAAGGCCCTGGCTGAGCTGACTGGCTGGGAAGTCAAGAAGTAAGCTTCGGCTGACCGATTGATGCTTCAACAAAGGCCACCTTCGGGTGGCCTTTGTGCGTTTGGGCATTTATTTATCAGGGTAGGAGCGGACTTGTCCGCGAGACGGCATTTCAGGCGACGCATGTCTTTGGGATGTACCGTCCTTTTCGCGACTGAAGTCGCTCCCACGGAAAATACGTTCCTACCTGTTTGTCGCATCCGGCTTTCGCGCGTTTCATGCACGAATGCGTGCTAAACCGCTACATTCAAGTGCGACTCGTCGCCATGACGCTCTTTTATAGTGCGTTTTATGGTCCATTTCGTTAGGCTAGCAACCTTTTCGCGTCGTCCGTTTCCCACAAGGAAACCTGGCGCTTTACTGCCAGCCTTAAAAGGGTAGGCATAACTTCCCTGACCCTCGGGAATCCTCTCTTTTAATCCTGATTTGGCAGTGTGGTTCCCCTCGATGAAAGTGTTGAAAGGCCAGGACGTCCTGGCACTGGGTTTCATGACCTTTGCCCTGTTTGTGGGCGCCGGTAATATCATCTTCCCGCCTATCGTAGGCTTGCACGCCGGTCCCCATGTGTGGATGGCTGCGCTGGGTTTTCTTGTGACAGCTGTCGGTTTGCCTGTCATCACAATCATTGCGCTGGCCAAGGTCGGTGGCGCGATGGACGACCTGAGCAGCCCTATCGGCAAGGTGGCTGGAGTTATCCTGGCTGCGGTCTGTTATCTGGCCGTCGGTCCGTTGTTCGCCACTCCGCGTACAGCCACTGTGTCCTTCGAAGTCGGTCTGGCGCCTCTGACAGGGGAAAGCCCGCTGGCACTGTTCCTCTACAGTCTGGTTTATTTCCTCGTGGTGTTCTGGGTTTCCATGTACCCGGGCCGTCTGCTGGATACCGTCGGCCGTTTCCTGGGCCCCCTGAAAATCATCGCTCTGGCGGTGCTCGGGGTTGCAGCCTTCATGCTTCCGGCGGGTGATGTCGGTCCTGCCGAGGCAGCCTATGTGGCAGCACCTTTTTCCCAAGGCTTCATCAATGGTTACCTGACCATGGATACGCTTGGGGCGCTGGTCTTCGGTATTGTCATCGTCAATGCCATTCGTTCGCGAGGTGTTGAATCGCCACGCCTGATTACCCGCTATGCAGTCATCGCTGGCCTTATAGCTGGTGTGGGCCTGGCGCTGGTGTATATCAGTCTGTTCCGCCTGGGTGCTGGCAGCCATGCAGTGGCGGCGGGTGCGACCAACGGCGCGGCAGTGCTGCATGCCTATGTGCAACATACCTCGGGTGCCTTGGGCAGTGGTTTCCTGGCAGTGCTGATTTCACTGGCTTGTCTGGTGACTGCTGTGGGCCTGACCTGTGCCTGTGCCGAGTATTTCAGCCGCATCCTGCCACTGTCATACAAGACTCTGGTCATCATCCTGGCACTGTTTTCCCTGTTGGTATCCAATCTGGGCCTGACCAATCTGATCAAGGTCTCGATTCCCGTGCTCACGGCGATCTATCCGCCATGCATCGTGCTGGTCGGGCTGAGCTTCTGCAAAGGGCTTTGGAACAGCCAGGGACGTGTGATCGCGCCGGTCATGCTGGTTTCCCTGCTGTTCGGCATCATCGATGCCTTCAAGGGGGCGGGTTTTGCCGATAAGCTGCCGAGCGTACTGGCAAACCTGCCGCTGAGTGAGCAGGGGCTGGCCTGGCTGGTGCCATCGGTGATTACTTTGTTCGGTGCTGTTGTAGTTGACCGTATCGCCGGAAAGCGCAGTGAAGCGTTGGCGTGAAGTGTTAGTGAGTCAATACACTGCTGTAACGGCAGTTTTACAGTGAAACCAATAAAGCCCGTTAAATAACGGGCTTTATTATTTTCTACGAAGTCTCTTGTCCCTGGCTTATTTGCTTGGCGCTGTCTCTGGCGCTGTGGCAGGGGTTTCGGCGGCGCGCTGTTGTGCTGCTTCCGCACTCTTCTGAGCGGCTTCCTGGCTTTCCTTGGCCGCGTCATTCACTTTTTCCTGAGCCTTCTCCATTGACTCCTGGGATTGTTGAGCTGCCTTATTGGCTTCTTGCTGGGTGTTTTCGGATTTTTTGTCGCAGGCGGCAAGACCCAATGTGGCAGAAAGCATCAAGGCATAGGCTAAAGATTTACGCATGGGGTATTTCTCCTTATTGATTATCTACGAGCCTGAGAACCCAGCCTTGTAAGTTAAGTTCCAACGGATTATCGGAATATTCAATGCGCCTGTTCCGTCGACCTTACAGGCTCGAATTCACTGTCGACGAGCCTGGATTGGCTGTCATGTACATGTGTCTTGCCAGTGAAACGCTTTGCATATGAAGGGCTTGTCCTTACCTTGCCCCAGGCTTTCGCGACGAAGCGTTTGCAGACAAGAATTGCGGTTGATGTTTTTGCGCTCTTGAAATCCTGCTCCCAGCCCCCACCTTGATGACTACCCGCTGCCACGCAGAGCTGAGTCTGGATGTGGCGGCTTATATCATCCACTTGGAGTTTGATGACCATGAGTGTGGAAACTCAAAAGGAAACCCTGGGCTTCCAGACCGAGGTAAAGCAACTGCTGCACCTCATGATCCATTCGCTGTATTCCAACAAGGAAATCTTCCTTCGCGAATTGATCTCGAACGCCTCCGACGCAGTCGACAAGTTGCGCTTTGAAGCCCTGTCCAGCCCTGAACTGCTGGAAGGTGGCGCTGAACTGAAAATTCGTGTGACCTTCGACAAGGACGCCAAGACCGTCACTCTCGAAGACAACGGCATTGGTATGAGCCGTGACGATGTGATTACCCACCTTGGGACCATCGCCAAATCCGGTACCGCAGATTTCATGAAAAACCTGTCGGGCGATCAGAAGAAGGACTCGCACCTGATCGGCCAGTTCGGTGTAGGTTTCTACTCGGCATTCATCGTTGCCGATCAGGTTGAAGTATTCAGCCGCCGTGCAGGCTTGCCTGCCAGCGAAGGCGTGCACTGGTCCTCCAGAGGCGAGGGCGAGTTTGAAGTTGCCACCATCGAAAAGGCCGAGCGCGGTACCCGTATCGTTCTGCACCTGAAAAGCGGTGAAGACGAGTTCGCCGATGGTTACCGTCTGCGCAACATCATCAAGAAGTATTCCGACCATATCGCCTTGCCGATCGAGCTGCCTAAAGAGCAGGCTCCGGCCGCAGAAGGCGAAGAGGCTCCTGAGCTTGAGTGGGAAACCGTCAACCGCGCCAGCGCGCTCTGGACACGTTCTCGCTCCGAGGTGAAGGACGAGGAATATCAGGAGTTCTACAAGCACGTTGGCCACGACTACGAGAACCCGCTGAGCTGGAGCCACAACAAGGTCGAAGGCAAGCTGGAATACACCTCGCTGCTGTATGTTCCTGCTCGTGCGCCGTTCGATCTGTATCAGCGTGAAGCGCCTCGCGGGCTGAAGCTGTACGTACAGCGCGTGTTCGTCATGGATCAGGCCGAGTCCTTCCTGCCGCTGTACCTGCGCTTCATCAAGGGCGTGGTCGACTCCAACGACCTGTCGTTGAACGTCTCTCGTGAAATCCTGCAGAAAGATCCGATCATCGACTCCATGAAGTCCGCGCTGACCAAGCGCGTGCTGGACATGCTGGAGAAGCTGGCCAAGAACGAGCATGAGCAATACAAGGGCTTCTGGAAAAACTTCGGTCAGGTGCTGAAAGAAGGCCCGGCCGAAGACTTCGCCAACAAGGAAAAAATCGCCGGCCTGCTGCGGTTCGCTTCCACGAACGATGACAGCGGCGAGCAAAGCGTTTCCCTGGCCGAATACCTGGCTCGCGCCAAGGAAGGTCAGGACAAGATCTACTACCTCACCGGTGAGTCCTACGCTCAGGTCAAGAACAGCCCGCACCTGGAAGTCTTCCGCAAGAAAGGCATCGAAGTGCTGCTGCTGACCGACCGCATCGACGAGTGGCTGATGAGCTACCTGAGCGATTTCGATGGCAAGGGTTTTGTCGATGTAGCGCGTGGTGATCTGGATCTGGGCAAACTTGATTCCGAAGAGGACAAGAAGGCTCAGGAAGAGATCGCCAAGGATAAGGAAGGTCTGATCGAGCGTCTCAAGACTGCTTTGGGCGATTCCGTCAGCGAAGTCCGTGTTTCGCACCGTCTGACCGACTCTCCGGCGATTCTGGCCATTGGTGAGCAGGATCTGGGTCTGCAGATGCGTCAGATCCTGGAAGCCAGCGGCCAGAAGGTCCCGGATTCCAAGCCGATCTTCGAGTTCAACCCGTCTCACCCTCTGATCGGCAAGCTCGATCTGGAGCAGAGTGAAGAGCGCTTCGGCGACCTGTCGCACATCCTGTTCGATCAGGCGGCACTGGCCGCTGGTGACAGCTTGAAAGACCCGGCTGCCTATGTGCGCCGTCTGAACAAGTTGCTGGTCGAACTGTCGGTTTGACAGTCGATTGAAAGAAAACCCGCTTCGGCGGGTTTTCTGATTTTACGGTTTATCACTTCCCCTTTAATGATCAGGAGTCAGCGATGAGCAGCACTATTACTGTCCGTTCCGTGGTTTATCAGATCGATGGCCAGCCTTACGAAAGCCGTCTGGTGTACGACGCGGCTGCAACCTCTGCGCGCCCGGGATTATTGATGGCCCCCAACTGGATGGGCGTCAGCCAGGGCGCTGAAACCATCGCCAGGTCGGTTGCCGAACAGGGCTATGTCGTCTTGCTGGCCGACCTGTATGGGCAGAGCATTCGTCCGTCCAACAATGACGAGGCGGGCGCCGCCATGACGCCGCTCAAGAATGACCGTGCCTTGCTGCGCAAGCGCATGCAGGTCGCTCTGGATCAGTTGCTGGCTCAGGGCGATGTTTCGCTTGATGCGAGCAAGATCGCAACCTTCGGCTTCTGCTTTGGTGGCTGCTGCTCCCTTGAGCTGGCCCGTACCGGCGCAGAACTGAAAGCGGCCATCTCTTTCCACGGCACCCTGGATACCCCGAACCCTGCCGATGCGAAAAACATCAAGGGCGCGGTACTGGTCTTGCACGGTGCTTCCGACCCGTTGGTGGCCAAAGAGCAATTGCCAGCCTTCGAGGAAGAAATGAATGCGGCAGGCGTGGATTGGCAGTTGCACAGCTACGGCGGTGCCTTCCACTCGTTCACCGATCCAGGCGCCAACGTGCCCGGCATGATGATGTACGACGCCAAAGTCTCGAAGCGTGCGTTCACTACCATGCATAACCTGCTGGATGAAGTGTTCGGCTGAGCCTTGGCTCGGTAGGAGATCACCCGCCGCCTTGGCACCTCGCTGTCGCGCAGTAAACAGAGGGCGATGTAGGAGCGGATTTGTCCGCGATCGGCTGCATAGCAGTCGTAGATTTGCGAGCGCTTCGCACTCGATCGTCGGAATGCCGCCCAAGACAAGTCCGCTCCTACAGAAAAACGTTTTAATTCATCATGTTGCGTGTATGTTTGATGAGAGCGACTTCAGTCGCGAAGTTGCATGCCCTTTGTCAATGAAGTGCGCTCCTGAAGTTGGAAGCTCATCCAACCTCTGGGGTTTTTCATGTACAAGTACACAACTCAAGCTATCCTCCATCACCGCCTTCCTTGATCAAAGCCGAAAATTTTTCCAGATCGCCAATCGCCAAGCAACTCCAGATGGACCCCTCCTTGTTGCTCTGTGGCTCGGAAGCTTATCGACTGTACGGTGAGGTCAGTTTCAAGCTTCTGGCAAACATCGTAGTATCGAATTCCAACTGTCTGTTCTCCAGCACATGGCTCGTGAGTCCCTTCTTGGTGCTACCGATGCGCCGGGTGATCGCCCATCAAGCACAATGAGTTGCATTAATTACATTATCGATGGGCGCTCAGTTGGACCGTAATGCTGTATAGAAACGTAGATTTTACGAGCGCAGCCGCCCTCTACTCCGAAGAAACGGGTTTTTATGCATGAAACCGTTGAAACCCTGTCGTGCCATCGTGTGTTTGAATTTGTGCAGATTTAAGGCTGGTGAAGTACAAACGATATGCACTTTTTTGATGCTCGCTGGGGCGGTGGCTGGGCTTTACTGGGGCAGATTCTTATATCTGTAAGCTATCACAATAAAAAATGTAGACTTTGGCACCAGAGTGGATACATTGCCGTAGCCCTGTTATCAGTAAACCAATATTTCTATAAAGAACAAGCCAAGGCATGAGTTTGATCATTCTCATCCCACGGATACGCACTCAAAGGCGTTTCTGAAGAGCGCTGATTTATAGAAAAATAATTTGTAACAAAAATAGGGAGATTTAAATGCTAAATAAATATTTCCAGTTTGAGAGTGGCGTGATAGATGTTGAACGTACTGGTTATTCATCAAAATTTCCCCGGGCAATTCCGTAACTTGGTAAAAAGATCAATTTTGTCAAGTGATATTGATGTCTTGGGTGTGGGCCTTGATACTGCTCCTGGGATGCCAGGAGTAAAACTGATCAGATATAAGCCTACGCGTGGTTTTTCGGAAAAAACACACCCGTATTTAAGAAATTATGAAGAATGCATTTTGCGTGGACAGCAAGTGTCACGATTGTTAAGTGATCTGAAACGTAATGGTTATAGACCAGATGTTATTTTGGCCCATCCAGGGTGGGGGGAGACGCTTTTCGTTAAAGATGTATTTTGTAATGTGCCATTAGTGCATTACTGCGAATATTTTTATCATGTTGAAGGTGCCGATGTCGGGTTTGATCACGAATATCCAAGTGATATTGATACCTTTGCAAAGTTGAGAGCTAATAATGCAATGCATTTATTGAATCTTGAACAATGTGATTTGGGTATCACGCCTACGGCTTGGCAGTTTAAATTGCATCCTCAAGCCTACCAGTCGAAACTAAAGATATGTCACGAAGGTATCGATATAGAGAGCGGTGGTAGGGGGCTAGTAGAAAGATGTAAGGTTGCCGATGATTTATCAATAAGTTCAGATGATAAGATCATTACATATGTAGCAAGAAATCTCGAGCCGTATAGAGGGTTTCACAGCTTTATGCGTGCCATAAGTATTGTGTTAAAAAATAATCCTACGGTTAGAGTCGTTGTGGTTGGAGGCGATGATGTGAGTTATGGTCGACAACCGATTGGATATGATAACTGGCGACTGAAAATGCTTGATGAGCTTGAGTTGGACAAGAGTCGAATACATTTTACTGGGAAAGTTTCTTATCAAGAGTATAAAAGAATATTGGCTATATCCACAGTTCATATCTATCTGACATATCCGTTTGTGCTTTCTTGGTCTTTGCTGGAGGCTATGTCATCGGGATGTATTATAGTTGGATCAAAAACTAGCCCTCTTGAAGAGGTCATAGAGGATTCACATAATGGATTTCTAGTAGAGTTTTTCGATTATGAAGGTATAGCAAAAAAAGTGCTTGATGTGCTTGATAATGAACAGGATATGGGTGTGATAAGGGAAAACGCTAGGAAAAGTGTATTGAGGTTTGACTCTAATAGCTGTACTGATAAATATATAAGCATCTTGCATTCGGTGTTGAATCTAGACAAATAATCAGTGAAAAAGGAATCTTATGCCAGTTATCATAGCGATTGCTGTTTTGGGGAGTTTTGTACTCCTGTTGGTGATTACATGGTTGTTTCATAAGTCTTTTAATGATAAGAAAAAAACCACAATTGTTTTTTGTTCGATATTTGCCATTTTTTATGGTGATGGAATACTGTCAAGTACATATTGGGAGATAGTGTGCTCTGGTGCTGGTATCACTGTTAATAAAAGTATTTCAGTTGAGGGTTTTTATTCAAGCGGTCTAGAGGCAGATTTCGCAGAATATTATCTAGATAAAGGGTATGAATATGTAGAAAGTGATAGCTCGTCTGGATATGTCAGGTTTTCCAAAGGAGAAGATGGCGAATTGGTCAGTCTGGCTGTTGAGGCACCATACAGTAGATACGAGGCTCGCCGTGAACGTTTTTCATTAAACAATAGGGTTTCCGGAAGTGTATTAAAAGTAGTGGATAGGGTGGAGGGGGATCTAATAGGTAGTAGTATTAGATACTCTTATAGAGGAGGGTATTACTATTATTTGATAAGTCGTTATTTTTTTTCTTATGAGGTGCCTGCAGGTTCTTGTGTCGGGGATGCAGGTGGGCGAAGTGTAATTATTGAAGCGGTACCACCAAAAAATAAAGGATGACTATAATGTCGCTGGATGTTTATTCAAAGTATGGGGTTATTGCTGAGGCTACCTATGCGGGGTTTGATAGTTATGAGCCTGATGACGTTGTGGAGGCTTTGTCTCAAGACGGTATAACACAAGAGTTGGCTAAAGATTTTTCTGCTAAATATGCTGTGGTTGAACAACATAAAAACGATAATGTTGGATTTGCAGGTACTCTCTTTAAAGATAAAGAAACGGGAGAGTATATTATTGCTTTTCGTGGTACGGAAGGTTTTGTTGATGTCACAGAAGACATTCTAGGGATAGGTGTTCAAGGCATTGCAGCTAATCAGATAGTGAGTATGTTTAATTGGTATCTCATGATGAGCGCCAAGGCAGGCGATGCTGTATTGCAATACGTTTATACATCTATGGAAGAATCAGTTGAAGAGCGGATATTAAGTACCAAATTTGTGACCGCAGTTGTAGATGGTCCATTGCTTGGAAAAAATGTCACTTCAGTTGGGCATTCTTTAGGGGGGCAATTAGCATTATTATTTAGTCGGCTCGCAGGTGATACAGTCGATGCTGTGTATACATACAATGCTCCCGGGTTCGATTTCTTAGTCAGTAATAGCCGCTCTGAGGGGTTTATACAGCAACTCAAATCCATGCAAGTCAAAGCGCAAGGAGTTTCGACTGTTACAGATGAGTATGTGAATTCCGATATCACAAATCTTGTGTTGGAGCCGGACTGGGTGATGCGGATTGGAGATGTGCCTAATGGGCAGGTTTCTTCATATAGTGAAGCAACTAATCCAGCTACGGCTCACTCAATAATTGGGTTTAATGAGTCTTTAATGGTTCAGTCATTGTTTGGTGTGATTGATCAAGCTTTGAGTTTGGCCGCGGCTAAAAGTATCTTTGAAGGAAGTAGCATTGACCCTGAAAGTACATTGGAGGCAGTACTTTTAGCTTTTAGAAAGATAGTCGTTGGTCAATCCATAGGCTCCAATGCTACACCGATTGAAAGTGGTAACAAGGCGGCATTTTATAATGAGATCGATGCCTTAAGAGAGTTGATAAAAGAAAAAACCTTGGATTCTGGGGCTTATACTGTAAGTAATCTCTCCGCTATGTCAGCTGACTCATTGTATGCTCGTATGAAGGAGGATATAGGGTATCGATATGCGGCTTATGAGAAGAATGCTTTCGCTATCATTGGCGATGGTCTGTATCAGCAGGTTACAAGCTCAAAATCATTAAATATTTACGATGAGGCGACGGGCCAGGGTGGTGTAACTTTGCGATGGTTGCAAGACCGGGCTGAGTATTTGTTTTATTACTTGCGAGCAGCTACAACTGATGCGAAGGGGCCTCTTAGGGCAGAGGGTGATGTATTAAAATTTGAAGATGTATTTAAGTATGTGGGCAGTGAGTTATATGTAAATAGTGGTGAGGTGCCGATAAGTATAATTTTTGGTGGGGAAGAAGGAGATGATATCAGTGGTGCCGAAAAGGCAGATCGTTTATATGGCGGTGCAGGAGCTGATGATATAGAGGGCGGATCAGGTTTCGACTATATAGAGGGAGGGTTAGATAATGACAGCATGCGCGGAGGTGAGGGCAACGATACTATTGTTAGGATGTCAGGAGATGATTCATTAAGCGGTGGTAAGGGGAGTGATGAATTATTAGGTGGTCTTGGAATAGATAAGTATATATTTTTCAGTGGTGATGGTTCGGATGTTATAACGGATACTGACTCAGGTGGGACCATATCCATTAATGGTAAGGGCGTGCCTGTTGGTATTAAGCTTAGTAATGGGGCTGATTCTTGGGAGAGCGCTGATGAAACTATTTCATTTGTGTTAATGGCAGGAAATCAGGGTCAGAAGGATTTGGTGATAAATTATGGTTTGAACGATAAGATTATAATTAAAAATTTCAAGCCCGGAACGATGGGCATTGTTTTAGAAGAGCGGGAAGAGGAGGAGGAAGAGGAAGACGGGCAGGGGATTACGGTTTTTGGAGATCTCAAGCCTACAGCTGACAAAGATAATTACAGATACGATATGTTTGGAAATGTTATTGTGCATCCAGATATTCCGGAGCTCAATAGAAACGACATATTATATGGTTCCGCGTTCACTGATAAGCTTGTGGGTCTAGGGATGGTCTGAAGTAGGCAGCTATTTCTCAACTGCTGAGCCATAGCGGTTTCAAAAAACGGCAGCCGTTCAAAATCGATCAAGTCTGCCGCTTATTTCATGCATTTTTTCCGCAGCAAGCACCTTGCAGCGGCTATTTCCCTCATTACGGGCGCACCTCTCCCGCGCCAGAAAGCAACTGTCGACGTGCCATCCACAGGTTCGACAGGGCGAACAACGTCACCATCTGAGCAGTGTTTTTCACCAAGCCTCGGAAGCGCACTTTCGTATAACCAAACTGACGCTTGATCACCCGAAATGGATGCTCAACCTTGGAGCGAACCTGAGCCTTGGCTCTCTCGATCTTGCGTATTGCTTTGTACAACACGCTGCGTTTTCCGTGCTTCTTGTAGGTGCTGCGCCGGGCTGCAACCTGCCAGATGACTTGGCGTCCAGCATGCTCTTTGCGCTTCTCGACACCGGTATAGCCTGCATCGGCGCAGACCACGTTCTCAGCACCGTGTAGCAGTTTGTCGACTTGGGTCACGTCCGTCACGTTGGCCGCAGTGACCACCACGCTGTGCACCAGCCCCGAGTCATCGTCGACACCAATGTGCGCTTTGGCGCCGAAGTAATACTGGTTGCCCTTCTTCGTTTGGTGCATTTCCGGGTCGCGTTTACTGTCCTTGTTCTTTGTCGAAGTGGGCGCATGAATCAGCGTGGCATCGACGATGGTGCCTTGTCGCAGTGACAGGCCACGCTCGCCCAGATAGCCATTGATCACGCCGAGAATGCCAGTGGCCAACTCGTGTTTTTCCAGCAGGCGACGGAAGTTGAGAATGGTGGTTTCGTCCGGGATTGGCTCCAGGCTCAGGCCGGAAAACTGGCGCAAGATCGTCGTCTCGTACAGCGCCTCTTCCATCGCCGGATCACTGTAACCAAACCAGTTCTGCATGAGATGAACCCGCAGCATCGCCATCAACGGATACGCCGGACGACCGCCTTCGCCCTTCGGGTAATGGGGTTCGATCAGAGCGATCAAACCCTTCCAGGGCACGACCCGATCCATCTCGATCAGGAACAGTTCCTTACGGGTCTGCTTGCGCTTACCGGCGTACTCGGCGTCGGCGAAGGTCATTTGCTTCATCATCGAAAAGCTCGGCGATTGGTGTCCGGGGATTCTGCCAAATCAGGAAGTCTTTTTCAGAATTTCCCTAAACAGTCATTTATTTGTTTTGAGCGTCACGCCCGGATGCTTATTGATAGTATGGAGTGATCGATTATCGCGAATAAATTTGCTCCTACCTGAGTAGGAGCGACTTCAGTCGCGAACCTCATCCAGGCAACTCGATCCTGCCAGTTTCCCCCGGCACAGTCGGCCAGTCTCCCGCAGCCCAGCGAGCTTTTGCCTGTTCTATCAGCGCCTTGTCGCTGGCCACGAAATTCCAGTTCATGCGACGCGGGCCGTCCAGTGGTGAGCCTCCGATCAGCACCGCATGGCAATCACTTTCTGCACAGAGGTTCACCGTCTGGCCTGGGTCCAGTACCACCAGGGTTCGTGCTGTGACAGGTTCGCCATCCAGCGATGCTTCTCCCTCCAGTACATACAGTGCTCGTTCCTCGTGCTCGGTAGGGATCTGCAATGTCGTGGCGTTCTGCAGATGCAGTTCGGCGTACAGGGTCGGTGAAAGCACTTCTACAGGTGAGGTCAGGCAGAAGCCGTTTCCCGCGATCATGCGAATTCGGATTCCCGGCGTCTCGCTGCAAGGCAGGCTTTGTGCCGGGTGATAGCCATAATGGCCATTTCCCTGTTCATGTTCCCTGGGGGATGCCAGCCAGACTTGCAGGCCATGCAGACGCGAGCCGCTGGCGAGAAGCGGGGGAGGCGTGCGCTCGATATGGGCGATGGCGCTGCCCGAGGTCATCCAGCTGACGTCACCGGGGCCGACCAACTGGTCGCTGCCCAGGCTGTCCTTGTGCTGTAGCTGGCCTTCAAACAGATAGGTCAGGGTCGAGAGGCCGATGTGCGGGTGTTGGCGAATATCCATGCCGTTACCCGGTGCGTAACGGGTTTCCAGCATGTGATCGAAAAAGACGAAGGGGCCGACGCTTCTGCATTTTGCCGAGGGCAGGGGGCGCAGGATCGGTTGTCCTTCCACGTCTTCGGCACGTGGGGTGATGGTGAGCATGAGGCCTGTCTCTGCAAGTCGTGGCAATGCCCAAGCATATCGCAGGCATGAAAAAGGCGCCTCGAAAGGCGCCTTCTTCATTATTACTTGCTGCGAGGGCGTATTACTTGCCCTGCCAGCGCTTCATGACCAGAGTGGCGTTGGTGCCACCAAAGCCGAAGCTGTTGCTCATGACCAGATCGAGCTTGGCATCTTCGCGAGTCTTGAGCAGGATCGGCATGTCGGCGACAACCGGGTCCAGTTCGTCGATGTTGGCGGAGCCGGCAATGAAGTTGTTTTCCATCATCAGCAGGCAGTAGATCGCTTCGTGAACGCCAGCAGCGCCCAGGGAGTGGCCGGACAGGCTCTTGGTCGAGCTGATCGCTGGAGCGTTGGTGCCGAAGACTTCACGAACACCTTCCATCTCCTTGGCGTCGCCGACCGGAGTCGAGGTGCCGTGGGTGTTGAGGTAGTCGATAGGGCCGTCAACGGTGGACAGAGCCATCTTCATGCAGCGAATGGCGCCTTCACCGCTTGGGGCAACCATGTCGTAGCCGTCGGACGTTGCGCCGTAGCCAACGATTTCTGCATAGATCTTGGCGCCGCGTGCCAGAGCGTGTTCCAGCTCTTCAACTACGACCATGCCGCCACCGCCGGCGATGACGAAACCGTCACGCTTGGCGTCGTAGGCGCGGGAGGCTTTTTCCGGGGTTTCGTTGTACTGGGTGGACAGAGCGCCCATTGCGTCGAACAGGAACGACTGGGTCCAGTGCTCTTCTTCGCCGCCGCCAGCAAAAACGATGTCCTGCTTGCCCAGCTGGATCTGCTCGACTGCGTTACCGATGCAGTGGGCGCTGGTGGCGCAGGCGGACGAGATGGAGTAGTTCACGCCCTTGATCTTGAACGGAGTGGCCAGGCACGCCGAAACGGTGCTGCCCATGGTCCGGGTGACGCGGTAAGGGCCGACACGCTTGACGCCTTTCTCGCGCAGAGTGTCCAGTGCTTCCATCTGGTTCAGAGTGGAGGCGCCGCCGCTGCCAGCGATCAGGCCGGTACGCACGTTGGAAACCTGATCTTCGCTCAGGCCGGAATCGGCAATGGCGTCTTTCATCGCCAGGTAGGCATAAGCTGCCGCGTGGCCGACGAAACGGTAGATCTTGCGATCGATCAGTTCTTCGAGGTTGAGGTCGATGGAACCGGAAACCTGGCTGCGCAGACCCATTTCGGCATATTCCGGATTGAACCGGATGCCAGGGCGGTTGGCACGCAGGTTGGCGGTGACGGTCTCTTTGTCATTGCCCAAGCAGGAAACAATGCCCAGACCAGTGATAACGACGCGGCGCATGCGATTACCCTTAGAAGTTTTCAGTGGAAGTGAAGACGCCGACCCGCAGGCCTTCGGCGGTGTAGATCTCGCGACCGTCGACAGTAACCGAGCCATCGGCAATGGCCAGGTTCAGCTTGCCTTTGAGGACGCGCTTGATCTGGATGTTATAGGTGACTTTCTTGGCGCTTGGCAGGACCTGACCGAAGAACTTCACTTCGCCCGAGCCCAATGCACGACCACGGCCTGGCAGACCCTGCCAGCCCAGGAAGAAACCGACCAGTTGCCACATGGCATCGAGGCCCAGGCAGCCTGGCATTACCGGGTCGCCTTCGAAGTGACAGGCGAAGAACCACAGGTCTGGATTGATATCCAGTTCAGCGACCAATTCACCTTTGCCGTACTTGCCGCCCTCTTCGCTGATGTGGGTGATGCGATCAACCATCAGCATGTTGGGGGCAGGCAGTTGCGCGTTACCTGGTCCGAACAGCTCGCCGCGACTGCAGCGCAGCAGGTCTTCCCGGGTAAAGGCGTGTTGTTTGGTCATGCGAGCTCCTCAATAATCTTTGTGCGGCAGGATGGGGCGCCACTGGCCCTATCGCCAGTCCTGGCGGACTAATTCGCCAGGACTCTGTCCGGCAGCCTACTCATAGACTGTTGCGTTGAAGTGAAAGTCACAGCGCAAGGGAAAATCAAAGTACACCTGTGCACTGAAATACGTCATTCGACCGATATCACTGGGCGGTTCGATCCCCAAGACTGCCGCAATTTAGCATTTATCGCCAGTCGCAGCCGCCCGAAAGGATAGCCAACGTTGTAAAACCTGCTGTAAATCAGCATGTTTGAAGGGCTTTGCCAGGTAGTCATCCATGCCCGCCTGTAAACAGGCGTCACGATCACCCTGCAGGACATTAGCCGTCAGAGCGATGATCGGCAACTCGCCGAGCCCCGAAATTTGCCGGATTCGCCGGGTTGCTTCATAACCATCCATGACCGGCAGTCGGCAATCCATGAGAATCAAGGCGTAATTTCCCGCGCCTGCCTTGATCACGGCCTGGGCGCCGTCGACCGCGACATCCACCTTGCAACCCATGTTGTGCAACATCGCCATGACCACCGTGCGATTGACCGGGTTGTCCTCGACCAGCAAGACACAGTGTTCCTTGCCGCATTCGTCGATGTTCAGAAGCGGTTGCTCCTTGTCGGCTGCCGCCACGCTGCACAGCAACAACGGGATCTGCAGGGTAAAGACCGAGCCGATACCTTCTTCGCTCTGTGCATGCAGTGTTCCGCCCATGCGCTCGGCCAGTGTGCGGGCAATGGGCAGGCCCAGACCGGTGCCACCATAACGCCGCGAAATGGAGCTGTCGGCTTGCTTGAAGGCATCGAACATGGACTCCAGCCGATCGGCATGAATACCGATCCCGCTGTCGCTCACAGTACATACGAAGCGCACATGATCGCTGTCCAGGTTTTCCCAGCCCACTTCTATACGCACACTGCCGACTTCGGTGAATTTCAGTGCATTGCCGATCAGGTTGACCAGTATCTGGCGGATACGGGTCGGATCGCCCATGACGTTCAGCAGCTCAAGGCCGGGTTGTATGTGGCGCTCCAGCAGCAGGTTGCGTTGCTGTGCGCTATGGCTGAAGGCTTGGGTCGAAGCGTTGACCAGATCGGCGAGGTTGAACGTGATGCCTTCTATTTGCAGGGCATCGCGCTCGATACGTGAGAAGTCGAGAATGTCATTGATGACCCGCAGCAGGTGCTCGGTGGATTCGGTGGCCAGCGCTGCATATTCGGTCTGCTCATCGGTCATCCGGGTTGTTTCCAGCAGTTGCAGCATGCCTAGCACGCCATTCATCGGGGTGCGCAGTTCATGGCTCATCATCGCCAGAAAGTCGGATTTGGCGCGGTTTGCCTGCTCGGCTTCTTCCCGGGTCTGGATCAACTGGGCCATGGAGCGTTGCTGCTCGGTGCTGGCCTTGTCCAGATTGAAGGCCAGATTATTGATGTGCCTGGCCAGAGCCCCCAGCTCGGCATCGTCGCTGACCGGCAGGGGAGTGTGGTAATCGCCTTTCTGTATCGCCTTGAGGGCTTCGCCCATGTCGCTGATCGGTTGTGACAGGCTCAGGGCCAGCCGTCTGGCCAGAAGAAAGGTAAACAGCAGGGCGAACAGCGCCAGTATGCCGGCCTTGAGTAGAATTTCCTGCTGGCGCTGGCTGAACGCTTCGCTGGACATGCCCACCAATACCCGCCCCAGATAACTCTCCGATGTCGCGATGTTGTGGTTCGCGCCTGAATGCTGCGAGTGGATGGGCGCCTGGAATGTTTCCGTCTGCAGGGAGTGATTGGCACTCTGATGCGGTTGCTCGATGTAGATCAGCACATTGTTGTCGCTGTCCTGAATTTCCACATAGCGCACATTGGGCATGGACAATGTGGCGCGCATCAGGCTTTTAAGGGTTTCGATATCCCCGAGAATGACCCCGGTTTCAGCCGCCGGTGCCAACTGGTTGGCGATCAATTGCCCGATATGATTGAGCTCCTGGCGCAGATCCTGAATCCGCACGAAGGTAAAGAAGCTGACCAGCAGCAGTGTCAGGATCAATGCCGGACCCAGGCTGATGATCTGTGTGCGGGTATTGATATCCCAGTGACGCAGTTTCATTGGCTGCGTACCGTCTGGGCCGGGAGGCGGTCCGGTAAATGGAGGGTTGCGTCCATGCTTCTGGGCTCTGTGGTTCGGGTCATAGCATTTGCGTCAGTGGCTCAGCGTAAAAGCCAAATGCCACGATCATCCATGCTGCATCGGCGCATGTTAACCGAGATGGGCGCGATTTCCATGGAACTTGTGTGACCGCAACGGGCTCAGGTCCATGACTGATGGCGTTTCTGACAGCGTTTGTCGCTGGCCGATGCGCCAGCGCTCCGTATAATGCGCCATCGCCAGTTGAATGGCCCCTGGATGGATTGGTTTATGACCACGCAGCAACCTGTAGCGGTTCTTGGTGGCGGCAGTTTCGGCACTGCCATTGCAAACCTGTTGGCACAGAACGGTCATCAGGTTCGTCAATGGATGCGCGACCCGGAGCAGGCCCAAGCGATTCGCGACAACCGTGAAAACCCTCGTTACCTCAAGGGCATCAAGGTCAGGCCCGAAGTCGAGCCTGTCACAGACCTCACGGCCACTGTCGAGGCGTGCGAGCTGATTTTCGTCGCCTTGCCTTCGAGTGCCTTGCGCACTGTGCTCTCGCCCCATGTCGAGCGCTTGAACGGCAAGATGCTGGTGAGCCTGACCAAGGGCATTGAGGCTCAGACTTTCAAGCTGATGAGCCAGATTCTCGAAGAGATCGTTCCCAAGGCGCGCATTGGCGTGTTGTCCGGTCCCAATCTGGCCCGTGAAATCGCCGAAGATGCGCTGACCGCGACCGTGGTCGCCAGCGAAGATGAAGAGCTGTGCCAGCGGGTCCAGGCTGCGCTGCATGGCCGTACCTTCCGTGTCTATGCCAGTAACGACCGTTTTGGCGTCGAACTGGGCGGTGCCTTGAAAAACGTCTATGCGATTATTGCAGGCATGGCTGTTGCCCTGGGCATGGGCGAAAACACCAAGAGCATGCTGATTACCCGTGCCCTGGCAGAAATGACCCGCTTTGCGGTCAGTCAGGGCGCCAACCCCATGACTTTCCTGGGGCTGGCCGGGGTCGGTGATTTGATCGTGACCTGTTCCTCGCCCAAAAGCCGTAATTACCAGGTCGGTTTCGCATTGGGGCAGGGCCTGACCCTGGACGAAGCGGTGAGCCGCCTGGGCGAAGTGGCCGAAGGTGTGAACACACTCAAGGTACTCAAGGTCAAAGCGCAGCAGGTCCAGGTCTATATGCCGTTGGTCGCTGGCCTGCATGCAATTCTTTTCGAAGGTCGTACGCTCAATCAGGTCATCGAAGCGTTGATGCGCGCAGAGCCCAAGACGGACGTCGATTTCATATCAACCACGGGTTTCAACTGAATTCAAACTCATCAGGGAGAATGTCTTGAACGAATCGAAAATCCAGAAAAACGAATCGATCCTGCTGCGCATCCTGTGGATGCTGTTGTTCGCCATCGTCTGGCAGGTCGCGGAGATTGTCCTGGCGGGTGTCGTGCTGGTGCAGTTGGGCTATCGTCTGATCTATGGGGCGCCCAGCGGCAGCCTGATGAACTTCGGTGACAGCCTGAGCCAGTTTCTGGCACAGATCGGGCGCTATGGCACTTTTCATAGCGACCAGAAGCCCTGGCCGTTCGCCGATTGGCCGACGCCTCGTGCTCCAGAGGGCGAGGCTGCGCATTATGTCGAGCCTGCGCCGCATCCGGTGCGCGATGAAGAGCCAAAACTGTGAAGGTCTGGGTACTGCGCCATGGAGAGGCGCAATCCCGGGCACGCAGCGATGCCGAGCGTGAACTGACGGCCCATGGCCGCGAAGAGGTGCTCAAGAGCGCCGTGCATCTGCAGGGCAAGCCGCTGCAACGAATCGTGGCCAGCCCTTACGTGCGGGCGCAACAGACTGCCGAACTGGTTCGTCATGCGCTAGGGTTCAGTGAGCCGATTGTGACCGTGCCCTGGCTGACACCCGACAGCGATCCCCGTCAGGTCCTGAGTCACCTTGATCTTCAGGCTGACGATGACGTCCTGTTGGTCAGTCATCAGCCTCTGGTCGGCGCATTGATCGGTTTGTTGGCACATGGCAGCTATCAGCATGCCCAGCCCATGAGTACCGCCAGCCTTGCCGAGCTGGAAGGCGAATTTGCAACGGCTGGAGGCATGACACTGCTGAGTGTCCGCCACGTCTGAATCACTGACGCATGTAGGAGCAACTTCAGTCGCGAGCCCCTTTCGCGAATGAATTCGCTCCCACACAGCATGATTGAGTGCATCTATAAAAAGGATCGAGCATGACCCTATGGCGTGAAACCCCCAATCTCGAAAGCCTCAATGCAGGTCAGAAGGACACCATTGGCGAAGTGCTGGATATTCGCTTTGACTCGTTCACCGACGATTCACTGACCGGCAGCATGGTGGTCGATCAGCGTACTCATCAGCCTTTTGGTCTGTTGCATGGCGGGGCGTCGGTGGTGCTGGCCGAATCCCTTGGGTCCGTGGCCAGTTTTCTTGTGGTCGACACCAGCAAGTTCTTCTGCGTGGGCCTGGAGGTCAATGCCAACCATTTGCGTGGTGTTCGTAGCGGGCGAGTGACGGGCGTTGTGCGTCCGGTTCATATCGGTCGCACGACCCATGTGTGGGATATCCGCATCAGTAACGAAGATGGCAAGCCGTGCTGCATCTCCCGCCTGACCGTCGCGGTCGTTCCTCATGGTCAGGAACCACCTGCACGTTGAATGCCGACACTCCGGCCAGTTCCATGGCCGGAGTGTCACCTTCGATGGCACTTCCAGGCGTTGCCGTACCTTTGGCGCAGTGCGCACAATCGCCACAGATTCAGCCATTGGATGCGCCGGCATGTCGCAACATATCTTCTTTGCTCACGCCAACGGTTTTCCGTCGGCGACCTACGGCAAACTGTTCACCGCGCTGGCGCCGGAGTACTCGGTTGCCCATCTGGAACAGCATGCCCATGACCCTCGTTTCCCGGTCGATGACAACTGGCTGAATCTGGTGGATGAACTGATCCATCACCTGCGCGAGCAGCCGGGGCCGGTCTGGGGTGTCGGGCATTCCCTGGGTGGCGTGCTGCACTTTCATGCGGCACTACGCTGTCCTGAGTTGTATCGTGGCGTGGTGATGCTCGACTCGCCGGTCCTGAGCCTGGTGGACCAATGGATGATCCGCGCCGCCAAGCGTTTTGGTTTCATCGACCGCATCACACCCGCAGGCCGTACTCTGGGGCGCCGTGAGGCCTTCAGCAATGCCCAGGCGGCTCGTGATTACTTCTCCAGCAAGACGCTGTTCCGCCGTTTCGATCCAGACTGTTTCGATGCCTATCTGCAACACGGCCTGCAAGCCGATGGCGAACAGTTGCGCCTGCGTTTCGATGCCGCCACGGAAATCAGCATCTATCGCAGTATCCCGCACACCAGCCCCAAGCCGTCGCGACAGCTCAGCGTGCCGTTGGCCATGGTGCGTGGCAAGCACAGCCGGGTGGTATTGCCGCATCATGGCTATCAGGCCAGACGCCTGCGTGACGGTGAATGCCTGTCGATGCCGGGCGGTCACATGTTCCCGCTGGAGCGGCCCACCGAGACGGCGCAGATGCTCAAATCATTGTTTACCCGTTGGGATGCCCGACGCATCGAGGTCACCGGCCCATGAGCCATGCAGTAGAAGAAGTTCGCCTGAGTCTTGGGCATATCGAGCTGGCTGCGCATCTGTTCGGCCCTGAAGATGGTCAGCCAGTGATCGCCTTGCATGGCTGGCTCGATAACGCCAACAGCTTTGCCCGACTGGCGCCCAGGCTTGAAGGCCTGCGCATCGTGGCGCTGGATCTGGCTGGTCACGGTCATTCCGATCATCGTCCGGCAGGCGCGAGCTACAATCTGGCGGATTACGTGTTTGATGTGCTGCAGGTGGCCGAGCAATTGGGCTGGCAGCGTTTTTCCCTGCTCGGGCACTCGCTGGGCGCGATTATCTCGGTGATTCTGGCGGCTTCGATGCCTGATCGGGTTCATCGTCTGGCCTTGATCGACGGGCTGCTGCCGCTGACCAGTGAGGCCGACGAAGCGGTGGATCGCATGCGGATGTCCATTCAGGCGCAACTGGCCTTGCCCGGCAAGAAAAAGTCGGTGTATCCGGATCAGGAGCGCGCCGTGGAAGTACGCATGAAAGGCATGGTGGCGGTCAGTCGTGAAGCGGCGCAATTGCTGGCCCAGCGCGGGCTCATGCCGGTTCCGGGCGGTTACACCTGGCGCAGCGACAGTCGCCTGACGCTGCCTTCGGCCGTTCGTTTCACTCAGCAGCAGGCCATGAGCTTTATCGACGGTATCCAGTGTCCGACACAATTGGTAATGGCTGAAGGCGGAATGCTGGCCAAGAACCGGGACCTGTTGTCGGGCCTGCCATTTCAGGTCTCGAGCTTGCCTGGCGGGCACCATCTGCATTTGAATGACGAGGCGGGCGCACGCTCTGTTGCAGACTGTTTCAATCGCTTTTTCGCTGCGTCTTGACTTGCAACAGGCAACTGTCGACGCTGCAAGGATTGAAACAGGAGTCAATCATGATGGACCAACCTATTGCCTTGTATATTCGCCTCAGCGGCGACGTTGCCCATTTCATTTCTCGCCTTGCAAGTCGATGAGAGCATCCATGCGTTTATCCAGTGCTCCATTTGTCATGTTGTGCGCTTCACTGTTCAGCGCCCTGGTGTCTGCCGCCGATGTGCCGGGTAGTCATGACCTGAATATCGTGCCGCGTCTGGCCGATGCGGAAATCGTCGATTACCGCCCAAGTGCTGATCTGGAGCGTATCTATCCCATGGGGTCTATCCGCAAGATCAGCGGCCAGTTGCGTTTTGATGGTCAGGTCAGCGCCCGCGGCAGTCTCACTTCGGTGACCTACCAGTTGCCTGCCGAGCACGCTTCCGACGAAGCGTTCACGGCTGCCCGTGAAGCCTTGCAGAAGCAAGGTGCCGAGCTGTTGTTCTGGTGTCAGGCCCGTGATTGCGGGGAAAGCAGCCTGTGGGCCAATGAGGTTTTCGGTAATTCCAAGCTTTATGGTGCCGATGACCGACAAGCCTATCTGCTGCTGCGACTGGCTGAGCCTGACAATGAAACCCTGGTGGCCTTGTACAGCATCACTCGCGGTAATCGCCGGGCTTATCTGCATGTAGAGCAATTCACGGCTGCCGCGCCTCTGGGTGAGTTGCTGCCGACATCCGCCACCTTGCTGCGTCAGCTCAGAAGCACCGGCAGGCTCGATATGCCAAGGCTGGGTGGCGAGCCGCAGGAGAGCTGGGTGACTTTGCTGTCCCGGGGGCTGAATCTGGACAGCACCTTGCGTGCGACGGTTTCGGGTGTTCATGCCGAAGCATGGCGTGAAGCACTGGTTGCCAAGGGCGTACGTGCGGCACGATTGGAGACGGGCAGTGTCGATAAAGCGGGTCTTGTCATTGAAGTGATCCGCTAGTCTTTGTACAAGACATTCGCTGTTCTTATTTTCATAGGTGCCCTCCATGTTCAATAACGACCGCCTGCTGGTGCAGATCCTGTTGTTGGTGCTGTTTGGTGCCTGTCTCTGGGTGATGGCGCCATTCTGGTCGGCACTGGTCTGGGGGGCTGTGCTGGCGTTCGCCAGTTGGCCGCTGATGCGTTTACTGACTCACTGGTTCAAGGGCCGTGAATCACTGGCCGCGTTGGCGATGAGCCTGTGCTGGATGTTGCTGGTGGCGGCACCGTTGGTCTGGCTGGGTTTCAACCTTGCCGATCATGTGCGGGACGCAACGGCGTTCATCAAGGATGTTCAGGTCGACGGGCTGCCTGATCCTCCGGGCTGGCTGGCAGGCATTCCGTTCGTGGGTGAGCGGCTGGTGGGCATCTGGAACACCATCGATCAGCAAGGCGCGGCATTCATGGCTGCCGCCCGGCCTTATCTGGGCGAAGTCGGCAACTGGTTGCTGGCCCGTAGTGCGCAGATCGGTGGCGGCATTCTCGAACTGACCCTGAGTATCGTGTTCGCTTTCTTCTTCTATCGCGACGGTCCAAGGCTTGCGGCTTTTGTGCTCAGCCTGCTGGAGCGCTTGATCGGCGACCGCGCCCAGTATTATCTGGATCTGGTTGCCGGTACGGTGCAACGGGTGGTCAATGGTGTGATCGGTACCGCCGCCGCCCAGGCAATCCTGGCCTTGATCGGCTTCCTGATCGCGGGTATTCCCGGTGCGCTGGTGCTGGGCATCCTGACGTTCGTCTTCAGCCTGATTCCCATGGGGCCGCCGCTGGTCTGGATACCGGCTACCGCCTGGCTGGTCTGGCAGGGCGAGTACGGCATGGCAGTGTTTCTCGGTCTTTGGGGCACCTTCATCATCAGTGGTGTCGACAACGTGCTCAAGCCGTACCTGATCAGCCGTGGCGGCAACCTGCCGTTGGTGATCGTCCTGCTGGGGGTATTCGGTGGTTTGCTGGCGTTTGGTTTTATCGGCCTGTTCATCGGTCCGACGCTGTTGGCGGTTGCCTACAGCCTGCTGACCGACTGGGTCGCCGGGGAAAAGATCATCAAGACCAAGCGAGAAGATCCCGCCGCGTGATGTGCATCAGCGGCGGTTCTCGTGTCAGGCAGCAGTGTCGAGGTATTTACCGATAGGCTTGCTGCCTTCGGTGTCATAACGCTCGCCCAATGCGGCAATCATCTTGCTCAAGGCCTGGGCGGCCACTTGATTGGCATTGGTCTGTTCGCTATTGCTGTTGCTCTGGCTCAGAGCCGTGGCCAGTTCGGTGGCGCTGATGCTGTCATCGCTGTCGGTATCCAGGGCGCTGAACAGGGCTGCGCTGTCAGTGCTGCCGACATTGGCATTCTGTGCAGGTGGCGGGCCGGCCGGTGGCTGTTGCGGTTGCAGGCTGGCTGTCAGTTCTTCAAGGCTGACGGTGCCGTCTTCGTTGGTGTCCAGAGCATCGAACACTTTGGTGCTGTCGGCAGTGCTGCCCGCATTGGTCAGGCCAGTGGTCAGCTCGTCACTGTTGATCGAGCCATCGCCGTCAGTGTCCAGCGAACCGAGCAAGTCTTCGGCTATATCCGTGGCAGGTGGAGGCGGCGGTGGTGTCAGGGCTGCCAGCTCATCGGCATCCAGGCTGTCATCATCGTTACTGTCCAGGCTGCTGAACGCTTCGCTCAGGCTGACGGTAATTCCATCTTTCTTGTCGGAGGAGAGCGCCGAGCTCAGTTCGTCCTTGTTGATGCTGCCATCACCGTCGGTATCGAGCTTGGCCAGCAACTCTTCCTGAAACTTCTTGCTGTTTGTGCTTGAAGTCAAACTGCTTGAGCTGGTGTAGCTCGAATAACTACTGCTGATACCACTGATCATTGGGCTGACTCCCATGAGGTTGATAGGTCCGATGGCGGTGCACCGGCTTATGAAGCCTCAGGGCGTCAGTTGTCGTGGGGATGTGGGATTTGTATCGGGCGGGATACGCGCTCGTCAGGCCCGTGGCAGATCGAGTACGACCGTCAGGCCACCGCCGGGCGTCTCTGTCAGGTACAGCTCGCCGCCCATGCGCCAGGCTGCCTCGCGGGCGATGGTCATGCCCATGCCGACGCCGCCGGAGTTGCGATTGCGCGAGCCTTCCAGGCGATAGAAGGGCTCGAATACCGTCTCGTGAAACTCGGGCGCAATACCCGGCCCGCGGTCGATGACCGAAATCTTCACGCGACTGGCCTGATCCTGAATATCGATGTTCACACTGCCTGCATAGCGCAGCGCATTGTCGATCAGGTTATGCAGGCAGGAACGCAACGCCATCGGTTGCGTCTTGAGTGGCTTGCACTGCCCCTGGTATTGCACGTCATCACCGTTGTCCTGAGCGTTCTCGGCCAGGGACTCGATCAGTGCCTGCAGGTCGAGCTGTTGCAGTTCTTCACTCTTGCGATGCTCATTCAGGTAGCTCAGGGTGGCGTCGAGCATGTTGATCATGTCGTCCAGATCCTGAGTCATCTGGCCATGGAGTTTGGGGTCTTCGATTTTTTCGACACGCAGTTTCAGGCGTGAAAGTGGTGTGCGCAGGTCGTGGGAGACGGCTGCCAGCATGCGTCCGCGCTGCTGCATCTGCTCGCGAATCTTTTGCTGCATCAGGTTGAAGGTGTGAGCCGCATTGCGAGCCTCCCTGGGGCCGGTCAGCTCCAGGGGCGGGCTGTCGAGGTTTTCACTGAGGCGTTCGGCCGCTTCGCTCATGCGTTGCACAGGACGGCTCAGGGCCTTGGCCCCATACCAGGCGGCGATGACCAGCGTGATCAACTGAAAGCCCATGACTGTCAGAGGCCCCCGCCAGAATGATGGCCTGCGAGGGACGCGCTCCTGAGAAGTGCCGTTGGCGTCCTGCTGAGCGAAGGGCGGTGCCTCCCTTGGCGGTGGCGGGCCGTATTGCGTGAACCAGATGAATGCCAATACATGCCCGAGCAGGATCGCAATCAGCGCTCCACCGAACAATCGTGCAAAAAGTGTATCGGCTGATCTTATCAAGCGAGTTCCCTGGCATCGAAAAGGTAGCCTTCGCCGCGCACCGTCTTGATCAGTTGGGGATTCTTGGGATCGTCCCCCAGCTTCTGGCGCAGGCGCGAGACCAGCAGATCGATGCTGCGGTCGAAGGCCTCAATGGAGCGGCCGCGGGCGGCATCGAGCAGTTGCTCGCGGCTGAGCACGCGATGAGGGCGTTCCAGAAATACCCGCAACAGACGGAATTCGGCGTTGGAGAGCGGAACTACCAGGCCATCTGCGGCGATCAACTGACGCAGGACGCTGTTCAGGCGCCAGGCATCGAAACGTACGGTGGTGCGCTGCTCGCTGCGCTCGTCGCGCACCCGGCGCAAGACTGTCTGGATACGAGCGACCAGTTCGCGAGGCTCGAAGGGCTTTGCCATGTAGTCGTCGGCACCCAGCTCCAGCCCGATGATACGGTCGGTGGGTTCGCAACGGGCGGTGAGCATCAGGATCGGAATATCCGACGTGCTGCGCAGCCAGCGACACAGCGACAGACCGTCTTCGCCGGGCAGCATCAGGTCCAGCACCACGACATCAAAGGTTTCCTCGGCCAGGGCCTGACGCATCTGTGTGCCGTCGGTAACGCCTTTGGACTGGATGTTGAAGCGGGACAGGTAATCGCAGAGCAGTTCACGAATGGCCACATCATCATCGACGATCAATGCGCGGATATTCCAACGCTGTTCTGGTGACGAGTTATCGGTATTGCTGTCGGGGATTGCTTGCATAGTGCGACTGCTGCCTTGTGATGCCGCCATCACTGGCCGCTATTGAAGATCAACGCTCCCGTCATGCTACTTCGCCACGGGACGCGGCGAAAGGGTGTCGCGGGAGAATGTCGTGGGCATGTCGTGAATGTATTCAAGTTGGTACAAATCCCCAAGGCCCCTCCCACAAGTGACATCTATGCCTTAACCGATCGGGATTACTTCTAAAGAGTCGGCATTCTTTACGCCGTCTTTACGCCCCTCGCTACCTGTCGCTCTCGTTCCTTTACGCCTCTGCTGAGGACAATTGCTCCCAAGCGGCAACCGCCGTAGCGACGGAGAATCTTGATGAGCGTTCTGGATGGGGTGTCACTGCTGTTGGCAGTCGGGCTGTTCATTTACTTGCTGGTTGCGCTGTTGCGCGCAGGCCGGAACTAGGAGCTGCCATGCACAGTTATGACTACCTGCTGATTCTGGCTTTTCTGGTGCTGGTCGTATTGCCCGCGCCCTTGCTGGGGCGTTTCTACTATCGGGTGGTGGAAGGCGAGCGCACCTGGCTCAGCCCGCTGCTGAGGCCGGTGGAAAATATCTGTTATCGCCTGTCGGGCATCGACCCCAAGGTCGAGCAGAACTGGAAGGCTTACCTATGGGCCTTGCTGGCCTTCAACCTGGCCGGTTTCGTGCTGCTGTTCGCCATGTTGCTGGGGCAGGGCGCCTTGCCACTCAACCCGCAGCAATTGCCGGGGATGGAATGGTCGCTGGCGTTCAACACTGCAATGAGTTTCGTCACCAACACCAACTGGCAAAGCTATAGCGGCGAAGCGTCGCTCAGTTACCTGAGCCAGATGGTCGGCCTGACCGTGCAGAACTTTGTCAGCGCTGCCACGGGGATTGCCGTGTTGCTGGCGTTCTGTCGCGGCATCAGCCGTCGCTCCACAGAAAACCTCGGCAACTTCTGGACCGACATGACCCGCGTCACTCTGTACGGCCTGTTGCCGCTGTGTATCGTGCTGGCCCTGTTGCTGGTCTGGCAGGGCGTACCGCAAAGCTTTGCCCACTATATCGATGCCGTCACCTTGCAGGGCGCCGATCAAAGCCTGCCCATGGGGCCTGCTGCAAGCCAGATCGCGATCAAGCAACTGGGCACCAACGGTGGCGGCTTCTTTGGCGTGAACTCGGCGCACCCGTTCGAGAACCCGACCGCCTTGAGCAACCTGCTGCAACTGGTGTCGATCCTGCTGATTCCGGCTGCGCTGGTGTTCACTTTCGGGCATTACGTCAAGGACATGCGCCAGAGCCGCGCCATCATGGCCTGCATGCTGATCATGCTGCTGATCGGCGGTGCTGTTTCGCTGTGGGCCGAGTATCAGCCCAACCCGGCGCTGAACATTGCCGGTGTCGAGCAGACCGCGCCGCTCGAAGGCAAGGAAAGCCGTTTCGGCACCACTGCTACTGTGCTCTGGGCGACGGCGACCACTGCCGCGTCGAACGGCTCGGTCAATGCCATGCATGACAGCCTCAACCCGCTGACCGGCATGGTCGCGCTGGTCAACATGATGGTCGGTGAGGTGATCTTCGGCGGCGTCGGTGTCGGCCTCAACGGCATGCTGCTTAACGTGCTGATCGCCGTCTTCCTGGCCGGCCTGATGATTGGCCGCACCCCGGAATACCTGGGCAAGAAGCTGCAAGCGACAGAAATCCGCCTGCTGGTCGCGACCCTGTTGGTCATGCCTGTCGGTGTGCTGGTGCTCGGTGCCGTGGCTGCCAGCCTGCCAGGGCCGCTGGCTTCAGTGAGCAACCCTGGCCCGCACGGTTTCAGTCAGTTGCTGTATGCCTACACCTCGGCCACGGCCAACAACGGCTCGGCGTTCGGCGGTTTCAGTGCCAATACCGTGTTCCACAACCTGATGCTCAGCGTGGCGATGTTCCTGGGACGTTTCGGTTACATCGTGCCGGTCCTGGCACTGGCGGGCAGCCTCGCGATGAAAAAGGCCGCGCCACAGGGCCTGAACAGCTTCCCGACCCACGGCCCGCTTTTCGTGACCTTGCTGACAGTGACCATTTTGCTGGTCGGTGGCCTGACCTTCCTGCCAACCCTGGCACTTGGGCCGATTGCCGAACATTTGAGCCTGGGCTTCTGAGGAGCCGATGATGAATATGCAGATTCCAGTGACAAAGCCGTCTGAAGCGCCAGCAGTGGCCGAGTCGGCAAAAACCAGCTTCTCGTCGTTGTGGCGTGGTGCGCTGGTTCAAGCCTTCGTCAAGCTCGATCCCCGCCAACTGGCTCGTTCGCCGGTGATGCTGGTAGTGGAACTGACCGCAATCCTGACAACCATCCTGTGCCTGATTCCCGATCCGGCCGTGCCCACGGGTGTGGCGGTGCAGATCGCCCTGTGGCTGTGGTTCACCGTGCTGTTCGCCAACTTTGCCGAAGCCCTGGCCGAAGGACGCGGCAAGGCGCGTGCCGACAGCCTCAAGGCGGGCAGCGAAGGGCTCAAGGCGCGGCGTCGCGATGAGTCCGGCGCGTTCAGCATGGTCAATGCCAGCGCCTTGCGTAAAGGCGATGTGGTGCGCGTCGAGGCCGGGGAAATGATTCCTGGCGACGGTGAAGTCATCGAAGGGATTGCAGCGGTCAACGAAGCGGCGATTACCGGTGAATCGGCTCCGGTCATCCGTGAGTCCGGCGGCGACCGTTCGGCCGTGACCGGCAATACCCGGCTGGTGTCCGACTGGCTGCTGATAAAGATCAGCACCAACCCCGGCGAATCGACCCTGGACCGCATGATTGCCCTGGTCGAAGGTGCCAAACGCCAGAAGACGCCCAATGAAGTGGCGCTGGATATCCTGCTGATCGGCCTGACCTTGATCTTCCTGCTGGTGGTCGTGACCTTGCAGCCGTTCGCCCACTTTGCTGGTGGCAGCCTGCCGCTGGTGTTTCTGGTGGCACTGCTGGTGACATTGATCCCGACCACTATCGGCGGCCTGCTGTCGGCCATCGGTATCGCCGGCATGGACCGGCTGGTACGCCTCAATGTCATCGCCAAGTCCGGGCGTGCAGTGGAAGCGGCCGGTGATGTGCATGTGCTGTTGCTGGACAAGACCGGCACCATCACTTTCGGCAACCGTCGTTGCAGTGCGCTGTACGCCGCCACAGGCGTGACGGCCAGGGAAATGAGCGACGGCACCTTGCTGGCGTCGCTGGCCGATGACACCGCCGAAGGCAAATCCATCGTCGAATACCTGCGTAACCTGCATCCGATTACCGAGCCAAAACCTTCGGAACTGACGGCTGTGCCTTTCAGCGCCGAAACCCGTTTGTCTGGCGTGGATTATCAGGGCCACCAGTACCGCAAGGGTGCCGTGGATTCACTGCTGGCCTTCGTGGACTTGCAACGTCGCGACCTGCCTGCGGCTCTGGCCCGGGAAATCGACAAGATCGCCAAGACCGGTGGTACGCCATTGCTGGTGTGTGTCGACAAGAAACTGCTGGGCGCCATCCACCTCAAGGATGTGGTCAAGCCGGGCATTCGTGAGCGCTTCGCCGAACTGCGCAAGCTGGGGATTCGCACCGTGATGGTCACGGGTGACAACCCGCTGACCGCTGCGGCGATTGCCGCCGAAGCCGGTGTGGACGATGTGCTGGCCGAAGCGACGCCGGAGAAGAAGCTGGAGCGTATTCGCGCCGAGCAGAACGAAGGGCGTCTGGTAGCGATGTGCGGGGACGGCGCCAACGATGCACCGGCACTGGCTCAGGCGGACGTCGGCATGGCGATGAACGATGGCACCCAGGCGGCACGGGAAGCAGCGAACATGGTCGATCTGGACAGCGATCCGACCAAGTTGCTGGATGTGGTGCAGATCGGCAAGGAACTGCTGGTGACGCGCGGTGCGCTGACGACCTTTTCCATCGCCAACGATATCGCCAAATACTTCGCGATCCTGCCAGCCCTGTTCGCTGCGATCTATCCGCAACTGGGCGTGCTGAACATCATGCAACTGGCCAGCCCGCAAAGCGCGATTGTCTCGGCCATCGTCTTCAACGCCTTGATCATCGTGTTGCTGATCCCGCTGGCCCTGCGCGGCGTTCGGGTCCAGGCCGCCAGCGCGGCTCATCTGCTGCGCCGCAACCTGCTGATCTATGGCGTGGGCGGGATCATCGTGCCATTCGTGGGCATCAAGTTGATCGACATGCTGCTGGTTGGATTGGGGCTGGTGTAACTGACCCAGTCCGTAGGAGCGAATTCATTCGCGAAAGACCGATGCTGTATGGAATACCGCTTTCGCGAACAAGTTCGCTCCTACAAAAAGCGTTGCAACTCACTATGAGGAACTGATGATGTCCACTGTATTACGCCCGGCCTTGAGCCTGATTGTATTGATGACTGTGCTGACCGGTGTGGCTTATCCATTGGCGGTGACAGGTGTTGCTCAGGTGGCCTTCCCCGAGCAGGCCAATGGCAGCCTGGTGTACGACGCCAGCGGCAAGGTGCAGGGTTCGCAACTGATTGCCCAGGCCTTCAGCGGTGATGAATGGTTCCAGCCGCGTCCTTCGGCCGGTGCCTTCGCCACGGTTTCCAGCAGCGCGAGCAATCTGTCACCGAGCAACCCGGCTCTGGCGACGCGGGTCACTGACGATGCCGCGAAACTGGCGGTTTCGGGGCAGGGCGCGGTGCCTCTGGCTTTGCTGACCACTTCCGGCAGCGGTCTTGATCCGCACCTGCCGCCGTCTGCCGTGGCCTATCAGGCCGCACGAGTCGCGGCGGCGCGCAAACTGCCGTTGGCGCAGGTAGAGGCCCTGATCGAGGCCAATACCGAGCGTTCCCTGATTGGCCCTCCGGTGGTCAATGTGCTGAACTTGAATCGTGGCCTGAATCAGTTAACGTCTGCACAACATCAGGCACAACTTTGAGTGAGTAGTAACAACCATGAGTGATTCCGGCCGTGCCGATGCCTTGTTAGCCGATATGCCCAGAGCCGGGCGTGGGCGTTTGAAAGTGTTTCTGGGCGCTGCGCCCGGCGTCGGCAAGACCTACGCCATGCTGCAGGCCGCCCATGGCCAGTTGCGTCAGGGCGTGAGGGTGCTTGCCGGTGTGGTCGAAACCCATGGTCGCGCAGAAACCGAAGCGTTACTGGGCGGTTTGCCGCAACAGCCTTTGCTGCGCTCGCAATATCGGGGCGTGACACTGGAGGAAATGGATCTCGACGGCCTGCTCAAACAGCGCCCGGAACTGGCGCTGGTGGACGAGCTGGCCCACAGCAACGCGCCGGGCAGTCGCCACGCCAAACGCTGGCAGGACATTCAGGAACTGCTGGCGGCGGGTATCAATGTCTACACCACCGTCAATGTCCAGCATCTGGAAAGCCTCAACGATCAGGTGCGCGGCATTACCGGTGTGCAGGTGCGCGAAACCCTGCCCGACTGGGTGTTGCAGGAGGCCTATGAGCTGGTGCTGATCGACCTGCCGCCCCGTGAACTGCTGGAGCGCCTGCGCGACGGCAAGGTCTATGTGCCGGAACAGGCGCGGGCGGCCATCGATGCATTCTTTACCCAGACCAACCTTACGGCCTTGCGCGAACTGGCGATGCAGACGGCTGCGGCACAGGTCGATAACGACCTTGCCCAAGGCTACCGCCAGTTGGGGCAGGACGCGCCAGCCGTACGCGGTCGGTTGCTGGTCTGTGTGGATGGCGACATCCATGCCGAGCGTCTGGTCCGCCATGCCAGCCGCGTTGCGCAGCGTCGGCATCTGCCCTGGACGCTGGTGCATGTCGATAATGGCCGGCCTTTTGACGAACAGTCCCGCGCCCGTTTGCAGCGAGCCCAGCAACTGGCCGAGCGGCTTGGGGGTGAAGTGGTGCAATTGCGCGCCGGCGAGGTGGCCAGAACCCTGATTCAGCATGCGGCCGAGCGCCGGGCCAGCGTGGTTCTGGTCGGTCAGTCGCAACCGCGCTTGCGTCGTCGGTTGTTCGGCGGTGGCGTTGCCGAGCGTCTGTTACGCGAAGCCCATGGCCTTGAAATCAGTGTGCTGGACAGCGAGCCGCTGCCGGATCAGCCACGGGTTCGCTCGTCCCGCTCTGCGCCGTGGTTCGACTACTTCCTGGCCCTGATGGCGACATTATTGGCCAGTGCCCTGGCCTGGGCGGTGTCGAACGTACTGGATTTGCCGAATATCTCGCTGGTGTTTCTGGCCGCCGTCCTGCTGGTAGCGATCCGTACCAGTGTGGGGCCGTCATTGGCCTGCTCGGTGTTGTCGTTCCTGGCCTATGACTTTCTGTTCATGCCGCCAAGTTTTTCCCTGACCATCCAGCGCGAAGAGGACGTGCTGACCTTGCTGTTCTTCCTGCTGATGTCTGCCCTGACCGGCAACCTGGCTGCTCGTCAGCGCCGGCAACTGGAAGCCCTGCGCGACACTCAGGAGCAGACCAGCGAGTTGCTGGATCTGTCCCGCAAGATGACCGCCGCGACGGATCGGCAAGCTGTGCTCAGTGCCGCCGAGCATCATTTGAATGGCTGGCAAGAACTGCAAGTCTGCCTGCTGGATCGTGACGGGCAGGGCGGCTGGAAACTCAGCGACGATATTGCTCCGTTGTCCGAACCGGAGCGTGCAGCGGCAGACTGGGCCTGGCAGCATGATCAGGCGGCGGGCTATGGCACCGGCACCTTGCCGTCCGGTCGCTGGTGGTGGTGGCCATTGTCCGGTGAAAACGGGCCGCTGGCCTTGCTGGGCGTGTGCCCTCGCGACGGCCAGGAATTCACCGCCCAGCGTCGCCGTCTGTTGATCGCTCTCAGTCAGCCGCTGGCTCAGGCGCTGGCCCGTGCGCGACTGGCCGAGGATCTGGAAGCGGCGCGTCTGCATGGTGAAACTGAACAACTGCGCAGCGCCTTGCTGGCTTCGGTGTCCCATGACTTGCGCACGCCCCTGACCTCAATGCGCGGCAGTATCGACAGCCTGCTGGCGCTGGGCGAAGCCATTTCTCTGGAGGATCGCCGCGAGTTGCTGGAAGGCACGCGGGACGAGGCCGAGCGTCTGGATCGCTATATTCAGAACCTGCTGGACATGACCCGGCTGGGACACGGCGCATTGAAGCTGGCGCGTGACTGGGTTTCGCCCGGCGATATCGTCGGCAGTGCCCTCAGTCGCTTGCGCGCGGTCATGGCGCCTTTGCAGGTCGAAGCGCAGGTGTCTGCCGAACTGCCGCTGCTGTATGTGCATGCCGCGCTGATCGAGCAGGCGCTGGTCAATGTGCTGGAGAACGCAGCGCGGTTTTCGCCACTCAATGGCCGCTTGCAGGTCACGGTCACGGTGGAGAGCGACGAACTGGTATTTGCGGTCAGCGATGAGGGGCCGGGGATTCCCGAGAGCGAGCGGGCGAAGATTTTCGACATGTTCTACACCGCTGCCCGTGGTGATCGTGGCGGGCAGGGCACGGGACTGGGGCTGGCGATCTGTCAGGGCATGGTCGGTGCCCATGGCGGACGTGTCAGCGTCGGCGCGGGCATTGACGGGCAGGGAACCAGCATCACCTTGCACCTGCCACTGCAAGCCCAGCCTGAAGCAGAAACGGAGTCGTTGTCTTGAGGACGCTTTACGTTAGGCTTATGGCCCACTCGGCCATTGCACACCCAGGGACATCATGAGTCAGACCGCGACCATTCTGGTGATCGACGACGAGCCGCAGATCCGCAAGTTCCTGCGCATCAGCCTCGTGTCGCAGGGGTACAAAGTACTTGAAGCGGCAACCGGCACCGACGGCCTGAGCCAGGCTGCGCTGAGCAAGCCTGACTTGCTGGTGCTCGACCTCGGTTTGCCGGATATGGACGGTCAACAGGTGCTGAGCGAGTTTCGCGAGTGGTCGAGTGTGCCGGTGCTGGTGCTTTCCGTACGTGCCAGCGAAGTGCAGAAGGTCCAGGCGCTGGATGCCGGGGCCAACGATTATGTGACCAAACCGTTTGGTATCCAGGAGTTTTTGGCCAGGGTTCGTGCGTTGCTGCGTCAGGTGCCGGCCGGTGATAAACCGGAAGCGGCAGTCAATATCGGCCCGCTGACGGTGGACCTGGCCTATCGGCGCGTGCTGCTTGAGGGCGTCGAGGTATCGCTGACCCGCAAGGAGTACGCGGTGCTGGCGCAACTGGCGCGTTATCCGGGACGGGTCATCACCCAGCAGCAATTGCTCAAGGATATCTGGGGGCCGACTCATACCGAGGACAGCCACTATTTGCGGATCGTGGTAGGGCACCTGCGCCAGAAACTGGCCGATGACCCTACCGCCCCGCGCTTTATCGTGACCGAAGCGGGTGTCGGATACCGCCTGATGAGCGCCTGACCCAGTAGGAGCGAATTCATTCGCGAGAGGCCGATACATCCAAAGAAAATGGTTCGCCTGAAATGCCGTCTCGCGAATAAATTCGCTCCTACATCATCCGCAAACACATGGCGGCGGGTGATCTTTCACCCGTGCTCGTTTTCATATCGATCAAGCGTATCCCTGGCAATCTCACGGCCCAGCGCGATCAGCTCCGGTGCCTTGTAAAACTCGAAGAACCGGCAGACCCGTTTTGGAACGTTGATCAGAATATCCGGCGGATAACCGGCGATCTTGTATTGCGCCAGGGATGTCTGCATCACCTCGAAACTCTGGTTGATCAGGTCCAGCAATGAGGCCGGCCCCACATTGTCGATGATGACCGAGCCGCTGGCGGATTTAGGGGCACCCGATGCCTGGGGCGCGGCTGCCGGTTGCTGACTCAGCGGGTCGGCGGACTCCTCGCCCAGCCAGGGGTTGCCGATAAGTGCCGATGCAGGCTTCAGGCTGTTCGACTCGCCATCGGCCGTCTCGATCTTGCGACGAAACGGCAGGCGTGAGCCCAGTGAGCTGATCAGCGAGTCAAAACGCTTTTTCACGGCTGGTGGACGTTCAATCGTGGGTAGCTGATATTGCTGCTGGTTGGTTGCATTGAGGTTGATTGCCACGATCAGGTCGCAGTGGCTGGACACCACGGGCACGATGGGCAACGGATTGAGCAGACCGCCATCCACCAGCATCCGGCCACCCTGCATGACCGGGGTGAACAGGCTCGGGATTGCCGCCGAAGCCCGCATGGCCTGATGCAGGCAGCCTTCCTGAAACCATATTTCCTGCTGATTGGTCAGGTCGGTCGCCACGGCTGTGTAGGGAATACGCAGGTCCTCGATATTGATTTCTCCGACGATGTCGCGGATCTGACCGAAAACCTTCTCGCCGCGAATCGCCCCCAGCCGGAAACTCACATCCACCAGACGCAGCACATCAAGGTAATCCAGGCTCTCGATCCATTGACGATACTGCTCCAGCTTGCCAGCGGCATAGATACCGCCCACCACGGCCCCCATCGAGCAGCCTGCAATGCAGGCAATTTCATAGTCGCGCCGTTCCAGCTCTTCGATCACGCCAATATGGGCATAACCACGAGCGCCACCGGAGCCCAGCACCAGTGCTATTCGTTTTTTCATCAGATCGCTCCTGATTTGTATCGATCCACGACCGGGTAATGCAGAATGCCATGCAATGAAAACAGTTGCTTACGGCACTTTTAGTGGCAAGTATCGTCAAAGTCGCACACACTTTTTTTACTTCTGAGGTAACACCCCATGAAAGCCTGGATCTGTTTGCCATTGTTCATCGTGGTCCTTGCAGGTTGCGCCGGCAAGACCGGGTATCGGGATAGCTGCGCCAGTCAGCTCGACAGTGCCTGGCAGGAGCTGGATCTGGCCAAGGCCGAGGGTTTTGCCGGGACGGTCAGTTACTCCAAGGCTTTGTCGCTATTGACCGGCGCCAAGACCCAGCAACAATTCGAGGCGTTTGAAGGTTGTACCCAAAAGGCCGAGAAAGCACGTTTCTATATTCGTGAGTCCCGAGCAGGTCGCTGATCCTGCTTTAGCGAATGAATCCGCTCTGGCGCCGTCGGCAGGAGCGAATTCATTCGCGAACAACCATCTCACATCTCCCGCAGCAATTCTCCTCTCTCCTCTGGCGAAAAGGCCTACGCTAACCGTAAAGTGTTTGTGCGTATGGCATCGTTTGCAGTCCCAATGGCTTGTAAGCAGTCGCCTGGAGAGGCTTTCAGATGGGCAGAAAACTCGATGCATGTCTCAGTGCCATAAATGAAGTGGTTCTGGGCAAGGAGGGGCAGGTACGTCTGGCAATGACGTGTCTGCTGGGTGGCGGTCATTTGCTGATCGAAGACTTGCCGGGTATGGGCAAGACCACCCTCAGCCATGCTCTGGCCCGGATACTGGGCTTGAGCTATCAGCGTATCCAGTTCACCTCGGACCTGTTGCCCGGCGATATTCTCGGCACCTCAGTGTTCGATCGCGATACCGGGCAGTTCACCTTTCATCCGGGGCCTGTCTTCGCCGAGCTGGTGCTGGCTGATGAAATCAACCGGGCAACACCCAAAAGCCAGAGCGCCTTGCTTGAAGCGATGGAGGAAGGTCAGGTTTCCATCGAGGGCGCGACGCGACTGTTGCCCGATCCATTCTTTGTGATCGCTACCCAGAACCCGTTCAGTTCGGGTGGCACCTTTGCCTTGCCCGAGTCGCAACTGGATCGTTTCCTGATGCGCATTTCCATGGGCTATCCGGCCCGCGCAGCAGAAAAAGCCCTGTTGCTGGGGCAGTCCAGGCGTGAGCTGATGCCGCGTCTGCAGCCGATACTCAACCATGCCGAACTGGGCCTGTTACAGGCCCAGGCGCGGCAGGTGAGGGTCAGCGATGCGCTGGTGGATTATGTCTTGCGTCTGGTGGACGCCACTCGCAGTCAGCCGCAGTTCGCCTACGGGCTTTCCCCGCGTGCAAGCCTGGCGATTCTGGCAGCGGCGCGGGCCTGGGCCTTGTTGCTGGGGCGAGATTATGTGATCCCCGAGGATGTGCAGGCGGTGCTGCCATCCGTGGTCGGTCATCGTCTTCGCGAGCGTAGCGACCCGACCGGTCATGGCGGCGGGGCGCTGGTGCAGTGGCTGCTGCGCGAGGTGCCGGTGCTTTGATCCAACAGCTCAAACCGCTCTGGCAGCGCTGGCTGGGGCGGCGGATTCCTCCGGCGGCGCGCATCAAACTGGATCATCGGCGCATTTTCATCCTGCCGACCCGTACCGGTGCCACTTTCGCGTTCGTGGTGTTCCTGATGCTGCTGGTTTCGATCAATTACCAGAACAGCCTGGCGTACGGCCTGACCTTTCTGCTGCTGTCGGTGGGAATACTGGCGATCCTGCATACCTATCGCAATCTTGGCGGGCTGGTGCTCAGTGCCGGTCTGGCACGTTCGGTATTTGTCGGTGAACCGGTGCAATTACGCCTGCGTCTGGAAAGCGCCGGTTATGCCCATCATGCGATTGGCCTGGGATGGGATGCGCAAGGCTTACAGCAGAGCGACGTGTCTGCCGAAGGCCTGACGGAAGTCGAGTTGACCTTGCCCGCCGAAACCCGAGGCTGGCTGCGTGCTCCTCGATTGCGCGTCGATAGCGTCTTCCCGCTGGGGATTTTCCGGGCATGGAGCTGGCTTGATCTTGAGCAGAGCGTCCTGATTTACCCTCGCCCGATACCCGGCGCAATGCCGCTGCTTCAGGGCGTGCAGCCTCATGCCCAGGACGATGGTCAGGCGACTCAGGGCGCGGGGGTTGATGATTATCAGGGGTTGCGCAGCTATCAGCCTGGAGATAACCGCCGACGCCTGCACTGGAAGGCGTATTCCCGAGGTCAGGGTCTGCTGGTCAAGGATTTCACCGACCTGAGCGGCCATGAGCTGTGTCTGGATTTCATGGCGCTGGGGGGCGACATCGAGGAGCGTCTGTCGCGCCTGTGTTACTGGGTGCTGGAGCTGTCGCAACGCCAACAGCCGTTTGCACTGCGTTTGCCGGGTTTCCTGTCGGCGGTGGACAGCAGCGACGCCCATCGCGAGGCCTGCCTGCGCGAGCTGGCGCTGTTCGGCAACCGCTCATGAACAGCATCAGCCTCGGGCAACCTGTCCCGCGTCCCGGCCTGATCTGGTTGTTACTGGCCCAGGCCCTGGTCATTCTGCCGTTCATCACTCATCTGCCGGTATCCATCATCCTGTTGTGGCTGGGGTGCATGGCATGGCGCGTCCAGGTCATGCGTATGCGAGCCCGCATGCCGGGTAACTGGGTCAAATCGGGCCTGTTGGTCGGTACGGCCGCAGGCGTGTATCTGGCGCGTGGCAGCCTGGTGGGGCTCGATGCGGGGGCGGCGCTGCTGATTGCTGCATTCGTGCTGAAGATGCTTGAAGTCCAGACCCGTCGCGATGCACTGGTCCTGATCTTTCTGGGGTTCTTTTGTGTGGTGGTGGGTTATCTGTTTGAGGACAACCTGCTTTGGGCACTGTTCAGCCTGTTGCCGATTACAGCATTGCTGGCGGCGCTGATCGGCTTGCAGCAGTCGGATCTGGCCAGCAAGCCCGTCAACAGCCTGAAGCTGAGCTTCAAGTTGATAGCCCAGGCCTTGCCTCTGATGTTGCTGCTGTTTTTGTTCTTCCCGCGTCTTGACCCGTTGTGGGCGCTGCCGCAGCCAAGCAACAAAGGGGTTACCGGCTTGTCGGACAGCATGTCGCCGGGTGATCTGACCGAGCTGAGCAAGTCGCCAGCCCTGGTGTTTCGTGCCAGTTTCGAAGCGCCGGTGCCGGCGCGCAATCAGTTGTACTGGCGCAGCCTGACCCTTGAACAGTTCGATGGCCGTCGCTGGTCGCAATCGTTGCGAGCCCAGACGATCCAGATTCCTCAGTGGCAAAAGCGCGGCGATGCGTTGACCTACAGCATCGTCATGGAGCCTAGCGGGCGTCCGTGGCTGCCAAGCCTTGATGTCGGCGAAACGAATCTGGCCGAGGTGCGCCAGATGAGCGATTTTCGTTTGCAGCGCAGACGTCCGGTCGATCAGGCCTTGATGTTCGCGGTGACCTCATGGCCACTGTCGGTTCGTGATGCGCAATTGAGCGAGAACATTCAGCGTCAGGACCTGCAACTGCCCGCCAAGGGCAATGATCAGGCCAGGCAGTGGGCCAGGGATCTGTTGCGCCGCTACCCCAAGCCCGATGCATTGGTCGAGGCCATGCAGCGGTATTTTCGCGAAGAGTCTTTTCATTACACCCTCAAGCCAACGCCTCTGGGCCTGGACAGTATCGATGATTTCCTGTTCGTCAGCAGGCGGGGGTTCTGCGGTCATTACGCTGGAGCCATGACCTTTGTGTTGCGGGCGGCGGGGATTCCGGCGCGTGTAGTGGCGGGCTATCAGGGCGGCGAATTGAATCCTGGCGGGCAATACCTGACCGTGCGCCAGTTCGATGCCCATGCCTGGGTCGAATACTGGCAGCCGGATGTTGGCTGGCGCAGTGTCGACCCGACCGCTGCCGTGGCGCCCGAACGTATCGAACAGGGACTGGAACAGGCATTGGCTGCCGATGAGGCGTTTCTGCAGGACTCGCCCATGTCGGCGTTGCGTTATCGGGACGTGGCCTGGATCAACTCATTGCGCCTGAGCTGGGACAACCTCAATTACGGCTGGCAACGCTGGGTGCTGGGTTATCAGGGACAGCAGCAATTGCAGGTGCTGGGCCGCTGGTTCTCGGGTTTTCAGGTGCCGGTTTTCGTAGGGGGTGTGCTGGGGGTTCTGGCACTGATAGCCTTGTGGCTGTTCAAACCCTGGCAACGGGAAAGCGATTCGCAGCTTCGTCTGTTCAAGGCGTTCGAGCGTTTGCTGGGGCGCCATGGGTTACACCGTCTGCCGGGCGAGGGCGCCGAGGCATTCTGTCGTCGTGCCGTGCTGTTTTTCCCTCGTCATGCCGATGCCATCGAAGCATTCGTTGCAGAGTTTCAGGCTCAGCGATATGGCGCAAGCGGGGCGTCGCTGAGCGAACTGCGTCGGTGCCTCAAGCAATTGCGCCGTCGTTTGCCATGGCGTCTGGCGCCCGTGAAGGGCAGTCATTCATAAACTGATGCCGATCAGTCAAGAGGCTGATTTCAAAAAAACGGGTGGCTGGGGTCACAATCCGTGGTAGGGGTCTTGGCCGCGACAGCCCGGTTTCAGGCGCTGAAAATGTGTTGTCTGTAAGCAGGTCGTTGCGGCCAAGGCCCCTCCCATAAAGTCTGCACAAGTCACAGGTATGCCTTGGCTGATCGGCATTAATCATTCATAAACCGTTTTTTCAGAGGGGGTAGGCATGTCGTCGATGGTGAATCATCTGATCGCCGAAGTCATTGCGCTGGACGTCAAGTTGATTGCGTGCCAGGCACGTGTGGCGGTATCCACCGACAGTGAAGCGCTGCACGACCTGCGCACCACTGTACGTCGTCTGCGCAGTGTGTTGCGTCCGTTGCGCGAGCTGTCGAGTGTCGAGCCGCTGGAGGAGGCGGCAAAGGCGGTTGGCCAGTTGACGACGCCCTTGCGCGACATGCAGGTACTGGCTGCGTTTCTTGCGAAAAAAGGCTTGAGCGAAGCGGCCAGCAAGCGCGATGAATATCTGGAAAAGGCCTGCCCGAAGGTGGCGAGGTCTGCGGAGTTGATCCGGTTGCTCACCATGCTCGATCAGTTCCCGGCCATGCTGCGCATGCAGGAGCGTCAGGGTGGTTTGGGTGACCTGCGCAAGACCATCGAGAAACGCATGGATAAGCAATGGCACAAGCTGCGCGTTGCCATGGCTGATCCGGGCCATGACCGTCACGATCTGCGCTTGCTCATCAAGCGCGTGCGTTACGCCGCCGAGGCTTATCCGCAACTCAGCCATCAGCCCAAAAAGTTGCAAGCCAGGCTCAAGGCTGCCCAAAGCGAACTGGGTAACTGGCACGATCATTTGCAATGGCTGGCGCAGGCCGGACAAGAAGCGGATCTGGCGCCCTGCATTGCAGGTTGGCAGATCGGTATCGTGCGGGCCGAGCGTAAAGCCGAAGTGGCATTGGAGCGGTTGGCCAAAGATTGTTTCTGATTATGGGTATCTGTGTCATTCAGGCCGCAAATATGGCCGATACGGCGTATGTCAGCGGGCGACGGGGTCGTTAAGATCCTGTTCAGTCAGCTTTTTCCTACACCGGGGTGCCCATGAATTTTTCTGACCTGCTCAACGCGGTTCGCGACAACCCTCAGTCTGTCACTATCCCGGCTCAATGGTCCCAGGGGCGTGCCTGTTTTGGCGGGCTGATGGCAGCCTTGCAATACGAAGCCATGAGCGCCCGCGTGCCACAGGACAGACCGGTACGTTCCCTGGCGATCACCTTTGTCGGGCCAGCCGAGCCAGAGATTCCGATCTCTTTCGAGGTGGAGATATTGCGTGAGGGCAAGGCGGTCAGCCAGGTGCTGGGGCGAGCGGTGCAGAACGGGCAGGTAATGACCCTGATGCAGGGCAGTTTTGGTGCCCCGCGTGAGTCGGTGATTGCGGTCGAGGCCGACCCGGCCCCTGAACTCAAGTCATTGGAGCATTGCCCGGCGCTGCCTTTCATCAGTGGCATGATGCCTGAGTATCTGCGCTTCATGGAGTTACGCTGGGCATTGGGTGGTTTGCCGTTCAGCAATACAAAGTCGCCAGCCATTGGCGGTTACGTACGTTTTCGCGTTGATGGCGAATCCGAGCCGCTGACGCATGCGCATATTCTTGGAATGGTCGATACCTGGCCTCCTGCACTTTTGCCGCACTTGAGCAAACCCGCGCCCGGTAGCTCATTGACCTGGACCATTGAATTCGTCCAGCCACAACCCGCCTTGAACACACTCGACTGGTGCAGCTACCGTGCAGTGATCGAACATGCCCGCGATGGCTATGGCCATACCGCTGCGATGCTGTGGGCACCTGATGGTGAGTTGGTGGCGATCAGCCGACAGACTGTGACGGTTTTCGGCTAAGCCCTGGAGGTGCGCAGGAATTACTTGCGATGCCTTTGCTTCCAGGCGCGCCACCATCCGCCACTCAGAACAAAGCGGGGGAAGGTCACGAACTGTTCGGTCAGGAGACGTTTTACTGCATCGTTCCTGTCGCTGAAGGGCTCGGGTGCCTGAGCTTCCAGCGAGTGGCCGTGACGCTGGAAGCCCAGTGCTGCGATCAGGCCGATGATGCCGATGGCAATCGAGGAAAAGCTCAGCGAGAAGATGCCATCGAGCAGTAACAGAACCGCGAGGATAAACAGCGGGACGGCAATCAGGTGCAGGACAAGATTGGCCGGGTGCTGATGGTTGTCGGCATAGCCACGCCACTGCCAGGCGGGGAGATTGGGGAGTCGCTTGCCCATACTGCTGTCCTCTTCAATACATATTTCAATGTGTGAAGAATAGGCTTGGCTCCGTTTGCCTGCGAGCCAAGCCTGACTATCGGTGCGATAGGCCTTTACAGCTTGAGTTGGCCGATGGCCTTGCTCAGTTCACCTGCCAGAGTGGCCAGATCGTCACTGGTGGAAGCCGAGTCCACGGTCTGGGTGACGGTGCGTTCGGTGACATCGCGAATACTGACCACTGCGCGATTCATTTCTTCGGCCACCTGGCTTTGTTGCTGGGCTGCGACGGCAATCTGGGTATTGCTTTCGCGCATCTGCGCCACGGCGCCGGCAATGGCGGCCAGCGCTTCACCGGCTTCCTGGGCTTGCTGCACGCATTCGTCGGCCTTGTAGGAACTGTCCTGCATGAAGTCCACGGCATCGCGGGTTCCGGCTTGCAGATCTGAAACCATGCTGGTGATTTCGTCGGTGGAGGTCTGCACACGCTTGGCCAGGTTGCGAACTTCGTCGGCAACCACCGCGAAACCGCGACCCATTTCCCCGGCGCGTGCAGCTTCGATGGCCGCGTTTAGTGCCAGCAGGTTGGTCTGTTCGGCAATGCTGTGGATCACGTTGACCACGCCATTGATCTTCTGGCTGTCTTCGGCCAGGCGCTGGATCATTTGAGCGGTCTGCTGCACACCGCTGGACAACCCGGCAATGGAAACCTGAACACGATCGACCACGGCCTTGCCACCACCGGCAAGATTGTCTGCGGTCTGGGACTGATCCCGTGTGGTGCTGGCGTGCTGGGCAATGTGATGGACCGTGGCGGTCATTTCGTTGATCGCCGTGGCGACCTGATCGGTTTCGCTTTGCTGGCCGAGCATGCCGTGGCGCACATCCTTCATGCCGGAGGCCAGGTGAGCTGCGCCTTCATCCAGACGTGTGGCAGTCTGCGAAACGGTATTGACCACTCGCTGATAGCCCGCCTGCATGGCATTGAAGGCCTTGGCCATCTGGCCCACTTCATCGTCGCTGCCATTGGGGACGCGGGCAGACAGGTCGCCGCTTTTCTCCACATGCAACATCACATCCTTGAGGGTGTTGAGCTGGGTGAGGATGAAGCGAATCAGCAATTGCGAGGCGCAGAGCATCGCAATCATCAGCACGAATACCGCGATGGCGTAGCTGGCAAAGCGATCCTTGAGCACCTGCACGGCAGTAGGTGCCACGGCCAGTACGGCGATGCGCTGACCGTCGGCGCGGCTGACGACCTGTGCGCCGATCACGGACTGTTCGCCTGCCTGTTTGTCCAGCGTGACCCAATCCGTTGCATTGCTCAGCTCGGGCAATGGCAGGTTTTTCAGGCTGGGTGTCTGGCCCTGCGCGTAGACCAGGGTATTGACGGAGGAGGGCAAAGGCTGCGCGGCGGGCCATGCGGCAATCAGGCGGGCCTGCGCCTGGGCGGCGTCTTTGGCGGTTTCCTGCCGAGCCTGTTGCTCCAGCTCGACGGCGTACACCACCAAGAGCAGGGTGGTGATGAAAGCGACCGCGTTAACGGCCCAGAACTTGTACTTCAGTGAGAGGTTGCTAAGCAATGAGCCCATAAGTGGTCTTCTTTTGGTTGATCGTTAGAGATGTGCAGCAAGGTGCCATCACGATGCCTTAGCCATTAAACAAACAGTTGATGCGGGTCAAGGTAACATCACATTTCTTTCACTGAAGCCTCGAAATCGGGCAAGCGAAAGAAATTACGCGCACAGGCTGTGGTATGGCTGGCGAGGTCATCCTGACTCTCGTTGCGGTGCAAAGCCACTTCCCGCAGGACTTCGGGCAGATAGGCCGGTTCGTTGCGACCGTTTTTCGGTTTGGGCCGCAGGCTGCGCGGCAGCAGGTAAGGCGCATCGCTTTCCAGCATCAGGCGACCACGAGGAATATTGTGGACCAGTGGATGCAGATGGGTGCCACGACGTTCGTCACAGATCCAGCCGGTGATGCCGATGTGCAGGTCCATATCCAGATAACTGAACAGTGCGCGTTGCTCGCCGGTAAAGCAGTGAACCACTGCCGCAGGCAGGCGATCACGGTAGTCGCGCAGGATTTCCAGCAGACGCTGGCTGGCATCACGCTCATGCAGGAACACGGGCAGTTGCAACTGCACCGCCATGGCCAGATGGGCCTCAAGAACCTTTTCCTGCTGGGGACGAGGCGAGAAGTCCCTGTTGAAATCCAGCCCGCATTCACCGACTGCCCGCACGCGAGATTCCTTGAGCAGGGCCAGCAACTTTTGTTCGGTGTCCTGTGTCCAATCGCTCGCCGAATGGGGGTGAATGCCAGCGGTGCTGAAGAGTTGCAAGGCGCTTTCATCCAGCTCATGGCAAAGCTCCAGGGCCTGTTCGCTGCCCTCGACACTGGTGCCAGTGACGACCAGTTGCGACACGCCAGCAGCGTAGGCCCGGTCGAGGACCGCTTGTCGCTGAGAGTCGAAGCTTGCGTTGGTGAGATTGACGCCGATGTCGATGAGTTGCATGGTGCTACCTCCAGCCGAAGGCTGCCGAGGATATCAGAGCTTCGGTAATAAAAAGAAAATGCAATGCATTCAGCAGGTTAGGCCGAAAGGTTTAACGTTTTTAGTGATAGCGCTTCCTTGAACAACCCTTTTTTCTGTCTTTTCTGGCATTTCCCCGGAGAGTGAATGACCGTCCGAGCCCTGCTTTTGCCTATCGTTTGCCTCATGGCGCTGTCGCCTTTGTCAGCGGCTGCCCGTCAGGCCGGTCCGGAGGCTGCGCAGCATAAAACCCAGGTTCGGGATCTGGCGGAAATTCGCAGCAGTAAAGTGCTGCGGGTGCTGGTCAATCAAAGCCGCAACAGTTCGGGAGACGTCAAGGGGCAGGAAATCGGCATTGAATATCAACGCCTGCAAGCGTTTGAACAATACCTCAATGGTCATTCACGCAATGGCCAGAAAGTGACCTTCAAGGTCATCCCCAAAGCCAAGAATCAACTGCTTGCCGCCTTGCAGCGTGGCGAGGGTGATCTGGTCGCGCCCGGTGAACTGCTCGATACCGCCAGCGCCAAGGGTATCAATGCCGGCGAACCGATCATCCGTGACGTGCCGCTGATTCTGGTGGGTGTCAGGGGCGGGCGCAGCTTCAAGAATGTCGATCAGCTTTCAGGGCGCACCCTGAGCCTGCCCGCTGGCAGCATGGCCGATGAAGCATTGCATCAAGTGAATCAGCAGCTGGCATTGCGCAAGCTGGCGCCGGTGCGAATCGAGTGGGTCGATCCCAGTCTTGCCGTTGAAGATGTACTGGAGATGGTCCAGGCGGGTATCTATCCCCTGACACTGGTGGAGCAGCCGATTGCCGAACGCTGGGCCAGGGTCATGCCCAGGTTGCGTCTGGACCGAAACCTGACGCTGCGCACCCATGACGACATCAGTTGGTTCGTGCGCCAGGACGCAGCCATGCTGCGTGCCAGCATCGATGACTTGCTCAAGACCTATAAGCCTTCCGCCAATCAGGACGTGGCCTTCGAGAAGGCCTACAAGAACATGTATCGGGTCAACAACCCGTTGGTGCGCACCAATCTTCAGCGTCTGGAAAAACTGCGGCCCATGCTGCAACGCCATGCCGACGCGCAGAATATGGACTGGCTGGACCTGGCAGCGCTGGCTTTCAAGGAATCGAAGCTGGACCCGCAGGCCAAAGGCAGTGGCGGTGCCACGGGGTTGTTGCAGATCACTCCGTCGGCGGCAAAGCGGGTCGGTGTTTCCGATATCCAGAATGCGGACAAGAACGTACAGGCCGGTGCGCGTTACATGGCGTTGATCCGCAGCAAGTATTTCGCCAGCCCCAGGGTCAATGAGCGTGAGCGCATGGCTTTTGTCCTTGCGGCCTACAACCTTGGGCCGGAGCGGGTGCAGAGCATGCGTGAAGAGGCGCGTCGTCGCGGGCTCAATCCCAATCAGTGGTTCTTCCAGACCGAGCGCATCGCCATGGAGCAGGGTGGCGCTGGTGTAGTCAGCTTCGTGAACAGCGTGAACAAGTACTACCTGGCGTTTGATCGGGAAAGGGGAGCGCTGGAGAAAGAGGGGTCTGAAAAGTACGTCATCAGAAGATAGATCGAATAATTCGATTGTTATGCAGCGTTTTTTGCGATTTTCATATTGGTTGATTTGATTATGATGGCGCCACTCCCACTTAATCAGTAACGGAACAACTCACCATGAACGCAACCATCAAATCTGTACTCTCCACTCGCGCTGGCTATGGCCTGACTGTATTGCGCATCATCGTCGGTATCATCTTCATCGCTCACGGCAGCCAGAAGCTGTTCGGTGCATTTGGTGGTTATGGCCTGGAAGGTACGGCGCAGTTCATGGCAAGCCAGGGCCTGAATCCGGGCTACCTGATGGCGCTGCTGTCGGGCAGTGTCGAGTTCTTCGGTGGCCTGGCCGTGCTGATCGGCCTGCTGGCCCGCCCGGCGGCACTGGGCCTGGCGGTATTGCTGCTGGTAGCGATTTTCTCGGTACACATCGGCAATGGCCTGTTCATGTCCAACAATGGCTATGAGTTCGCACTGGCCTTGCTCGGCGGCGCTATCGCAATCCTGATCGAAGGCGCAGGCAAACTGTCGGTGGATCGCGCTATCGCCAAGTGAAGAGCGGCATGCGCATCAAGAAGGGCTCGCCTTGTGAAAGGCGGGCCTTTCTTGCTGATGGCATTTGACAATTAGCCAGCGGCTTCTCTAGGATGCTGACCAGGCGCCGATTTAACAACTACTTGCGGGGCGCCAGGCAAGGCACAGACCTTGTCGAAATACCGCTAAAACGTTGGTTCGGTGTTGCCTCCCACCGCTGCCCAGCGGACCATCCGAGGCTGAGACAAGACACCATGAACAACCTGCGCCCCCTCGCTCGCCTGTCCCCGATCACTACCGTGCTGTCCCGCAAGAATCCTAAAATCCTGCTGGGTGGTTCGCATCAGCCGACGTTATTGCGTTATCTGGACGGCTGGCCACGGCGTCGCGGCGGCTCTTGTGCCTTTCTTATTCAATTTGCTGATACGACCCAATCGCTGGCTCACTATGCCAACGACCAGTTCGACCTGGCCGTGATCCAGACGCCGGATACCGCCAACGTCGAGCAGGTCATCCGTGATCTGACGCGAATTGCCCGTCAGGGGCTTATCACCCTCGGCTGAGAAACACTGCAACTCGCCGTTCTCTCTCGCTATTCAAGCCCTCCCGAAACGGGTTGCGATTGTGCAATCCGTGACCTTCCATCCGCTGAAAACTCGATTGGCCTGAAGCTTTCTGTGCTTCAGTCGATAGCCAGTCGTGTAGTGCAAATCCCTGACAGCGTTTTACAACGCTGGAACCAGTGCGTGACCCAGGCCACTCATCGCATGTCCTTGCCATGTCTGATCGCATCTCTCCGACTTTTCGTACAAAGCCTGACGCACCGATTTTTCGCATAAATACACCAATACAACGAGAAAGGGATCGTCTCAAAAAAGGCCCTGAACGGCTGTCGCTAAAAAATAGTGAATGAGAATCTGATGAACATATTGAGCCCTGCCGTTTACGTTACAAACCGTGTCCGCTTCCCCATAAAGTTTTTTATTCTTGGCGTGATTGTCCTCATTCCTCTGCTTTTTCTCGGTATCCGGGTGATGCAGACGCTCAACGCCAGCATCGATACCCTCAGTCATGAACAGGTAGGCCAGAAGTACCTGCTGGACGTGACCCCCGTATTGCGTCTGTCCATGATGCAACGTGCGTTGACCCACGGCATGCTCAGCGGTAACGAGAATGCCAAGGCCGATGTCGCGCGCAATGCCGATAAACTCGAGCAGGCCTTCAATGACCTGACAATCCTGGACGGGAAGTTCGGCAAGGATCTGGAAACCGCTGACCGGGTGCAGAAGTTGCGTGCCGATACCCGTGAATTGATCGAACGAGCCAAGAACGGTGGGGATCCATTGACGATCTTCAGTGCCTGGAACGACCAGTTGACCAGGGTGCTGGGTTTTATCTATTACATTTCGGCCACCTCCGGAATGATTCTGGACGAAGACTATGGCTCGTTGTTTCTGATTGACCTGAGCACGCTGCGCCTGCCTCGGCAAATCAACGTGGTCGGCCAGATTCGCGGCCTGGCCAACGGTTTCAGTGCCGACCGCCAGATTGACGAGACTACCCGCGCCTTTGCCCTGAACCTGATGAAGCAGGAAGCGCAGATTCGCCAGGAGTTGCAGCAGAGCCTGCGGCTGCTGCGTCGCGAAGAGCCGGAACTCACCGATGTGGTGGAGCAACCCGTTACCCTGGCCATCAACGACCTGGAAAGCCTGAGTCGTGACCTGATGGACTATCTGGACCCGGGCAAGCGCTCGAACGTAAACGCCAATACTCTGGGTGAGCGTGGCAATGCCGTGGTCGCGCAGTTCTACAAGGCGCAGGAGCAGATGCAGGCTTCGCTGCAGAACCAACTCGCCACCCGCCTGCAGGATCGTAACAATGAACGCATGTTCTTTATCGGCCTGTTCGTCGTTCTCGGCGTCTTGCTGCTGTACGCCTTTGCCGGTATTTACAGTGCTCTGCGAAGCGCAGTGGAAGAACTGCTGAGCGTGACTGCCCGCATCGCTCAGGGCGACCTCACTGCCCGTGTAAAAGTAGGCAGTCGTGACGAGATCGGTGATGTCGGTACTGGCCTCAACAGCATGGTCGAAGCGTTCTCCCATTCCTTGAGCCAGGTCGAGCGCAGTTCGCATTCCGTCTCCGAGTCCGCGCAACGTCTGGAGCGCTCGATCAGCCAGGCCAAGCAATCCATGGATGCCCAGCAGGCCGAGACGGAGCAGGTCGCCACGGCGATCAACGAAATGACCACCAGCGTGGCCGACGTGGCGCACAACACCGAAGGTGCTGCCAGTGCCGCCGAAGCAGCCAGTAATGCTTCGGCCAAAGGCCTGCAAGTCATGGGTGAAACCCGTGCAACCATCGAAGCACTGGTCAATGAAGTGCAAATCAGTGGCCAGAAAGTCGAAGCCCTGGCCACCCACAGCATGGAAATCGGCGGCGTGATCGAAGTGATTCGCACCATCGCTGACCAGACCAACCTGCTGGCCCTCAATGCGGCCATTGAAGCAGCGCGGGCGGGTGAGCAGGGTCGAGGCTTTGCCGTGGTGGCAGATGAGGTGCGCACTCTGGCTTCACGCACACAGAACTCCACCGAGGAAATCCGCCGCATCATTCAGCAACTGCAAGGCGCTACCGACGAAGCCGTGCAGCAGATGAAAGCCGGTCAGGACCGCGCCCATGCCTGTCTCGATGCTTCTGAGCAGGCTTCAGGCACCCTTAAACAGATCAACGAAGCCGTGGACGGAATCGTTGGCATGAATACCCAGATCGCCAGTGCAGCCATACAACAGCACTCGGTTTCTGAGGACATCAACCGTAACGTCATAGGCATACGCAACAGCAGTCTGGTGGTCATGGACGGTGTGAACGATAACGCAGTGACGGCGGACGAACTGTCATCACTGGCCAGCGAACTGCGCACCGTGGTCAGCCGCTTCCAGTTATCCCGATAACTCCCACAGGCCTTTCAGTAACCAAATACTGAAAGGCCTACTCCTTCCTGCTCTTGCTTGCAGCTTGCAGCCTGCAACTTCTACTATCATGCCCCTCTGTTTCCCTACCCCCGCTGCAAACACTGCCTGCGAGATTCCTCTTTTGCCTACAAACATCATTACAACGGAAGGTCATGAGGCTCTGAAAAAGGAGCTGGATTACCTGTGGCGAGAAAAGCGTCCCGATACCACCCGCAAAGTCACCTGGGCGGCGTCGTTGGGGGATCGCAGTGAAAATGCCGACTACCAGTACAACAAGAAACTGCTCCGCGAGATTGATCGCAGGGTTCGCTACCTTCGCAAGCGGCTTGAAGATGTGCGGGTCGTCGCCTATTCCCCCGAGCAGGAAGGCAAAGTCTTTTTCGGGGCCTGGGTCGAGATTGAAAACGAGGCGGGAGAGATCAAGAAATTCAGGATCGTGGGGTATGACGAGATCTACGGTCGCAACGACTACATCTCCATCGACTCACCCATGGCTCGTGCGCTGCTGAAAAAGGAAGTGGGCGACGAGGCGGTGGTGCAGACACCTGGCGGAGAGGTGCTGTGGTGGATCAATGAGATTTTTTACGGCCAATAATGTTCGCGAATAAATTCGCTCCTACGCAGATTGTGTAGGAGCGAATTTATTCGCGAAAGGCTCAACCCTCGCGCAGCACCGTCAGCGGGCTGGCATTCAAGGCGCGACGTGTACCGAACACACCGGCGCCGCCCACCAGCAGGGCACCGATCAGTGGCAGCAACAACAGCCATGGATGCGGTTGCCAGGCCAGATCGAAGGCGTAGCGGTACAGGACCAGACTGACCAGTTCGCAGCCCAGCGCGGCCAGCAGGCCACTGGTTGCGCCAAGCAGGCCGAACTCGATGCGGCGAGACTTGATCAGCAGCTTGCGTTCGGCCCCCAGGGCGCGCAGCAAGGCACCTTGGCGGATACGCTCATCAAGAGTCGCCTGCAAGCCCGAGAACAGCACGGCAATGCCGGCTGCCAGCACGAACAGCAGCACGAACTGCACCGCCAGGGTCACTTGATCGAGGATGCTGCGCACCTGAGCCAGCAGGGCTTCCACGCCCAGGATGCTGATGGCCGGGTAGGCACGGGAAAGCTCGACGATCTGCTTGTCCTGGCCGGGCGGCAGATAGAAGCTGGTCAGGTAAGTGGTCGGTAGGTCGGTGAGGGTGCCGGGCTGGAAGATCATGAAGAAGTTGGGCTGGAAGGTATCCCAGTTCACGTCCCGCAGGCTGGTGACCACGGCTTCGCGAGTCAGGCCGCCGACGATGAAGCTCAGGTTGTCCCCCAGCTTGATTCCAAGGCTGTCTGCCAGCTTGGCTTCCACCGAGACTCCAGGCTTGGCGTCAGCAGCAGTGGCAGGTGCCCACCAGTTACCGGCAGTCAGCCTGTTGCCTTCGGGCATATCGGCCGCCCAGGTCAGGCTCAGATCGCGGCGGGTCGCATTTTCGCCGCGTGAGTCCTTGGTCACGAAGTTGCCGACCGGTTCGCCGTTGATGTTCACCAGACGGCCCGGCACCACAGGGTAGAGCGGGGCAGAGTGGGTCGACAGGCGGCTCAGGGTCTGGGCGAAGTTTTCTTTCTCGGAAGGCAGGACGTTGAGCACGAAATAGTTCGGTGCGTCCTTGGGCAACTGGTTCTGCCAGGTGTCGAGCAATTCACCGCGCAACAGGGCTATCAGCCCCATGGACAACAGGATCAGCCCGAATGCCAGCGACTGACCGGCTGCGGCCAATGGATAGCGCAGCAACTGGCCCAGCCCCAGCCGCCATGGCAGCGAGGCACCGGAAAGCAGGCGACGCAGGCTCTTGAGCGCCAGCAGCAACAGGCTGCCCAGCACCAGCGCGGCCACGATGCCGCCACCCAGCAGGGCGAAGGTCAGGACCAGATCCAGGCTCAGACGCCACATGATCAGACCAAGCGCCAGCAAGGCCGCGCCGTAGACCAGCCAGGAACTGGCCGGAATCGGCAGCATGTCCCGGCGCAATACGCGCAATGGCGGTACGCGGCCCAAGGCTGCCAGCGGCGGCAGAGCGAAGCCGGCCAATGCGACCAGACCGGTACCGATCCCGGCAACGGCGGGCAGCAGACCGCCAGCGGGTACGGTGGCCGGCAAGAGATTTTGCAACAGGGCAAACAGGCCCAGTTGCGCCAGCCAGCCCAGCAAGGCTCCACTCAAACTGGCCAGCAGGCCGATGATCGCCAGTTGCAGGCTGAACAGGGTCATGGTTTCGCCACGGGACAGGCCCAGGCAACGCAACAGCGCACTGGAGTCAAAACGTCGGGCGGCGAAGCGCGATGCCGAGAGTGCGACCGCGACACCGGCCAGCAGTACGGCCACCAGACTCGCCATATTCAGGTAACGCTCGGCCTTGCCCAGTGCGCCGCCGATCTGCTGGCTGCCGTCCCGGGCGTCCTTGATTTCCTGATGAGGTTCAAGGCCTGGCTCTATGGCTTTACGGTAGGCCGCCAGAACCTCGGGAGGCCCGCTCCACATTTCCCGGTACTCGACCCGGCTGCCCGGTTGCACGACACCGGTGGCGGCAAGGTCTTGCAGGTTGATCATCACCCGTGGCGTCAGGCTGTAGAAGTTGCCGGCGCGATCAGGCTCGTAGGTGAGGATGCGGGTCAGCTTCAAGGTCTTGGAGCCGACATCGATGTTGTCGCCGATCTTCAGGTTTACCGCCGGCAGCAGTCGTGCCTCGGCCCAGGCTTCTCCCGGTTCGGGACCGTTACCGATCTGTTCAGGCTGGTAGAGGTCGGGAGCGCTTTTCAGGTCGCCACGCAGCGGGTAGACGTCATCCACTGCCTTGATGCTGGAGAGCTGAATACCACTATCGGTAGCGATTACGCTGGAGAACAGCACGATTTTCGCGTGGTCGAGCTTGAGCTGCTCGCCCGCTTCTATCTGTTCCGGGCGGGCAGGGCTTGAGCCTTCGAGGATCAGGTCGGCCCCGAGGAATTCTGTAGCCCGCAGCATCATGGCGCCATTGAGGCGTGCGCCGAAGTAGCCGATGGCGGTGCTGGCGGCTACAGCGACCAGCAGCGCGAAGAACAACACCCGCAACTCGCCGGCGCGGGCATCGCGCAGCAGTTGTCGGGCAGCAAGGCTGAGCAGGCGAACAAAGGGCAGGCGTGCCATCAAGGCTCCAGAGGGGCGACCAGACGCCCACCTTCAAGACGGATCAGGCGTCGGCAACGATGGGCCAGGCGCTCATCATGGGTGACCAGTACCAGCGTCGTATTGCGCTCCTTGTTCAACTCGAACAACAGATCGCTGATGCGCTCGCCGGTGTGGCTGTCCAGGTTGCCGGTCGGTTCGTCGGCGAACAGCACATCCGGATCGGCAGCGAAGGCGCGGGCAATCGCGACCCGTTGCTGTTCGCCACCGGACAACTGGCGCGGCGTATGGGTCAGGCGCTTGCCCAGACCGACGCGCTCCAACAGGCTGCGCGCTTTTTCACGTGCATCCTTCCGGCCTTCCAGCTCCATGGGCAGCATGACGTTTTCAAGGGCATTGAGGCTGTCGAGCAGCTGGAACGACTGGAAGACGAAGCCGACGTGTTCGGCACGAACCCTGGCGCGCTGATCTTCATCCAGCTGGCTCAGGTTGCGTCCCGAAAGGGTCACGGCACCGGCACTGGGAAGATCCAGCCCGGCCAGCAGGCCCAGAAGCGTCGATTTGCCGGAACCTGAGGAACCAACGATGGCCAGCGTATCTCCCTTGTTTAGTTCCAGAGAGAGTTCGTGCAGGATAGTCAGGTCACCTTCGGTGCTGGGGACCACTTTACTGAGGCTTTGAGCACTGAGAATACTTTCACTCATGGAGAGTCCGATGCGTGCGTGGTTTTTAAGTGCTGGCCTGGGTTTGTTGCTGCTGTCACAAGGGGCAGTGGCGGGCACGGTATTGATCGTTGGAGATAGTATCAGCGCGGCTTTCGGCCTGGATACCCGTGTCGGCTGGGTCAGCCTGCTCGAGCAGCGCATGCGCAGCGAGGGACACACCGATAAAGTCGTCAATGCGTCGATCAGTGGCGACACCAGTGCCGGAGGCCTGGCGCGGCTGCCTACGCTGCTTGCAGAGCATAAGCCCGAGCTGGTTATTCTCGAATTGGGCGGCAACGACGGGCTGCGCGGGCAACTGCCAGCCCAATTGCAACAAAACCTTACGAGCATGGTTCAGCAGTCCAAGGGCGCCGGTGCCAAGGTGCTGCTTCTGGGGATGAGGATACCGCCCAATTACGGCCCTCGTTACACCACGGCCTTTGCCGAGGTGTACCCCAAGGTTGCTCAGGAAACCGACATCCCGTTGGTGCCTTTCATGCTTGAAGGTGTAGGCGGTGTGGCTGCGCTGATGCAGGACGATGGGCTTCACCCCAACGCCAAGGCACAACCCATGCTGCTTGATAATGTCTGGCCGAGCCTGAAACCGCTGCTTTGAGGCTTTTCTAGGCGGGGTCTTTCGGCTAATGTGGCGCCCCCTATCTGGAGCCCCCCATGCCGCGTCCCGCCTGGTCCCTATATGCCTATCAAATGATCGAGCCCGATGAACAGCTCGATCTGTTCGCGTGCCAGGAAGTCAGGGTGCATCTGATTGCGCGACAGCTGGAGCTGGGCGGCTCCATCGATCGTACCTTGTGCGGCACCTTGCTTCCGGCGCAGCCACGCTGGTCGGGGGTCGAGCAGCAGGCCTTGACCGATGAGCGGCTGTGCCCGTTGTGCAAGGCGATTCTCGACGCTCAGCGGCGCGGGATGCATCCGATCTGGCCTGAACTGTAGCTGTCTCTGTCCTGCGCCTGTCTCCCGGTTCTGTAAGCGCCGGTGTACACTTCATTACTTTCCCCATTCGCCGTTTAGCCGAAGGATTTCCCCGGATGTTGTCGCGCATTCCAGCCGTTACCCGCTGTCTGTCGCTTGCTGCTCTCTGTGTGGCCAGCTCTGTCAATGCACTGGAGTTTCCATTGCCTGCGCCTGGAGAGGACATCATCGGGCAGGTTCAGGTGATCAAGGCTCGCTACGAGGATACCTTTGCCGATATCGGCACCAAGTACGACCTGGGTTATCTGGAGATGATCGCGGCCAACCCTGGCGTCGATCCATGGTTGCCGGGCGAGGGCACCGATATCGTATTGCCGACCCGCTTCATTCTGCCGCCGGGTCCGCGTGAAGGTATCGTCATCAATCTGGCCGAATACCGCATGTACTACTACCCCAAGGGCCAGAACGTGGTGCATACCTATCCTCTGGGTGTAGGGCGCGAAGGCTGGGGGTCGCCGATCGGTGTGACCAAGGTGATCGCCAAGACGCCGAACCCGACCTGGACGCCTCCGGCGTCGATTCGCGCCGAGCACGCGGCCGATGGCGACATCCTGCCCAGCGTCGTGCCTGCCGGTCCTGATAACCCGCTGGGGCCGTTCAAGTTCGGGCTGGGCATGTCCGGTTACCTGATCCATGGCTCGAACAAGAAGTTCGGCATCGGCATGCGCACCAGTCACGGTTGCTTCCGCATGTACAACAACAACGTGCTGGAACTGGCAGACATGGCGCCGGTGGGCACGACGGTGCGAATCATCAGCGAGCCCTACAAGTTCGGTATCAGTGGCGGCAAGGTGTATCTGGAAGCCCATACCCCGTTGGACGATCAGGGCAACCCGTCTGTGGTCGACAAGCACACCGGGGTCATCAATGCCTTGCTCAAGCGTGAGGATCTGGCCAACAACCTGCGCATGAACTGGGATCTGGTGCGTGATGTGGTCGCTGCCGAAGATGGCATGCCGGTCGAGATCGCGGTTCCGGGCACTGCGCCAGCGGCTGCCGAGGCCCCGGTGATCTTTCAATAAGCTGTCTTGAGTCCTGGCCAGCCTGAGCGGGCTGGTCAAGGCCTGCATGCTGAATCGCAGGCAATAAAAAAGGCTGACCCGTGCGAACGGGTCAGCCTTTTCAACAATCCCGAGGGATTATTACTTGCGGCTAGCTTTGTCCAGCATGCGCAGAGCGCGCTCGTTGGCTTCGTCAGCAGTTTGCTGAGCTTTTTGAGCAGCAGCCAGAGCTTCGTCAGCCTTGCGATAGGCTTCGTCGGCACGTGCTTGCGAACGAGCTGCTGCGTCTTCGGTAGCTGTCAGACGAGCTTCGGTTTCTTTGGAGACGCTGCTGCAACCGGTGGCCAGAACTGCGGCCAGAGCCAGAGCAGAGAATTTCAGAACGTTGTTCATCGTGTTCCCCTTCAAGGACTTTTCTTCAAATTAGTCATCTCTCGAAAGTGAGAAAATGACCGGCGTACATAGTACCCATTGTTTGTAGTAAGTAAACTGACGAAGCGCAAGAAGGGATAAAATTCTTGGCTTTGAAAGTGTTCCGTACTACTTCTCATGCAATCTGTATAAAAACTATCCACTTTGCCGCGTCAGCGTGGGACAGTGGCTCTGACGAACGCCTGGCTCAAGAAGACACGTGCCGCCATGACCCGGAATCCGGGTGCTGTGGCTTCATATCGGCCACTTCATGTCCAATGTCGCGCCTTGCTCTTGAGCAGGCTCGTTATCTAAAAGGACTGCGGTGACTTTCAATGTTCATGGACGTCTCAATCGACAACATCCGGCGAGGACTGGTTCAACCGTGCCCGTAAATATTGGGTCGAACATGCATTTTATGATCGATAGGCTTGAGCATCTTCTGTAAGGACGCCTACTATTTGGAGGTGCTGTTTGTTGGAGATCTGCAATTCTTTTCTCGGTGTCCAGGCAGGCACGGGGTGGCGTAGATATTCCTTCGCCGGAAAAACATCGGTAAGGTAGGGGTCAAAATCCAAGACCCGCGAGGAGTAGTGATGAGCGAGGCGTTGTCCATCCACCATGATAAGACTGGCCATCAATTTGAAGTCAACGTTGAAGGTCATCGTGCCTACCTGACCTATATGGACCTGGGAAAACAGACCCTGGATTTCTACCGGACCTTCGTGCCGGACGAGCTGCGTGGCAGGGGCATTGCGGCTGCCCTGACCGAACATGCGCTCAATTATGCCGACAGCATGGGGTACACCGTGATTGCATCCTGCTCGTATGTTGAGCGCTACATGGAGCGCCACCACCGCCAGGCTGCCAAGATCTGAAGGCACATCCAGCACCATGAAAAACGCCGGGCATATGCCCGGCGTTTTCGTTGGTGCGTGACCGTTAACCGCGATTGCGGGCCGGCAGTACACCCTTGAGCTTGGCATGCATGCTGCGCAGGGTTTTTTCGGTGCTTTCCCAGTCGATACAGGCATCGGTGATCGATACGCCGTATTGCAGTTCCGACAGGTCTTTGGGAATGGCCTGGCAACCCCAGTTCAGGTGGCTTTCCACCATCAGGCCGATGATCGACTCGTTGCCTTCCAGAATCTGGTTGGCGACGTTCTCCATGACCAGAGGTTGCAGGGCAGGGTCCTTGTTGGAGTTGGCGTGGCTGCAATCGACCATGATGTTCGGACGGATATTCGCCTTGTTCAGTGCCTGCTCGCAAAGAGCGACGCTGACCGAGTCATAGTTCGGCTTGCCGTTGCCGCCGCGCAGTACCACGTGACCATAGGCATTGCCCTTGGTGGTCACGATGGAAACGCCGCCTTCCTGGTTGATACCCAGGAAGCGATGCGGGCTGGAAACCGATTGCAGGGCGTTGATTGCAACCGTCAGGCCGCCATCCGTGCCGTTCTTGAAGCCCACGGCCGACGACAGGCCGGAAGCCATTTCGCGGTGGGTCTGGGATTCGGTCGTGCGGGCGCCGATGGCAGACCAGCTGATCAGGTCTTGCAGGTATTGCGGGGAGATCGGGTCCAGCGCTTCGGTAGCGGTTGGCAGGCCCATTTCCGCGAGGTCCAGCAGCAATTGACGGCCGATGTGCAAGCCATCCTGGATCTTGAAGGAGTCATCCAGGTACGGATCGTTGATCAGGCCTTTCCAGCCGACGGTGGTACGTGGCTTCTCGAAATACACGCGCATGACCAGATACAGGGTGTCCGAAAGTTCGGCAGCCAGAGTCTTGAGGCGTGCGGCGTATTCTTTTGCTGCCTTCAGATCATGAATCGAGCATGGCCCGATCACGATGAACAGGCGATGATCCTTGCCGTCGAGAATGTTGCGGATCACTTCCCGGCCCTGGCTTACAGTGTGCAGGGCTTTCTCGGTAAGAGGAATTTCGTGCTTGAGTTGATCCGGCGTGATCAGAGTCTCGTTGGATGCAACGTTGAGGTCGTCAATCGGTAAATCAGCCATCGTGTTACTCATCAGGTCACGGGTATTGGCCGCACGCAGTGTTTCTTGCGGCGGTGCTCAGCATGGTTGAGCGTATCGGGGAGCCGAACCTTAGCGCGTTACCCTGTTGCTCGACAATGGGTAAACGTGGCTTTGAGGCTGTCGGGCTGTAATAAAGACAGTACTTGAAGCAAGGATAGCCGCTTGCTCTCGCCGTGAATTTGCAACCGGTCGGCATGCATCGGATAGTGTGCGGACAATCAGAACTGCCATGAGGCAGACGATATTGAGAGGATGAGTATGACCCGTGATACGCAACGACCAAGGATCGGCATTATCGGCACCGGTGCTATTGGTGGTTTTTATGGCCTGATGCTGGCGCGTGCCGGTTTTGACGTGCATTTCCTGTTGCGCAGTGAATTCAATGCAGTGGTTCGCAACGGCCTGCAGGTGAACAGTGCGGTGCATGGTGATCTGTCGCTCAATCCGGTCCAGGCTTATTGCTCCGTTGCAGACATGCCGCCTTGCGACTGGTTGCTGGTGGGCACCAAAAGTACCGGCAATGGCGGCCTTGCGCCTGTCATTGCCCGGGCTGCGGCGCCGGGAGCCAAAGTCCTGCTTTTGCAGAATGGCCTGGGAGTGGAGGATCAGTTGCGGCCCTTGCTGCCCGAGAGTCTGCACCTCCTGGGTGGTTTGTGTTTTATCTGCGTGCATCGTGCGCAGCCCGGGGTTGTGACCCATCAGGCTTTTGGTGCCGTGAGTGTCGGGTATCACAGTGGCCCGGCCGTTGATCAGGAAAGCCGTCAGGCAGTGGTCGAAGAATGTACGGCGCTTTTTCAGAGGGCAGGAGTCGAATCCCATGCCATGGCCGATCTGCAGCAGGCCCGCTGGCAGAAGCTGGTCTGGAATGTGCCCTATAACGGTTTGTCTGCCCTGTTGCAGACCAGCACTACGCCATTGATGGTCGATCCTTGCAGTCGTGAACTGATCAAGGCATTGATGGATGAGGTGGTGCAGGGCGCCGAGGCTTGTGGCTATGTCCTGCCCGAAGGGTATGCTCGTCAACTGTTCGAGGTGACCGGGAAGATGCCGGATTACAAACCCAGCATGCACCACGACTTCGTCGAGGGGCGACCGCTGGAGCTGGAGGCCATCTATGCCAGGCCGCTGGCCGCCGCGCTGGAGGCTGGATACGACATGTCGCGGGTCAGGGTGCTCTATCAGTCTCTGGCGTTCATCGGACGTCGAAACGTTTGATTCGATCAGTCAACAAGGAGGCGATCATGGCAGACCGTGATGAGCATAAACTGGTGCTGGCGATTTCCTCGCGGGCACTGTTCGATCTGCGTGAAAGCCATGCGGTGTATATGGCGGACGGGGTCGAAGCCTATCGCCAGTATCAGATCGATCATGAAGACGAAGTGCTGGAGCAGGGCGACGCTTATCTGCTGGTGGAAAAGCTGCTGAGTCTCAACGCCAGCCTCAGCAAGGCGCGGGTCGAGGTCATACTCGTTTCGCGCAACAGCGCCGATACCGGGTTGCGGGTCTTCAATTCGATTCAGCATTACGGGCTGGATATCACCCGTGCCGCTTTTGTCGGCGGGCGCAGTCCCTATCCTTATCTGGCGGCGTTTGGCTGCCACCTGTTTCTTTCAACCCATGCCGAGGACGTACGCAGCGCTCTGGATGCCGGATTCGCTGCGGCAACCATTCTTTCCGGTGGCGCACGGCGGGCGGCCAGTGCCGAGTTGCGAATCGCGTTCGACGGCGATGCGGTGCTGTTTTCCGACGAATCCGAGCGCATCTACCAGACCGGCGGGCTGGCGGCCTTTCAGGCCAGTGAACGCGAGTCGGCGCGTGAGCCTTTGCGCGGCGGACCTTTCAAGCCGTTTCTGGCAGCGCTTAACCTGTTGCAGCGCGAGTTTCCCGAGGAAAACTGCCCGATTCGTACGGCCCTGGTCACGGCCCGCTCTGCTCCGGCCCACGAGCGGGTGATCCGCACCCTGCGCGAGTGGGACATTCGTCTGGACGAGTCGCTGTTTCTGGGTGGTTTGCAGAAGTCTGCTTTTCTTGAAGCGTTCGCGGCCGATGTCTTCTTCGACGATCAGCCCGGCCATTGCGAAAAGGCCCGGGAGGTTGTAGCTACCGGCCATGTTCCCCACGGCATCAGTAATGAAATAAAGCTTTGACAGCACAAGGCGCAATAAGCCGTATTCGTAGTCTTGGGTGCGCTGCTAAGCTGAATCAATCTCCGTCATTCCGGTTGTTCGGGAGGTTATATGATTCGTTCGATCCTGTATGCCACAGACCTCGGTCTGTATGCGCCTTACGTGGTGCAACATGCGCTGGCAATGGCTCGAACGTTCAATGCCGGCCTTTACGTCATTCATGTTGTCGAGCCCATGGGTCTGTTCGCCGAGTCGGTATTGCAGAGCTACCTGGGGGAGGATGCGTTGAAGGACCTTCACGGCAAGGGCGTGAGTACATTCATGGATGGAATAGAGCAAAGGATGCTCGACGGGTTTCGTGAAGAACTAGGAGAAGGTCATAAAGACCTGTCTTTCATCCGCGCAGTGAGGGTCGTTCAAGGGGAGCCATGCAATGTGATCCTTGAGCAGACACGCGAGCTGGCAGTGGACTTGCTGGTGCTAGGTAGTCATAGCCATATGGCGAAAGAGGGCGCGCCGATAGGTCGTACGGCCGCCAGGGTTTTACAGCTTTCTGATGTACCGGTTTACATGGTGCCCATGATGCAGAACAGAGGACGGGGGTAGGGTGGGGGTGTAAATGATGGTTTAAGTGAAATCGAGCGTGCGATTACCTCTCAAAGGTGATAAAAAGTTCTAGCGTTATTCACCAGACCATTAATCCAGTTATATACCGTCGCTGATACCCCTAGGGTTTATCTGCTTTGAGGGATACATATGAAGCTCCAACAATTGCGCTACATTTGGGAAGTGGCGCACCACGACCTCAACGTTTCCGCGACGGCACAGAGCCTTTACACCTCGCAGCCCGGCATCAGCAAGCAGATACGCTTGCTTGAGGACGAGTTGGGGGTCGAAGTTTTTGCCCGCAGCGGCAAGCACCTGACACGGGTCACGCCAGCCGGTGAACGCATTATCACCACTGCTGGCGAGATTCTGCGCAAGGTCGAAAGCATCAAGCAAATTGCCCAGGAATTCTCTAACGAGAAAAAGGGCACCTTGTCGATCGCAACCACCCATACCCAGGCGCGTTATGCCTTACCGCCTGTCATCAGTAATTTCATCAAGCAATACCCGGACGTTGCATTGCACATGCACCAGGGGTCACCGATGCAGATCGGGGAAATGGCGGCTGACGGGACCGTTGACTTCGCCATTGCTACCGAAGCGCTGGAGCAGTTCGGTGATCTGGTCATGATGCCGTGCTACCGCTGGAACCGCTGTGTAGTGGTGCCTCAGGGCCATCCCCTGACCAAGGTACCCAAGCTGACCCTGGAGCTGCTGGCCGAATACCCGATCGTGACTTATGTATTCGGGTTCACCGGGCGCTCCAAGCTTGATGAAGCATTCAGCCACCGCGGGCTGGTGCCCAAGGTCGTTTTCACGGCGGCGGACGCAGACGTGATCAAGACTTATGTGCGCCTGAATCTGGGGGTCGGTATCGTTGCCAGGATGGCAGTGGATGAAGAGCTCGACAGTGACCTGGTCATTCTTGATGCCAGCGACCTGTTCGAGTCAAGCATCACCAAGATTGCTTTCCGTCGCGGTACTTTCCTGCGTGGCTTCATGTGCGACTTCATCGAGAAGTTTGCTCCGCACCTGACTCGCGAAGTCATGGCCAAGGCGATTCACTGCCACAACAAACAGGAGCTGGAAGAGCTGTTCGAGGGTGTGGAACTGCCTGTGCATTGATGGGCCTGTTTTCGCGAATGAATTCGCTCCTACACAGATGATGTAGGAGCGACTTCAGTCGCGAATTGGCATCACCCCTTGGTAATCAGGTTCCCGGCGTGCAACCCGCATTCCTTCTGCGTCGCCTCTTCCCACCACCAGCGGCCTTCACGTTCGTGCTGGTTCGGCAATACCGGGCGCGTGCAGGGCTCGCAGCCAATACTGATGAAACCGCGTTCGTGCAGGCTGTTGTAAGGCAGCTCAAGCATGCGGATATAGCCCCAGATTTCTTCGCTGCTCATCTGTGCCAGAGGGTTGAACTTGTACAGCGTGCGTTCGGGCGTCGAGAAGGCGCTGTCGACTTCCAGGGCGGCTACCGCGCTCCGGGTGCCAGGGCTCTGGTCGCGACGCTGGCCGGTGGCCCAGGCCTTGACGTCTGACAGCTTGCGGCGCAGGGGTTCGATCTTGCGAACGCCACAGCATTCGCCATGACCGTCCTTGTAGAAGCTGAACAGGCCCTTTTCCTTGACGAAAGGCTCAAGCTTTTGCTGGTCCGGGGAGATCAGTTCGATATCGATCCTGTAATGCTCGCGGACCTGCTCGATGAAGCGATAAGTCTCTGGATGCAGGCGACCGGTATCCAGGCTGAACACTTTGACGTTCTTGTTCAGCTTCCAGGCCATGTCCACCAGCACCACATCTTCGGCACCGCTGAAGGAGATCCACAGCTCGTCACCGAAATGTGCGAAGGCCAGTTTCAGAATGTCCTGAGCAGACTTGTTGGCATACGTCGCGGCGAGTTCAGCGACGTCGAAGGGTTGGCTCATCAGGCGGCTTCCTAGGTACAAGAGTGGCGCTTAAGCGCTCGTGATGGCGGCAATGGTAACAAAATCCATCGCTCAATGGCCTGTCTGACGTGTTCTGGGTTTGTGCCAGTACGGCTTGCGCTGAAATGGCAACAGACTCTAGAGTGCCGCTTCGCTTGATCTTGAAATCCCATTGAGGAGTGTTCTGTGGAAATTGCCTGTCTCGACCTGGAAGGGGTGCTGGTCCCGGAAATCTGGATTGCCTTTGCCGAAAAAACCGGCATCGAATCGCTGCGTGCGACCACTCGGGATATTCCCGACTATGACGTGCTGATGAAGCAGCGGCTGCGCATCCTCGATGAGCATGGCCTGAAGCTGTCGGATATCCAGGAAGTGATCGGCACCCTCAAGCCGCTGGACGGCGCGGTCGAATTCGTCGACTGGCTGCGCGAGCGTTTCCAGGTGGTGATTCTGTCGGATACTTTCTACGAGTTTTCCCAGCCGCTGATGCGCCAACTGGGTTTTCCGACCTTGTTGTGCCATCGGCTGATCACCGACGAGACGGACCGCGTCGTCAGCTACCAGTTGCGTCAGAAGGACCCGAAGCGTCAGTCGGTACTGGCTTTCAAGAGCCTGTATTACCGCATCATCGCTGCTGGTGATTCCTACAACGACACCACCATGCTGGGCGAGGCCGATGCAGGCATCCTGTTCCATGCCCCGGAAAACGTCATTCGCGAATTCCCGCAGTTCCCGGCGGTGCATACCTTTGAAGACCTGAAAAAGGAATTCATCAAGGCCTCGAACCGGGATCTGTCGCTGTAGATCCATTCGCGACTGAAGTCGCTCCTACACATATCGTAGGAGCGACTTCAGTCGCGAATAAAGTTCTCCAGTGTCCTGAGCAACACCCGCACCTTGGTAAAAGACTCCTGATACTCCGACTCCCAATCGGAGTCTGCCACGATTCCACCGCCACCCCAGCAGGAAATGCTGCCGTCCTTGACCAGCAGGCTGCGGATGGCGATGGAGCTGTCCAGTTCACCGCGCACGTCCAGGTACATCAGCGAGCCGCAGTACAAGGCGCGGCGTGTGGGCTCAAGTTCGTCGATGATCTGCATGGCGCGGATCTTTGGGGCACCGGTAATCGAGCCGCCGGGGAAGCTGCCGGCGATCAGGTCCAGGGCATCCTTGTCTGCCGCCAGTTCGCCGGTCACGCTGCTGACCAGATGATGCACATTCGGGTAGCTTTCCAGGCTGAACAGCTCCGGCACTTTCACTGAACCGGTGGTGCAACTGCGGCCCAGATCGTTACGTAACAAATCGACGATCATCAGGTTTTCGGCGCGGTCCTTGATGCTTGAAAGCAGTTCCTGCGCATAGGCCTCATCTTCGATTGCATCGCGACCCCGTGGGCGGGTGCCTTTGATCGGGCGGGTTTCGACTTCCCGATGGCTGACTTTGACGAAGCGCTCCGGCGACAGGCTCAGGATCGCATCGCCGTCGGGCAATGACTGGTAGCCGGAAAACGGCGTTGGGCATGCTTCGCGCAGAGCGCAGTAGGCAGTCCATGAGTCGCCTTCGCAGCGAGTCTGAAAGCGCTGGGCAAAATTGACCTGATAACAGTCACCCGCCTGGATGTAGTCCTGAATACGGGTAATGGCCGTGCGGTAATCCAGTGCGCTGAGGTCGGCCTGGAACGGGCTGCTCAAGCGGAACTCGCTCGGGACCGAGTCGCTGCCCGGCTGCTGAAACAGCTCCAGCAACCGCAAGCGTTCAGATTCCGGCAGTGCAGGGTGACAGACCAGTTGCGTGGTGCCTGCCTGATGATCACTGATCACCGCCCAGGCATACAGGCCCAGGCGAGCATCCGGCAGTTGCAGGTCATCGATAGCCAGGGTTGGTAACGGCTCAAGGCGACGACCGAAGTCATAGCCCAGATAGCCGATCAACCCACCCGCAAAGGGCAGTTCGCTGTCAGAGGGCAATTGTGCAACGCCCAGACGCTCAAGGCCGTCGCGCAATCGTTGCAGAAATGCCGTACCGGATTCACCTGGCTCTACAACCAGATGCTCCAGCGGCCATGCGCTGAGCAGATCAAACCTTCCGCGATCCGCCTCAGGACGACCACTGTCCAGCAACACAGCGCCCGGTGCGTGACGGACCCGTTTGAAGTATTCAGCAGGGTCAGATGAATAGCGCAAGGGGTAAAGGGTGCAGGTCGGCATTCGCAGAAATCGGTCGGCAGTATCGGGTGGGTGATTCTAAGGCTCAAGTGCCAGTATCTCCTAGTACTCTGTTTGGGAAACGGGCTGTATTCTTGTCCTGAAGAAGTATTTTGATGGAAATGATCATTTGACTGTAAAGGCAGCTTTACAACTAATTCCATCGTGTCCCAGGTCGTGATGTACAAGTGCTTTATCGCTGATTTGAATAGCTTGTATGAATCTAGGAAGAGAATGTTAATGAAATGATTCAGTTATTCTTGAAAGGGATAAGCCTGCTTTTTTTATTGTGAATTGATTGGCTCTTCATCGTTTATTTATCTTTTGTTCGTGGGAATAAGGCTACATTCCTCTAGGAAAGGTCCTACATGATTATAGGTTTTGTATTGTTATTCTTCGGCGCCGTTGATGACGTACGCATTGTCGTTGTCGCTTTTATAAAACGAAGGAATAAGTCATGTTTTTTTATAATTCGTCGAAGTCTGCTGCTTCAGGCAGAGCATTGCGAACACTGTGGATTACTCCGTTGATGTTATTTGGCTATCATGGTGCCGCTCTGGCGGAAACCGTTATTGGAGGCCCCAGGTATATCGATAGCACTTACTATAAGACTGAGTGGTTTGTCATGAATGGAGGGGTGCTTAATGCCGATGGTGCCAAGGCTACTTATATAAGAGTGGAGCACGGCGGTGCGCTGAACTTTACGGATACGCAGGTGACGGGTGAGGGGGCTATCTTAGGTATTGCCATCAGTTTTCTGGGCGGTGCAGGGAACTTCATTGGCGGCAGTATCGGGGGGGCAAATGCACTTATTGGCATGCGCGTAACTGCCGCCAATGCGCTGATGAATGGCACTATCGTGAGCGCAAATGAAATAGGCATTGATATGTTGGCAGGGAGCACTGTGACGCTCTCGGGAAGTCAGGTCAGTGGCACGGGTGCCAATGGCGTTGGGGTTCACATGTTCAACGGGGAGTTGAGGGCCACTAACGGTACGGTCATTTCCGGGGCCGTAAACGGTATCAACGTCACTCAAAGTCGTGATGTTTCGGGCCCTGGTAATCCTTTCATCGAACTGGACAACAGCCAGGTCATTGGGCAGACAGGTGCTGCAATCGTTGTTGATCCCCCTTTTGGCAGCACTGACTTGACGAACATCATTGTAAAGAACGGCTCAAGTCTGACGGGGGGGAACGGGAATATTCTCGAGGTCAATGGCGCTACGGCCACAATGGATGTATCAGGCAGTGCGCTTGCGGGAAATGTTCAGGTCACTGACAGTGGCAAGCTGGATTTGAGCCTGGACCAGAGCACCCTGACGGGCGACGTGATCGCTGAAGCGGGCAGTACTGCAAATGTTGCACTCTCCAATAACTCCGTTCTGACGGGCCGTCTTGAAAACCTCAGCAGCCTGGCGATCAATAGTGCTGCGAGGTGGGTGATGGTTGAAGACTCCACGGTCAGCAACCTGACCATGGATGGCGGCTTCATCAAGATGGGTGAGCCGGATGCGTTCTACAGGTTGTCGGTGGGCAATCTGTCAGGTAATGGCACCTTTGTCATGGACGCCGATTTCTCCCAGGGCAAAGTCGACTTTCTCGATGTGACTGGTACTGCAACCGGCAATCACTCCTTGCTGGTGGGGGCGACCGGTTCCGATCCGCTTGCCGACTCGTCCATGCATGTGGTGCATACCGCCAGTGGTGACGCACAGTTCTCGTTGCTCAACGGGCCGGTAGATATGGGCACCTACACTTATGAACTCAGCCAGCAAGGTGGTAACGACTGGTATCTGGTCAATACCGGCAAGGTCAGTTCGAGCACTGGCGCGGTACTGGCATTGTTCAATACGGCGCCTACTGTGTGGTATGGCGAGTTGTCCACCCTGCGCAGCCGTATGGGTGAGTTGCGTTTCAAGGGCGGGCAGCCAGGCGGCTGGATTCGTACCTATGGCAACAAGTTTGACGCCAAGGCCGCGTCCGATGTCGGTTACAAACAGACACAACAAGGGCTTTCCTTTGGTGCCGATGCCCCATTGCCATGGGGTGACGGGCAGTGGCTGGTCGGTCTGCTGGGTGGTTACAGCAAGTCGGACCTGAATCTTGATCGCGGTACCACCGGGCAGGTCAACAGCTACTATGTCGGCGCTTATACGACCTGGCTCGATCAGGACAGCGGCTACTACTTTGACGGTGTTCTCAAGCTCAACCGCTTTCGTAATGAAGCCGATGTCAGCCTGAGTGATGGTTCCGAGTCGAAGGGCGATTACGACAACAGTGGTGTGGGGGCTTCCGTCGAGTTCGGCAAGCATATCAAGCTCGATGATGGCTATTTCGTCGAGCCTTACACGCAACTGGCAGGCTTGATGGTTGAGGGCAAGGATTATTCTCTGGACAACGGCATGCGGGCTGAAGGTGATGATACCCGGTCACTGGTCGGCAAGCTGGGTGCTACGGCAGGTCGTGATTTTGATCTGGGCGAGGGCCGGATTGCCCAGCCTTATATTCGTGCCGCTTACGTGCATGAGTTTTCTCAGGACAATGGTGTAAAGATCAATGGCAACGACTTCAATAATGATCTTTCCGGGGCGCGAGGTGAACTGGGTGCCGGTATTGCCGTTTCAATGTCGGATCGCCTGCAACTGCATGCCGATTTTGATTACAGCAATGGCAAGAAACTTGAGCAGCCGTGGGGTGCCAATATAGGGTTGCGTTATAACTGGTAAGGGTTGTCATGGATCATGAGGGAAGCGAAAGCTTCCCTTTTTTATTCGTGAAACGAATATCGGAAGGTTTAATTCATCTGCCGGGTACTGGCAGTTCTGACAGTATCCAACTCTTCACGGGGGGCGTTTAATGGTGTTCGAGCAGGGGCGGTGTTAACAGGAGGCTCGGCCGCTCTTGAACGAATCATTCCTGCTCGCCTTATGTATACAGGTTTTTTGTTGAACTCAAGGAGAGTGAAATGTCGAATGCTCATAAAATTGCGGAAGGCATACAGAAGCGTCGCGAGTATATGCGTTCACAGGTGAAGAGAGGGGGAGGTAATCCCTCACCGGATGCCTTGCTTGATCCTGCGCTGGTAAGCGCTATTATTGCAGGCTTGCCGCCGGGGTTACTCCGTGTCAAGGATTTAGTGGGTGATCTTGATGTGCAAATTCCTTATTGGCATCTTCCGATTGTCAGTACGGGTTATGTAGATGTTGTTTTAACACTCACTAATAGTGAGGATTATATCATTTATGTCAATTCAAAGCGATTCATGGGGCCGCTGGACGCAACTGATTTTCCGCTGGAGAAGAATATTCCGCATGATAATATCCCTCATGAGGGTGTATTCACGATTGCATACGAAATTTTTACAAACGAAGGGACTAATAACAGTTCCAGTCCTCTCACTATTACGATTGACAGGACTCCGCCTTATTTCAATCCGGATCCAGCCCTTGCATTCCCCACGGCATTGATTGTCCCGGCAGACTTTATTACTGACGAGACTTTTGCGGGGGGAGTGACTGAGTTTGTCTGTACGCTGCCGGACTATCCAGGGATTACCGACGAGGACCAGGTCGTGGTGTATTGGGGGCCGGGAATGCCAGATTCGCCTAACGCTCCGAACCCAGCTTTCGGCCCGGTGGTGATCCCGGCGGACCGGAAAATTCCTATCCAGAAATCCTTTATCGAAGACAAGGTCAATGGCCCTACGCTGGTTGTGTACTGGTTGACAGACAAGGCCGGAAATGTGAGTGCCGTTTCCCAGATTACTGTAGTGGATGTGCAGCTGGGGGCGCTGCCTGCCGATCTTCAGCCACCGGAGGTTCCATTAGGGCCATTGGTGGACCTGGCCGATGCGCATATGGGTGTCACCGTGCTTGTTCCTGCGTTCAATAATCCTGCAAGTACGCTTGTTCGAGTTAAATGGGGTGGAACTGATCTGGCTCCTGTTGAGCCTGGGTCCATGCCTCGTGATGTGTATGTCACTGTGCCTTGGGGGACTCTGAAGGCTGAGTATCTGGGGCCTGGCGAAAAACCTTTGGAGGTCAGTTACCAGGTCAGTCGTGGGACGCTGTTATTCCCCGATGCACCCTTGACTCTGGGTATCGATGTTGACTTTTCGACCATTGGCCCGGGGAATCCCGATGAGCCCGACCCCGTTAATCCGACACTTGCGCAAGTGCATCTGACCGGGGCCGATGGTGGGCAGGATCACCTTACACCCTCCGACGACGGTAAGGACATTAATGCAACCACGACGTTATATACGCCTGTATTGCCTACTGAGGTATTGAAACTGTATTGGGGCACTCAGGAAACTCCGGTGTATGAGTTCACGGTAGCAAATGAAAAACCAGGGGACCCGATCAGTTTTACCATTCCCTGGACAGCCATTGAACCCCAGGCCAATAACCCGGCACTGCCGATGTATTACACCATCAACAGTGATAACGGCAATAACCCCCAGAGTTCTCCTCCTACGCCAGTCAATGTCGATGTCTTGCGGATCAGTTTCGAGCCTGCCACTTTTCCCGATGTCTTCGTGGATGATCTGGGCAACGGGACGCTTTCATGCATTTCCCTGCGCTCGGAAGATTATAACGATCCGACTGCAAAGTTTGGTTTCAGGGTGCAGATTCCAGCAGATAAAGACCTAGCCGTCGGTGATGAGGTGATTGCGGTATGGCAGGGGTATGAGCTCGATGGCACCACGGCCATTCCTGCTACCCGATTTACCCATGTTCATCCGCCGTTGAAGCAGGAGGAGGTGGACAATGGTTTCCTGTTTCTTGTGGAACCCTACGTTGATCATATCTTGCCGATCAAAAGGGGGTTTACGGAAGTTACTTATACCGTAACACCCGCGGGCGGTGGTACGCCTGTCCCGGCTAATCCAATGCCTGCGAAGCAGTATGTCTCGCTTCTTATCCCGGGTGAGGATCTAACGTGCGTAGTGCCGCCGCCAGAACCCAAACCATGAAGTGTGAGGCCGACAACTTGCGTGTCTGCGCGCAAGGGGTGTGGCCGATTATATTCCCTGGCAGGTTATATGGGAGAAACGCGATATGGATGCGACTGATTTTTTAGCGAACTTGAGCCCGCCAGTAGTGCCAGAGACTTTGCCGGACATTCCGGGAGGAGAAACCAATCTTCTGCCTCTGGCGGCATTGCAAAGAGACCTGAAAGTAACATTTCCCTTATGGGGCGGAAGCGATCCAGCACCGGGCCGCAATGAAAGGGTCGTGCTGAACTGGGATGGCCGGGAAGTGGCTGTAAAGACATTCACGACGCCCATCACTGATCCAGACACTCTGTTTGCGGAGATTCCTCTGGCTGAATTGATTGAAGGTACGCACCAGTTGTTTTACAAGGTCACGCTTTCAACCGGCAACACTAACGACTCCGATCCCGTCACCCTTACCATCGACAGGACTCCTGCCACGCTTGCCGGCAATAAAGACCCGCTGGTTTTTCTTCCCGATCTGATCGGTAACAGGGTCACGGCCCGTTATCTGGAGGAGCACAACAATACACTTCCGGCCACTGTCCCCACCTATTCCCCCCATCGGCCCGGCGACACCATCAGTTGGTATTGGGAGCAAGCACCGGTTGGTTCTCTGCTGGCGGGTGAGAAGACCTTGAGCCTGGTCGATATGAGCCTGGACATCGCAATCGATGGCGATGTGATTGTTGCCGGTGGCGATGGCCAGCGGTATGCGACCTATGAAGTTCAGGACCGGGCCGGAAACCTCAGTGTATTGTCTCGCGCCGCACTGCTGTCCGTGGATGCGCAGCCGATTCCGTTGCTGATGCCTTCGGTCAGGAAATCGCTGCCAGCAGGCGGTGGCAAGGGAACACTGGACCCGATGCTCGTCACGGATGGGGCCGTGGTGGTCATCCCCTCGGAAATCGATCTGCAGCCCTCCGACCTGCTCACGGTCTACTGGACCGGTATTACTCCCGAGGCCAGCCACGTCACAACTACCCCCATCGCGGCGGGTGGTCTTGAGTATGGAATACCGGCTATCGCAGTACCCGGCAATATAGGTTCAGGCAGAGAAGTCGAGGTGTATTACACCTTGACCCATCAGGGTGGCAAGGTTGAAGAGTCCGGGAAGTATCTGCTGACCATCCTGCCGATTCCCGATGCCCGGTTTCCCCAGCCACAATGCGAACAGGCAAGCGGGACACCGGAGACACTTCGTCTTTCTGCAGTACCCGCCGGTGGAGCAGACTTCTTCACCCGGGCATGGGTGTTTATGGCCGAGAAGCAAAAGATGAATATGCGGGCAGAGGGAGTGGACAAGAATACGGGGGGCGATCTGTACTTCGACATGTTCAAGGCGCGTGAGGTAACTTCAAGTGAGATCGTTGCAGAGAGAGTCAACGCCGTGCTGGTTCGTTCGTTTCTGGAACAGTTGAAACTCAATGCGGTCTTCTCGGTATATATTGAAGTGAGTTTCGATGGCGGGTTGTCGTACAGGGTGTTCAGACGGCTGGAGTTGACGTTGGTGGCTTGAATCGTGAAACCGCCTCGGCGCAAGGGGGGAGGCGGTTTTTTGATGTCTTCAGGCCGGCTACGCTTACGATTATATTTTTCTCAGTTTTCCTATTAGATCACCAGGATGAAGTGTTTTGCCGTTAGATGTCACTAGGCCACTTGCACTATTGATCTTGTCAATAAGCTCCGTGGAAGCGCGGGGAGATTCCTGTCCAGTGGAGGGCTTGGCTGGACGGACTAATTTTACTGCTGCTTCAGATCCAGACGGGGGCGGCACTATCTCGACTTCTGGAGTACTTGCCCGGGGGGATGGGGGCGGCGGTGGTTTGAAAGCCACTCGGGGCGGAGGGGGGGGCGGTGTTTGAGTCGAGGCATGTATAGTGTTAGGCCTGCCCATGCCCGGTTTGGGCAATTCGTTCAGTTCGCCACCAGATATCCTCCATACTCGTTTATCGAAGGTAAGTATTCGGCCTGATTCATGTGTTGTCTGCGTTGCCATGTCTACAGACGCTACGTTCTCTACAGGCATTGCTCTTCCTATATCCATTGAGCTGGTAGGCGCAGTCTTTGGTAGATCATCAGTTCCGGTACTTGCCGCCTTAGCGAAATCCCACTTTGACCTCCCCGTAAAAAATGCAGCCGCACCCGCCAGAGTCGATATGATCCCCAGCACAGTGCTTGTTATGCCCAGCGCTTTCTTGGCCTGTGTATCCGGGGTATAAGCGCCGATCCCGCCTGTCACCACCGCCGCAACCCCCGCCGTCTGGGCAACTGCGAACAGGCCGAACTGCATGGTCAATGCCGGCGCAGCCACTCCACCGGTCGCAACGGTGCCAATGATCCCCAGCACCAGGCCTGCGATATTGAGCCCCAGAAACAGACCACGGGACATATGCCCGGTGGGGTCGACGAAGCCGATCGGGTCGCCCAGGCAATAGACATAAGGGTTGAGCCCGCCAGCGCCGAACGGGCTGAGGCTGTCGGGGCTATGGAAACGCATCAGTATCGGGTTATAGGCTCGGTAGCCACGGCCCAGCAGATACCAGCCGCTGACCTCATCGCGCACTTCACCATTGAAGCCCAGCAGGTTACGCATGCCATCGTCACTGCTGCGTTCCCCATAGGCGCTGTACACCGCCGTGCGCAGATCGGCCTGCTGGCTTTCGCCGAGCAGGCTTTGCTTGGCGTCGGTCATGAATAACAGGGTCTTTGCCCCATCGCCGAGGGTCTGCTGCCCCAGCGGTTGATTGTCGCCATACAGATAACAGGTGGTTTCGTTGCCCTGAATACTGCTGCTCAAGCGTTCGCCCTGATAGAAACGCAGCGCCTCGATTTGACTGCCTTGACTGACGCCAACCAGTTGGTTGTGCGAGTCATAGCGGTATTGCGCTGCCGCTGTGCCATCTGTTGCGGTTACACCCAGCAAGCGGCTCTGAGTGTCATAAGCCAGTAGCTGAGCATTTTCGTCGTGCAACAGATTGCCATCGGCGTCGTAATCCAGCGTGATGCTGGCAGGGTAGTCCGGGTGAGTGTGGGTGATGCTGACCAGTTGCGTCGGATCATCAATGGCAAAGCCGAACAATGCCTGATCGGTGCTGCCATCGATAAAGGTGCTGAGTACTGCAGTGATATTGTCCAGCGCATCGAAATCGAAATGTTGTTCGCTGATCCCGTTGCCATAACGATCCTGTGGCAGCGTTTCTCCGGTACAGGCATGCAGCACGAGGCGGCCGCGTTCGTCGTAATCGAAGGTTTCATCGAGCAATGAGCGGTCGGCGGTTTTCAGATGCCTGGACGTCAGCCTGCCGTCCTTGCGCCATGTCTGGGTAATCGTGCGGGTATCGTGGCCGCTCAGTTCAAGGGTACGCTCGGTTTCCTGTCCCTGATCGTTGTATTGCAGGCTGGTCTGTAACGTGTTGCCACTGCCTGTATCCGTCATGAGAGTACTCTGCAACCGACCCAGGCTGGACCAGGTGAATCCGGCCTGCAACTGTCCCTGTTTCACTGACCTGGCGCGGCCGAGCTGATCGTACTCATAGACTGACGTCAGCCCGCCTGGCTCCTGGCGGCTCAACGCCCGTCCGCCAAAGGAAGCCGTATGCAGGGTTTCCCGTGTCACTCCGTCTTCCACGCGGCGTTCCGCTTTCAATCCGCCGTTCAGGTTGTAATCGAACTCGGTGCGGCTGCGACTGTTTTGCGAGGTCATCAAGGCGGCCGTCTTGAAGTCATAGGTAAAGTCGGCCTGTTCACTCTCGGCGATGGTGCGCACTGGCTGATCGCTCAGGCCCAGGCTGTATTCATAATGAATGGAGTGCCTGGCGGGAGTGATGCATTCATCCACCTGCATCTGTCCGCCCTTGTAGACCAGGGTGGTGGTACGAGGGCCGACGCTGACGTGTGTCGCGCGATTCAGTCCATCGAACCGTTGTTCACCCAGCAGGATGGATTCTGTTGCCTTGTCTGGCCTAGCGCAGATTCTTGTCGGCAAGGCATCGCTGCTGTGTAACGCATAATCCTTTTCGATCACGGTCAGGTCGGGGAGGGTGGTGCTGATGACCCGTGACAGGGCGTCGTAACCGAAGCTTGTGCTGCGTCTGAGCGCATCGACTTTCTGGATACAGCGCCCCAGGCCGTCATAGGCATAATCCGTCTGGCCTATAAGGATGTCAGCAGCATCCAGTGTTCTGGACCATTCGGGTTTGCCGAACCGGTTGCTTTTGGTTTCAGTCAGGTTACTGATCTGTGCTGGCGTATCGCTGCTCTGCACCCAGTTACGCACGGTCTTGCGTATCGGATCCGTTTCGGCAATCCGGGAAATCCCGTCCGGGCCGGTGATACTGCGCTGTTCACCCCAGTCATCGTATTGATAGGTGTTGGTCAGGGGCAGTTCACGCAGTTGCAGCTCCGGCTCATCCTCGACTTCCACCAGCAGCCAGTCACTCTCGGAGTCCTCGGTCAACAGCCCGCGGCCGTCGTACAGCGCGCTGTAGGTCTGGAAGTAATCGGCAGGTTTGTTCTCGTCGGCGCCCTGCCGCAACTCCTTCACCACACGGTTCATGCCATCGAGCAAGGTG